>DATGVJ010000496.1:0-11342 GCA_035300505.1 Xanthobacteraceae bacterium
GAGATGATCATGCCCGGCGACAATGCCGCCATGAACGTGGAACTGATCACGCCGATCGCCATGGAGGAGAAGCAGCGCTTCGCCATCCGTGAAGGCGGCAAGACCGTCGGCGCCGGCGTCGTCGTGACAATCACTGATTAATGGGGCGCCATTGGCGGCATTAGGGGAGAACGTAGGTGTTCTTCGGTGCAAGGCTCATTTTCAGCGCGATCTTCAGTCTGATCCTGGCGGCGCTCATGGCCGGCGTCGGCATGGCGCAGGAGCCCTTCTTCAAGGGCAAGCAAATTCGCCTCATCATCAGCGCGGGCGTTGCCGGCGGCTATGCGGAATATGCGCGGCTGCTGGCAGCTCATATGGGCAATCACGTTCCCGGCAAGCCTGATTTCATCGTCCAGAGCATGCCGGGCGCCGGCGGGCTGCTGGCCACCAATTATCTGTTTTCGCAGGCACCGCAGGACGGCACGACGATTGCGCTGATCCATTCGAGCGTACCGCTCGCACCCTTGTTCGGCACGCCAGGCGCGCGCTTCGATCCACTCAATTTCCATTGGCTCGGCAGCATGGACCGTTCCGATGGTCCGTGCACCGCCTGGCATACGTCACCGGCAAAGAGCTGGGCTGACCTTCTCGACAAACAGTTCATTGTCGGCAGTTCCGGCGTCGGTTCGCAAATGGATATCTATCCGGCGGCGATGAACAAGTTGTTCGGCACCAGGATCAAAGTGATCGGCGGCTACAAGGACGGCGCCTCGATCTTTCACGCGATGGAGCGCGAGGAGATCCATGGGCGCTGCGGCCCGCAGATGACGGCGATCAAATCGCTGCGACCGCAATGGATAACGGAACGCAAAATTCTCATTCCGATCATGGTGAGCGAAAAGCGCAACGCGGAATACCCCGATGCCCCGAGCCTCATGGAATTCGCCAAGGACGAGGCGACCCGCCAGCAGGTGCGCCTCTTGATCGTTACGCAGGATCTCGATCGTCCGGTGCTGATGCCGCCGGGCGTGCCGGCCGAGCGGGTCAAGCAGATGCGCGATGCGTTCAACGCCACGATGGTGGACAAGGCTTTTCGCGCCGATATCGACAGATTGCGCCTGACCCTCGACTGGGTGCGCGGCGAGGACGTGGCCAATACGCTTGGCCGCGCCTATGCGATGCCGGCTGATGTGATCGCCGCTGCCAAAGAGACCATGGCGCCGAAATAGCAATTGACGCACCATAGTGTTGTCCGGCGAAGTGGGCTTCCGGTTCGCCGACGAAAACGCGTCAACTTAATGAGCTAGAGCGCGTCACCGTTTCAATTCGATCGGGACGCGCTCTAGCAGCGAAATGGAGACTGGAAATGACGATGGCCGAGACCAAAGATGACCTCATGCGCCGCCACCTGGAGGCGGAAGCCGATCCAGTCACGTTTGCTTACACAAAGCCGACCGATGGCAATTCCGCAAAGGGTTTCGTGTCGCTTGGTCGCAGGGACATCGTACGCGGCGCCGTCCAGGTCGTGAAGAAGAACGGCGGGGAGAACAATCTGCACTATCACTCGACATCGGCGAGTTTTTGGATGGTGCTCAAGGGGCGTGTCCGATTTTACGGGCCCGGCGACGTGCTGATCGGTGAGTTCGGGCCGCACGAGGGCACCATTACGCCGCGATATTCTCGCTATTGGTTCGAAAATGTCGGAGACGACGATCTGGAAATCCTGCAGGTTTCCGCCTTCTCCGAAGGCGCCAGGACGAGCGGCCGCACTGACGTGTCGGCACAGCGATTCCAGGTCGACACCGCCGATCATTTCGACAAGACGCGGCCGAGTGCGGTCAAGGCGTGAATGAAGAAGTTGCTAGATCTCCATGATTTCGGAGTTCGCAATTGGATGTGCCGCGATATGATGGGAACTTCCGAATCGGCGCACGAGCAGGCGACAAAAACCAAAGTCCGAGAATTTGCGAGGCGGCGCCACAGAAAGGAATTGCCATGATCGTCACCACCACCAACGACCTTCCAGGCCACCGGGTGGTTCGTCACCTCGCCGTCGTGCGAGGGATCGTCGTGCGTTCCCGCAGCATTGTGGGCAATTTCGGCGCCGCAATTCAGGCCTTGTTCGGCGGCAATATCACGTTGTATACGTCGATGTGCGAACGGGCACGCGGCGACGCCTATGATCTCATGGTGGGCCACGCGCGAGAGATTGGCGCCAACGCCATCCTGGGCATGCGCTATGAATCCAACGAAGTCATGGCCGGCATCACCGAAGTCTTGGCCTATGGGACGGCGGTTGTCATCGACCCCGCTTGATGCGACCCCGCCTGATGCGCTGACGGGCTTGCATTGTTTGCGCGGTTGATGCACCAGTCTGGCTGCAAACCGGCGACAGCCGGCAGCGGTTGGCGGCGGTCGCCTGTAGGAGTGTAGCTCAACTGGTAGAGCACCGGTCTCCAAAACCGGGGGTTGGGGGTTCGAGCCCCTCCACTCCTGCCAATCATGGCATTGAAATTGTTGAATGTTTTTTCACTGATCTGAATTAGATGGCATTCCCGGCTTCCGTCTTGCGTATTCCCTTGCTCCGCGTTGCTCGATGATCCGCCGCACCTTTTTGATACCGCCATGCCTGATGATCGAGGGCAGGCGCGTGAACCTCTTTGGCAGTCCGCGGAAATCGGTCAAATAGACTTGCAACCCTTTTCGCAAGTATTGCCGCTTGATCATCCTGCCGAGGATGCGGGCAGCAATCAAATCATTGTTTGCGAGCAGGTCGAGCGATGCCTCCGCGAGTGGTGCGTCGTAGGCATCGGGTGCCAGCAGAAAACGGCGCTTGATGCGCATAAAACTGCCGGCTTCCTCCGTCGATAATGGGCTGTGGGACCGGTCGCTTGGACGCTGCTGGTGTTCCGCAGTCAGCCGCCAAGTGGGTGTGAAGCACCGGTCATGGAGGAGACGCAATAGCAGGTAATAGTCCTCTCCGACCCCCAACTCGGGGTCCATCCCGAGGCGGAGCAGCGTGGATCGGCGTGCGAGCCAGGCGTTGGAGCTGATGCTGTTTCGCTTTCGAAAGAGTGTCGGATCGAAGTGCCGAAAGGCGGCGATGGTCCGATGCTCCAGGCTGTTTTCCCCTTCGCTAACCCAGAGGGTGCCCGCATAGGCAAGGTCCGATTCCGGATATCGTTCGAGAGTCGCAAGGCAGGCAGCGACGTGGTTTGGCATCAAGGAATCGTCATCGTCCAGGATGCCGAAGAAATCGGTGTCGATCTCTTTGAGTCCTGCCCAAAGCGCAGAACTGCGAAATCCGTTGTCGGCGGAATCGATCACGCGCAAGGCCGCGAGTTTTGCCGGACGCGAGGAGAGGTGCTTGCGGATGGCGGCGCCATCGCGATAGGCCACGACAATGGTATGCACATTTCGATGGGTCTGATCTTCGAGGGACTTGATCGCCCGATCGAGAAAAGCGAGATCGCGCCCCCCCGTACGGACCACAAAGCCAACGGAACGTCCCGCAGAAATCGCAGCCGGCTGCCAGGCACGCTTGATGTCCGAGATCAATCGCGGAAGCTGGCGCAGCAGAACGTCGAACGCGTAGTTCTCGATGAAAATTCGATGAGCTGCGACGCGCTTGCGTTCGACCGCTTCGGGATTGCCCTCGATCCAGGTCATGTGTTGAGCGACTTGGTCGGCCACTTCGTCCGGTGGTGCTTCGATGTTCACGTAAAGCGCGGCACTGCCGAAGGTTTCGCGGACGAACCCGATTTCATCGCTGATGATGATTGCGCCTGACGCAGCCGCCTCGAAGGCGCGGGCGGTTGGGATCCCCCACTTGCGATGCTGGGGGGAGTGCCAGCAAAGCGCTGCGGCGGCCCGAGTGAGCGTTTCGATGACGCTTACGCCGTCGAATGGCAAGGTTCTCTTCGACGTTCTGTCCGCAGCGGGGCCAAAGCGATCAAGAGCGACCTTGCCCGCCAACCTGTCGAGCAGTTCCCGATGCCGATCCTTGTCCCACCCCGTCCCCAAATATGACAGTCCGGTCCGCGGGCCGGATTTGAGTTCGGTAGCCTGGCACGTGGGAAACCATCGTCCACGAACGAACCGCACAGGAACCGGCGACACAACATCGTCCACAAATCTTGCGGTTGCCGGATCGGCAAACAAATGACCATCGTAGGACGCAACGTTCTTCAACCATTGTTCGCTTGTCTCCCAGTACGCCGGAGGAGCCCACATCAGGCCGAGGGTCGGATACGGTGTTAGTTTGGCCACCGTGAACTGCTCGACCAGCACAACATCGGGCGCGAATTTTTCGATATCACGCGACCTGTCGGTGCGCAGGCATGACCATCCTAGCCGAGTTGCCGCGATCTTGAGGCGTTCGAACAGCTCCGTTTCGGCAATCGGTTCCGAAAGGCCAAATGGGGTGTGAACGGCAATTCTCATGGTCGTCCTGCCAGCGCCCCGAATCCCCTCGCCGGGGTCAACCTCCAAAACGCCACAACATTTCTCCCTCCAGCCTGGCCCCTAGACTCTCTCTTGACCCGGGCGCCTTAAGACCCTATCTCACGCCTGAGCAAACTGGGCCTGACCGGTCCGGGCGCAAGTCTCAATAAATCCTAAACTCCCTGCCGTTGGGTTTGATGATCCTCCGGCGGGGTGAATATTGCCATTTGACAGGCGAGACAATGCCGAAAGTGAGTCCCTTCCAGTTCCTGAAAGAAGTGCGGACCGAGGCCCTCAAGGTGACTTGGCCCTCGCGCCGGGAAACCGCCGTTACGACCGCCATGGTGTTCGTGATGGTGGCACTTGCCTCGATATTCTTTCTGCTTGCCGACCAGGTCATGCGGATGCTCGTGACGACCGTACTCGGTATCGGCGGCTGAATAAGCACACGGATTTGAAGGCCATGACCAAGCGCTGGTATATCGTGCAAGCCTATTCCAACTTCGAGAACAAGGTTGCGGAATCGATTCGCGAGCAGTCCAAGCAGCGCCATCTTGAACATCTATTCGAAGAAGTCATGGTGCCGAAGGAGCAGGTCATTGAGGTCCGCCGTGGCCGCAAGGTCAATTCCGAGCGGAAATTCTTTCCCGGCTACGTCCTCGTAAAGATGGACCTTTCCGACGAGGCCTATCACCTGATCAAGAACACTCCGAAGGTGACGGGCTTCCTTGGCACCGACAACAAGCCGTTCCCGATCAGCGAAGTGGAGGCTCTGCGTATCCTCCATCAGGTGCAGGAGGGCGTCGATCGGCCCAAGCCATCGATATCTTTCGAAGTGGGCGAGCAGGTGCGCGTGTCGGATGGCCCGTTTGCCTCATTCAATGGAACAGTCGAGGAAGTCGACGATGCCCGCTCGCGCCTCAAGGTCGCGGTAAGCATCTTCGGCCGGCCGACACCGGTCGAACTGGAGTTTGGACAAGTCGAGAAGTTGTAGTATTTCGTCGCCTTTCCCGGTCTCATCCGGGCGTGGTTGACGAACGGATCGTGGGAGGGAAGGGCGGCTGCCAACCGCTCCAGACCGCACCACGAACCCTGAACCGGCCAAATGGCCACCAGGAGGACGTATATGGCAAAGAAAGTCACTGGATTTCTAAAACTGCAGGTGCCGGCGGGATCGGCAAATCCGTCCCCGCCGATTGGTCCCGCGCTCGGTCAGCGCGGCCTTAACATCATGGAGTTCTGCAAGGCGTTCAACGCCCAGACCCAGAAAATGGATAAGGGCACGCCGATCCCGGTGGTCATAACCACATACCAGGATCGCTCGTTTACTTTTGAACTCAAGACGCCGCCGGTATCCTATTTCATCAAGAAGGCGGCAAACCTCGAGAGCGGATCGAAAACGCCGGGCCGTGAAAAAGCCGGGACCGTCACCAGCGCGCAGGTGCGCGAGATCGCTCAACAGAAGATGAAAGACCTCAACTGCAGCACGATCGAGTCGGCCATGCGCATGGTCGAGGGCTCCGCCCGTTCGATGGGCATAGAGGTTGCGGGGTAATCGCCATGGCACATCAGGGAAAACGAACCACCAAAGCGCGCGATGGCGTCGATCGCGAGAAGCTTTACTCGATCGACGATGCCGTCAAAATGATCAAGGAACGGGCCAAGGCCAAGTTCGACGAGACGATCGAAATCGCGATGAACTTAGGGGTAGATCCGCGCCATGCCGACCAGATGGTCCGCGGTGTGGTCAACCTGCCCAATGGCTCCGGCCGGTCGGCGCGCGTCGCCGTATTTGCCCGTGGGATCAAAGCCGATGAAGCGCGGGCCGCCGGTGCCGATATCGTCGGGGCCGAAGACCTCGTTGAAAAGGTCCAGGGCGGCAATGTCGATTTCGATCGCTGCATCGCGACGCCAGACCTGATGCCGCTTGTCGGCCGTCTCGGCAAGGTTTTGGGCCCTCGCGGCATCATGCCAAATCCCAAGGTCGGCACCGTGACGATGGATGTCGCGACCGCGATCAGGGGAGCCAAGGGCGGTTCGGTCGAGTTTCGTGTCGAAAAAGCCGGCATTGTCCAGGCCGGCGTCGGCAAGGCGTCTTTCTCCGCTGATCAGTTGGTGGCCAATATCAAGGCTTTTGCCGATGCCGTGCAAAAGGCCAAGCCGCCGGGAGCCAAGGGACACTTCATCAACCGGGTTGCGGTGTCTTCCACCATGGGGCCGGGCGTGAAGGTGGAACCGTCGACGTTGTTTGTTGCGACCAATTGATCGCAAAGCGATGGATCGGATAATTGAAGGCCGGCGCTTTCGAGCGCCGGCTTTTTTTTGCTTCGGCGCCGGTCGTGCCGCTGTCGAAATTTGTGGGGTCGGATTTTGTGGTAGTAGGGTGGCCGTCCAAAGAAAGACTGCCTGGAGATCGCAATGAGCAAACGTCCGAAAGGTGGAGAGGAAGCCGCAACCACTGCGCCGGCGCGCCGGGAGGCGGTGACGGTTTAACAGGAATGCGGGTTCGCATCGGACGCGGGCGCTACGCCCCGGGTTTTCACGCGCGTCCTGCAAGGCGCCGGCGAGGGCTCGCAATATCCGACTTGATGAATCGCGGCCACAGGAAAAATCGACAATGAGAATTGCGGGTGTTGAAGTTGCGACCGACCATTCCGGAGGCCTGCGGACGCCGGTCGACCAGCGTCCGCTCCTGTTTCGTCCGATCACCATGCGGGGGGTCACGGCGCGAAACCGCATCATGCTTGGGCCGATGTCGCAGTATTTGTCGATCGACGGCAATCTGACGGATTGGCATCTCGTGCATCTCGGCCAGTACGGGATTGGCGGCTCCGGAATTGTGTTCAGCGAGGAGACCGCCGTCGAACCTTGTGGCCGGCGCACCCATCATTGCGCCGGCATGTACACGAACGACCACGTGCGCGGTTATCGCCGGATCACGGAATTCCTCAAGAGCATGGGCGCAGTGCCGGCGATCCAGCTCGGCCATGGGGGACGCCGCGCGTCCGCGCGTGCGCCGTGGGAAGGCCGCAAGCCCCTTGATGAAAATGACGCCAAGGTGGGCTACGCGCCATGGACCACAGTGTCATCGAGCCCGATCCCGCATGGCCCCGGTCGCGCCGCACCGCTCGCGCTCGACCGCCAGGGCATCAAGGACGAACTCGCCGCTTGGCGGGAGGCCGCGCGGCGATCCGCCGACGCAGGCTTTGACATCGTGGAGATCCATGGCGCACACGGCTATCTGATCAATCAGTTCCTCTCGCCGGTCGCCAATCACCGAACCGATTCCTATGGGGGTGACCTTGAGGGCCGCATGCGCTTTGCGCTTGAGCTGGTCGAGGCCGTGCGCACGGCTTGGCCGGCCGACAAGCCGTTGTTCTTTCGTGTGTCGGTGGTCGACGGCAAGGGCGGCCATTGGGACATGGACGACACGGTGGTTTTTGCAATGGAGCTTAAGGCGCGCGGCGTCGATGCCATCGATTGCTCCTGCGGCGGCCTGGAGGGCACATCGAGCCTGCCGGCGGTGTCGCGGTATGTGCCCGGTTATAATGTCGTCTATTCGGACCATGTGCGGCGCGAGGCTGATGTGCAAACCGCGGTTGTCGGCATGATCACCGAGCCCGAACAGGCGGAGGCCATTCTGCAGGACGGCAAAGCCGACATCATCGCCATTGCGCGCGAAATGATGATTGATCCCTATTGGCCGGTGCACGCCGCCAAGAAACTGGGCCTGCCGGATTGGCTCGATGTATTGCCGGCGAATTATGCGTTCCGGCTCTATCCGCGTGAAGAGGAACTGTTGCGTCGGCATGAAGTACCTGATGAAATTCCATTTCGGCGGAAGGGGTGAGAGGAGAGCACATGAAGGATCGTGACAGCGGCACCTCGATACGTGCTTTGATTCACGCTGCGATCACTTCAACAGCAACACTGCTGCCTCTCAACGCCTCCGCCCAGTCGATGGCCGATCATTTCCGCGGCAAGACGCTCAAAATCCTGGTGCCGTCCGCGCCGGGCGGAGACCGCGCGCTCTACCCAGTCGTGTTCGCGCCTTTCCTGAGCAAAAATCTTCCCGGCAATCCGACCGTCCAACCGGTCTTCATGCCGGGCGCCGGGGGCTCGACGGCGGTGAACAACACCTATGGCGTCGCCGCGCCCGACGGCCTCACGATTACGACCCCGTTGGTCGCGGTCGTGACCGCTCAGGCGGTGGGCGAAGACTCCGTGAAATACGATGTATCGAAACTCAATTGGATCGGCCGGATTTCCGACGCGACGCGCGTCCTGGTGATGTCGACCAAGATCAACGCAACGACGATACCGGAACTTCGCGACAAGGAAGTGGTCGCAAGTTCGTCCAGCCGCACGTCGGAAACTTTTCTGATGCCGGCGTTCATGAACAAGATGTTCGGCACGAAGTTCAAGATCATCGTCGGCTATGGGTCGGCCGGGAAGCGCAACCTCTCGATCGAGTCCGGAGAAACCGAAGCGGCGATCACGACCTGGAACGACATCCGCACCTATCACATGGACTGGATTCGCGAGGGCGGCATCATGCGCCTGGTCGTGCAGATCGCGCTGCAGAAGCACCCAGAACTACCGAACCTGCCGTTGCTGCTCGACTATGCGGAAAACCAGGCCGACCGCGACCTGCTCACATTCATGTCGGCGAGTTCGCAGATGGGGCAATCCTATGTGGCGCCTCCCGGTGTTCCAGCGCCCATCGTCGAGGCCCTGCGCCGCGGCTTCGACGCCACCATGCGAGACCCCGCCTTCATCGAAAAGATGAAAACCGCGAAGCTGGAATTCAATCCTGCGACTGGCGAGGAAATGACCAGGATCGTGACGGATACGATCAGCGCGCCGAAGCCAGTGATCGAGCGCTACAAGGCGGCTGTCGCCGGGGAGTAACCATATGGCTTTCGGCTACCGATACACATTGGAGCGCGAAGAGAACGGTTGGTGGTTGGTCCGGGTTCCTGGAATTCCAGAAGCATTGACTGAAGGCCAAACCAAAGACGAGGCTCGCGCCAATGCGCTGGATTGCGTCATCGCGGCGCTTGAGGGCTACATGAAAGGCGACAGGCCTCTGCCGAGAGACAAAGCGGGTCACCTGGGATCCGACCGAGTCGTCCTTCCTTCGCTTGTGACAGCAAAGCTCGCGGTGTACGAGACGATGCGCGCTCGCGGGTGGACGAAGGTCAAGCTCGCCAAGGAACTCGGTGTGCCCGAGAATTCCGTACGTCGACTGCTTGATCTACACCACAGCTCGCACATGTGGGTCATTGATGAAGCACTAGCGACGATGAAGGCTGAGCTAACCATTGAGCTACCCAAGATAAAACCGCGTGGAAAGGCGGCTTGATGTTGGCGGCGATGACAAGAATGATTGGCATATCCGTCGGTGTCGCCTTGGCTTTGGCGGCGAATACGGCACTTGCCCAGAGCAATCCGCGCTACGTGCAGTTTCGGCCATCGGCGACCAAAGGCGCGCTCTATACGCCCGACAGCGGGCCGGCGCCAACGGTGGCCTTTCTCGCCATCCATCGCACATCGAACTTCATGAATATGATCGGCACCAGGGAACTCGCCAGGCGCGGCTTCATGGTGCTGGGCATGAATCCGCGCTCGGACAACAACGAGGCGATCGTCAAGTTCGAGGACATTGCGCTTGATATCAAACAGGGCGTCGAATTCCTGCGCCGGCAGCCGGGCGTCGGCAAAGTGATCCTGATCGGCTTCTCGGGCGGCGGACCCTCGACGACCTTCTACCAGGCGACGGCGGAGAAAGGCCCATCTTATTGCCAGGGGTCGGACAAGCTGACCCAGTGCAGCAATGCGCTTGCCGGCCTGCCGCCGGCTGATGGCCTGCTGCTGCTGGATGCGCATCCCGGCAACACCGTGAATACGATGCGCAGCCTCAACCCGGCAGTGCTCGACGAGAACGATCCTTCCAAAATCGACCCTTCGCTAGATTCGTTCGACCCCCGGAATGGTTTCAATCCGAACGGACAGTCCGTCTATTCGTCCGCGTTCATGGATCGTTATTTCAAGGCCCAGGCGGCGCGCATGAACCGGTTGATCGACAAGGCGCTGGCGATGCGCGAGGAGATCAGGCAGGGCAGGGGCCGCACGAGCGACGATGCGCCCTTCATCTTTTATCGAAACCGGGCGCGCCTGATGGATTTTTCCATGGACGTTCACCCCGGCACCATGCGGCCGCAAAAGCTCATCCGGAATGACGGCTCGGTATCGACGGAAGTGGTTCGATCCGTGCGCGTCGCGATCACAAATAGTGCAACCCAAGACAAGACGCTGTCGAACGGCACAAAATTCCTGACATTGACGTCGTTTCTCAGCGCCAATGCCATTCGGGCCAAGGATTCGATGACCGACATCGACTGGTGCACGAGCAACAACTCGACTCCCTGCGCGTTGCGCCAGATCACAGTGCCGATCCTCATCGCCGCCATGGGCGGGCATTATTTCATCGCCGACAACGAGATCCATTTCGACGTGGCTGCAAGCCGGGACAAGGATTTTGTCGTGATCGAGGGCGCCATGCACGGCCAGACGCCGTGCGAGCCATGCTCGAAGGTGACCGGCCAATCCTATTCCAACGCGACGAAAAACCTTTATGACTACACGGCCAATTGGGCGAATGAGCGGTTCAGATAGACGCCGAAACAAAGTACCTGGTCAAGCTCACCCATCGGCCCCCACCGTACCAGCAGACTTGAGGTAGTTCAGCAGGAGTTCCTTTTCCATCTCGCGGTCAAGGAATGCATCGGCTACTACGCATGTCCTGCACTTATTGACGCGGTTCTGAATCGCACGCGCTCAATGATAATCTGAGTTTGAGTAACTTCGTAGACGACATCGATAGTAGGCATGTCGTGCGCATAAGAACCAACAAATAC
>DATGVJ010000497.1:0-6938 GCA_035300505.1 Xanthobacteraceae bacterium
CATGAACAAAGCGCAGAATCGTAGGGTGGGCAAAGGCGCCTGGCACAATGGTCGAACAAACAAATGGTCTATCGTGGCGCCGTGCCCACGCGTCTTGGACGCCCTTGGTGCGCGTGGGCACGGCGCGCTTTCGGACGATCGAGTATGTTGTAAGTCCACGGCATGCGCGCCTTTGCCCACCCTACGGAAGTAATCAATTGCGCTTGAGATGCGAATTCAATTTCGTCAGCGTTGCGGCAGGCGTTGCGGCGACATCCTGCAACAACTGCTGCAACACATCGCCAGTCTCCGGCGAATGTTCCCGGCCGACACGCTCCATCTCGTGGATGAAAGCCGGATCGCGCATGGTCGCCATGAACGCGGCGCGCAGCGTGGTGAGATGCTCTGCCGGAATGCCGGGCGGCGCCGCTACCGGCCGGCCGGCTTGCGCCATCGATAGCACGACGTTCCACATCGCCCGGTCTTCCTCGCTCGTGACAAAGTCCATGACGAGCGGAACGTCGGGCAGGTCAGGTTGCCGTGTGCGACCGATCTGCACCAGGATTCGCACCAGCTTGTCGCGCAGCCAGGCCGGACGTTCCGCTTTGAGCGAAGACCAGGACCCGGTCATGCCTTCCACTTCGCCACGCTCCACCGCGAGCATGACACCCGAGTTCGATTTGTAGCCCGACACGACGCGGAATTTTGTTCCAATCGTATTATTCATCAGGTTCGGATAGGTCTCGCTGTCGTTGGGCCCGCCGCCGCCCAGCACCACCGTGTCCTTGAAGGCGTCTGCCATCGTGCGCGCCTTGGCGGTGTGCCACACGGTCGTGACCCCTGTCTCGGCGCTGAAGCTGCCGAGCCAGTTGAACCGGGTCGGAACAAACAGCGTATTCTTGTCGCCAAAATAGGGATAGAACGGCACGCCACGCTGAACGAGGCCAATGACAAGGCCATCCTTGGGCGCAACGTTGAACAGCCAGTTGGCGCCCACGAGACCACCGCCACCCGGCATGTTCTGCACGACGATCAGCGGCTCCCCAGGCAGGTGTCGTCGGAAATATTGGGCGAACGTCCGCCCGTAGGAATCGTAGCCGCCACCGACTTCAGCCGGCACAACCAGGCGAAGCGTCTTGCCCCGGTAGAAATCCTCTGCCGCGGCCGGACCGGCAATGGCCAAAAGGACCAGCGTGAAAAGCCTCAGAATAAATCCGGGCATCGGGCTCGTCATCGTTGACAAAGATGCGCGACGGTACGAAACGAGCACAGGGAATACAAGCGTGCCCGCATGGGGCTCCCTACGTTCATTGCAAATCAATAGGAGGCCAAACACACGTGGCTGATCGCGAACCAATGCACGAGGTCGCCGCGCCGAACGCTACGATTGCATCCAAATCTACCGAGACGAAACCTATCGAAAACACATCGATCGAAAACACCATTATCGATCCCGCGACCCCGCTATTCCGCGTCCGGTCCTTCAGCCTGTTGTTCATCACGCGCGTTGCGTCCACGACCGCGTTTCAGATGATTTCCGTGGTGGTCGGCTGGCATGTCTACGAATTGACCGACAGCGCGCTGCAACTCGGCCTGATCGGCCTCGCCCAGTTCGTGGCGCCGCTCCTGCTCATGGTCCCGGCCGGACAGATCGTCGATCGCTACAATCGCCGGCAGGTGCTGCGCCTGTGTTACGTCGTCGCGTTCATTTCCTCAGCCGGCCTGATGCTGGTCGCCGCCATGCCGGCACCAAGCATCGTCGCGATCTACCTCCTGGTCTTCCTCAACATGGCGGCGCGCACGTTTGAACAGCCGCTGATGCAGGCATTGTTGCCCACCATGGTGCCGCGCGCGATTCTGGGCCGTGCCATCGCGGCGCATGTGTCGGCCCGCCATCTCTCTGTCGTGATCGGCCCCTCGCTCGGCGGCGTGCTCTATGTTTTCGGTCCGGTCTTCGACTATGGGGTCTGCACCGCCTTTATCCTCGCCGCTTCGGTCGCCGGCTTTCTCCTCCCCGACCCAGCAAGGCCGGCGGCGCAACAGGCGGTCTCGCTCGAAACCGTGCTGGCAGGTTTCCGCTTCATCTGGCGCTCGCAGATCATGCTCGGCGCCATGCTGTTCGAATTCGCCGCCGCTCTGTTCGGCAGCGTAAGCGCGCTGTTCCCGATCTATGCCCGCGACATTCTCGAGACCGGCGCCTGGGGCGCCGGCGTGTTGCGTAGCGCACCGGCGGTGGGCGCGCTCCTGGCAGCATTCGTGCTGACGCGTTTTCCGCTGCGACGCCATGGCGGCTTATGGCTCTATGCGGGTTTTGCGCTTTCCGGCGTAGCGGCCATCGTATTCGGCCTTTCACACGGCATCGTGTTGTCGGTCACAGCCCTGATGGTTTCCGGCATCGGCGACATGTTCAGTACGGTCGTCCGCCAGACCCTGATCCAGACCACGACGCCCGACGAGATGCGTGGCCGGGTCTTTGCGGTCAACTCGCTGTTCTATGGAACAGCGAGCCACCTCGGCTCGTTCCGCGCCGGCGTCATGGCGGAATATGTCGGCGCCGTGAGTTCCGTCGTCTTTGGCGGCTGCGCAATTGTTGCCACGGTGGCATTGTGGTGCTGGGCGTTTCCGGCGCTTCGCCAGGTCGACCGTCCCGACGAAACGCAGCCCTTTGACAGGCAACGGTGAACAGTGAGCGACGTCAAGCCCGACAAGGAAAGTGAAATCTCGATCGAGGACTTGGCGATCGACCCTGCAACACCGCTCTTTTCGGTACGCTCCTTCGCTCTGTTGTTCACCACGCGGGTGACGTCGAATACCTCCAACCACATGCTGGCGGTCGCGGTCGGCTATCAGGTTTACGAACTGACCAACAGCGCCTTTCATCTCGGCCTCATCGGTCTTACCCAATTCATGCCGCCGCTTCTCCTGATGCTGTTGTCGGGCCAGGCCGCCGATCGTTACAACCGCCGTCTCATCCTGCGTTGCTGTTATGCGGTCGAACTTGCCATGACGGCCGGCCTTGCGATTTCGTCGCTCTTTCCGGCCCCCTACTTGCCGGCGATCTATGGGCTTTTGCTCATCAACGCGATCGCCCGCACTTTCGAGCAGCCGGTCGTGCAATCGCTCGTGCCGGTGATGGCGCCGCGCGCGATTCTAGGCCGCGCCGTCGCCGCCCATGTCTCGGCCGGACGGCTTTCCTCACTCATCGGCCCGGGGCTCGGCGGTGTGCTCTACATTTTCGGCCCCGCTTTCGACTATGGCACCTGCGCATTGCTCATTTCGGCCGCGGCGGTGGCAAGCTTCCTCATGCCAAACCCGCCGGAGCCGAAAAAGCGACAGAAGGTCACCTGGGAATCGCTGACCGGCGGGTTTCGTTTCATCTGGAACGCACCAACCATCCTGGGCGCCATGTCGTTCGACCTGATTGCCTCGCTGTTGGGCGGCGTCACGGCATTGTTGCCGATTTTTGCGCGCGACATCCTCGATATCGGGCCCTGGGGCGCCGGCCTTTTGCGCGCATCGCCGTCGGTCGGCGGGCTGCTGGCAGCCGCCGTCATGACCCGCTTTCCCGTCAAGCAGCATGGTGGGCGGACCATGTTTCTGGGGTTTGCGCTTTTTGGCTTTGGAACGTTGGCCTTCGGCCTGTCGCAAAACGTGGTTCTGTCGATTGCCGCCCTGATGCTGATCGGCGTCGGCGACATCGTCAGCGCGGTGGTGCGCCAAACCATCGTCCAGGTCAGCACGCCGGATGAAATGCGCGGGCGCGTCGCGGGCGTTCATGCCTTCAACGTCGGCTGCTCGGGCCAGCTCGGTTCCTTCCGGGCCGGGCTCACGGCCGAGCTTATCGGCGCTGTCGGTGCCGTGGTGGTGGGTGGTTGTGCCATATTCGCGACTGTCGCATTGTGGGCATGGCTGTTCCCGTCGCTCCGCCGCGTCGACCGTCCCGACGAGGTGCAACGCCGTTGAGGGTTCACGTAACCAATGCTCGACGATCTTCTCACGCGCTGCCCCTACAATGCCGCTGTCGACCTGATCGACAGCAATGTGGCGCGTGGCTTGGGCTCCAAAATCGCGTTTGCGCAATCCACGCGTTCGCTCACTTATGGGGAACTGCAATCGCGCACGTGTCGATTTGCCTGGGCGATGAAGTCGCTCGGGCTGCGCCATGAGGATCGCCTCCTTCTCCTCATGCCGGACACGATCGACTATCCGGTCGCGTTCTGGGGTGCCGTGCGCGCCGGCATCGTCGTCATCCCGCTCAACACGTTCCTCAACGCGCAAGTCTACGCCTATATCCTCGCCGACAGCCGCGCCACCACGCTGGTGGCTGATGCCGCACTCGCCAAGAACCTCCTGCCCATATTGGATCGCGTGCCGCAGCTGCGCACGCTGGTGCTGGTTGGGGCCGAACCGAAGGCGTCCGCGACATTCGGCCACTGCGACGTTCATCTTTTCGAAGACATTCTTGCGAACGCTTCGGCAGAGCCCGTTGCGTCACCCACCGTGTCGGACGAAGTGGCTTTCTGGATGTACACGTCCGGTTCGACCGGCGATCCCAAAGGCGTCAAACATGTCCACACCACCCCGATGGCGGCGGCGCGGCTGATGGGGCAGCGTGTCATCGGCATTCACACCGACGACGTCGTGTTCTCAGCCGCGAAACTGTTCTTTTCCTACGGGATGGGCAATGCCATGGCGTTTCCGATGTCGGTCGGCGCCAGCACCATCCTGCTGCCCGAGCGGCCCACACCGGATGCCGTGTTCAGCTTGATGCGCCGGCATAACCCGACCATCTTCTACGCCGTGCCGACGCTCTATTCGTCGTTAATGGCCCACAACGACATGGGCCCAGGCGCCGGCTCCAATCGGCTGCGGCTTTGCGTGTCGGCCGGCGAGGCTCTGTCGGCACAACTCGGCGAGCGCTGGCGCGCCGCGTGCGGCGTCGACGTGCTCGACGGGATCGGCTCTACTGAAATGTTCCAGACCTTCCTGAGCAACCGACCAGACGACCTGCGCTATGGATCGACCGGGAAGCCGGTCCCCGGCTACGATTTGAAGATCGTGGACGAGGACGACGGCTTCGAAGTGCCGTACGGCGAGATCGGTGAACTCATCGTGCGTGGGCCGACAGCGGGCGAAGGCTACTGGAATCAGCGAGCCAAGAGCCGTCGCACCTTCGCGGGTGAATGGACCCACACGGGCGACAAGTATCTGCGCGATCCCGATGGATATTATCATTACTGCGGCCGCACGGACGACATGTTCAAGGTAAGCGGCATGTGGGTCTCGCCATTCGAAGTCGAGGCGACCCTGGCCTCGCACGAGGCGGTACTCGAAGCCGCCGTCGTCGGCAAGCGTGATGCTGACGGCTTGATCAAGCCCAAGGCCTTCATCGTGCTGCGCGACGGCTATTCTCCCACCGACGGACTGCTCGAAATGCTGCGGGTGCACGTGAAGGAGCGGGCCGGCTTGTGGAAATATCCACGTTGGATCGACGTTTGGTCCGACCTGCCGCGCACCGCTACCGGGAAACTCCAGCGCTACAAATTGCGGGAGTGGGAAGCCAAGTCGATGCAGCCGCCAGGCGATTGATGTGTCACCACCGGCTTCCTTATGGCCCCTGTTTCATTGGCTTGGCCGAAACTTGGCTGTAAGAAGCAGACAGTCTATGCGAGCATCAACGTGCGTGCGAGCCCTCCGAACCGACTTCGGGAAACACCCAGGAACCGCGAAGGAACCGCGATGACAGGCAACAACCGTGCTATTCTCATCCTCCTCGCCGCGATGGCCTTGTCGCTCGCCGTCGTGATGTTGTTCGTACCGACAATCCCGCAGAGCCAAAGCTATCACGCTTTCGCGGATCAGCGCACCTTGCTCGGAATTCCAAACTTCTGGAACGTCATCTCGAATGTTCCGTTCGTCGTCATCGGCGCCATTGGATGGCTGCGCTATCGCGACGATCCGGCAACCTTCGTACTGTTCACCGGAATTTGCCTGACCGGCTTCGGCTCGGCCTATTATCACTGGAACCCGACTGACGACACCTTGTTCTGGGACCGTCTGCCGATGACTCTCGGATTTATGGCGATCCTCGCAGGCATTGCCGCGGAACGTATCGACGCCAGGGCCGGCGCCCTGTTGCTGTGGCCACTCCTCGGTTTTGGTTTGTTCAGCCTGTTGTGGTGGCGATGGCACGATGATCTGCGGCTTTACGCCTGGGCGCAATTTTTTCCTATCCTGGCGTTGCCGGTTCTGTTTTGGCTGTTTCCAGCAAAATACACCAACGCCATTTATTGGCTCATCGCGGCTGCCTGTTACACCGTCGCCAAGGTTTTTGAATTTTCGGATGCGGAGATCTATTCGGTGGGAGAGATGTTGAGCGGGCACACGCTCAAGCATCTTGCAGCCGCGGTCGCCTGTTGGGCGATCCTGCGATATTTCCAGACAAGAAAGGCGCTGTAGCGTAACCTATGTTGTGTTGATCGATGCCCTCTCGGCTCGCTCGGTCTGTTCCCTCTCCCCTGCGGGGAGAGGGTTAGGGTGAGGGGGGCCAAAACTATGAGATCGGTTCCCCCTCACCCCAACCCTTGTATGGGGCTTTCGTTGTCAAGTACAAAGTTGCCACATGCTCCTCTTTCTTTCCGCGCCTTTTGCGGTGGCGGTGGTGTGGTTGAGGAAGAAACAGGTAATGGCGGCCAGCACGAGAATCGTTTGGATGGACTTCGGAGATGATGCACCCCCTAACGGCGAACTCGGTCTGTTCCCTCTCCCCCTTGGGGAGAGGGCTAGGGTGAGGGGGGTACAATTTTCGGAGTTTGGTCCCCCCTCACCCCAACCCTTGTATGGGGCTTTCGTTGTCAAGTACAAAGTTGCCACATGCTCCTCTTTCTTTCCGCGCCTTTTGCGATGGCGGCGGAAACGCTACACTGGGCGTGCCGGCGAAGCGGAAGCGGGCTCTGCTG
>DATGVJ010000498.1:0-18754 GCA_035300505.1 Xanthobacteraceae bacterium
ATCGGTTGCGCGATTGGGGCGTGTCGCGGCAACGCTATTGGGGCTGCCCGATCCCGATCATCCATTGCGACATGTGCGGCGCGGTGCCGGTGCCCGACGAGGATCTGCCGGTCGAACTCCCCGAAGACGTGACGTTCGACAAGCCGGGCAATCCGCTCGAGCGTCATCCGACGTGGAAGCACGTGAAATGCCCGATCTGCGCCGCGCCGGCCTGTTGCACGACGGACAGTAGACACTCTTCCAGGTCGGGTGGTGGTCGAGCGGATTGCCGGGGCGATCGAACGTGACGTCACCAGGCAGCGTCACCGGCAGGTCAGCCACCGGGACTGGTACCACGCCACACGCTTCGCAATGGATGATCGGGATCGGGCAGCCCCAATAGCGCTGCCGCGAAATACCCCAATCCCGCAGGCGAAAGTTGACTTGGCGTTTGCCGATGGGCTTGCCGCCGCGCTGCTCGGTTTCGAGCCGCCGCGCGACCTCTTCCTTCGCCTCCGCAATGGTCATGCCATCAAGAAAGCGCGAATTGATCATGCGGCCCTCGCCGTCATAGGCGGTGTCGCCTATCGAGAAAGTTTTTGGATCCTGACCGTCCGCGCAGACAACGGGCGTCACCGGCAGCTCATATTTGCGCGCAAATTCGAGGTCGCGCTGATCGTGCGCTGGACAGCCGAAAATCGCACCGGTGCCGTATTCCATCAGGATGAAATTGGCGACGTAGACGGGGAGTTTCCAGCTCGGATCGAATGGATGGATCGCCCGGGTTCCAGTGTCGAAACCCTGCTTCTCTGCCGTATCGACGAGCGCCTGCGCGGTGCCGCTGCGCTTGCATTCGGCAATGAAAGCCTTCAGCGCGGGATTTTTGTCCGCAGCCGCCTGGGCCAACGAATGATCGGGCGAAATCGCCATAAAGCTTGCGCCGAACAACGTGTCGGGGCGGGTCGTGAAAATTTCAAGTTCGCTTTCACTTGACGGCGTTGAAGTTTCGTCGAGTGCAAAGCGAACCAGCAAACCCTCCGATCGGCCGATCCAGTTGCGCTGCATGATGCGCACTTTTTCGGGCCAGCGGTCGAGACGGTCGAGTGCATCCAACAGATCCTGTGCAAAGGCCGTGATCTTGAAGAACCACTGGGTCAATTCACGTTGCTCGACGAGTGCGCCGGAACGCCAGCCGCGGCCTTCGATCACCTGCTCGTTGGCGAGAACCGTCTGGTCGACAGGATCCCAGTTTACCTTCGACTGCTTGCGCTCCACCAGGCCGGCGCCGAGGAAATCGAGAAACATCCGCTGCTGGTGTTTGTAGTAGGACGGATCGCAGGTCGCGATTTCGCGTGACCAGTCGAGCGAGAGACCGATCGACTTGAGCTGGGCTTGCATGGCGGCGATGTTCTGATAGGTCCACGCGCGTGGATGGACCTTGCGCTCCATCGCGGCATTTTCCGCCGGCATGCCGAACGCGTCCCAGCCCATCGGGTGGAGGACGGCGAACCCGTTTGCGCGCTTATAACGCGCGACCACGTCGCCCATCGTGTAGTTGCGCACGTGCCCCATGTGGATGCGTCCGGAAGGGTACGGGAACATCTCAAGCACGTAGTATTTCTGGCGCGGGTCGTCGTTGCGGGTGGCGAATATACCTTGGTCGTCCCAGGCTTTTTGCCAACGTGGTTCGGAATCGCGGGTGTTGTAACGTTCGGTGGTCATCGTATCGCTTGCCTGTCGGGCGTCTCGGTTCGGGTGCGACTAGGCCACGAACGCCCCCCGGGGGTCAACGGTGCATGGGTCGGTCCAACGGGTGCAGGGGTTAGCGATTAAGGGGTCAGCGACCCGTGCCGGTGTTGCGGTTGCGCCGGTTTCTCATGATATTGGACAATGAGAAATTGATCACCATCAGGGGTTATGGGCTATGGCGGCGAGCGATACGATTGCTGCACCATTGCGGCTGGCCCAGGTCGCGCGCGAGATCGATGAGGCCTGCAGGGCGGCGGGGCGCGATCCTGGTTCCGTTACGCTCGTAGCCGTGTCGAAGACCTTCGATGCCAGTGCGATCGAGCCCGTCTTATTGGCGGGACAACGCGTTTTCGGTGAGAACCGAGTGCAAGAAGCCAAAGCGAAATGGCCGGAGCTCAAGGGCCGCCATCCCGCCATTGAGCTGCATCTGATCGGGCCCTTGCAGTCCAACAAGGCGCGCGAGGCGGTCGCGCTGTTTGACGCCATCCACTCGGTCGATCGTCCGAGCCTGTGCGAGGCCCTGGCCAAGGAAGTTGCCAAGCAGGGTCGGCAGCCCGTGTTGTTCGTCGAGATCAATACCGGGGGTGAACCGCAAAAAGCGGGTGTCCTGCCGGAACAAGCCGATGGATTTCTCAAATCCTGCCGCGAGACCCACGGACTGACAATCAGCGGCCTGATGTGCATCCCGCCCGCCGACGAACCACCCGCACCCCATTTTGCCCTGACGGCCAAGATCGCCAAGCGCAACGGTTTGGCGTTGCTCTCGATGGGCATGAGCGCGGATTTCGCGACCGCCATCGCGTTCGGCGCCACCCACGTGCGGGTCGGCAGCGCGATATTTGGGTCGCGGGTGTGAATAAAGATGATGATCGGGGTTACTGGATTCCGGCTCTCGCGCCGAAGAGGCGCTCGGCCGGAATGACGCCGGGGGATACCGGCCCCCGACGGATTCGACTTAAGAATATCGACGATTATCCCTTAGCAGATTTCGATCCTCGTCTGCGGCCCAACCCGCGCCAGCAGCCTTTTCAGCGATTGGGCGTCGGCCGCGACACAGCCGGACGTCGGGGAGCGCTCCGGGCGTGCGACATGCAGGAAAACGGCACTGCCGCGGCCTGCCACCCGGGGTCTCGTGTTGTGGTCGATCTCGATGATCCAGTCGTACAAATGGTCGTCGCGCCGCAGGCCGTCTCCTGGTTCATTGGGCGACCGGCGAAATGGCCGGTTGTAGCGCCGATCGGTTGGTTGCTCACACCAGGCGATCGCGGCGTCGATGCGGCGTGAGGGCAACAGGGTTGGCGGTTTCGGAAAGCGGTCGCTCCGCCACCACAGCCGGACGAGCCGGAAGCGACCCCGGGGCGTCGCACCATCCCCTTCACGCTTGTCGGCGCGAATGCCCGAACGCCCAAGAACGACCGGGACGGCGTTCTGGCCCGCCAGAAGGAGGCCGAGCGTCCGCCGGCCTGGCCGGGTCCGCACCCGGATCAGGGGTAAGGTTAACTTCCGCATGGCTGTAACTTCGGACTCCCAAATTTCGTACAAGTGGCATCTACCGCTTGCTCTTTTAGCCCTGAATGCTCTACTTCGCGTAACTGCGACGGGCATGGAGAGGGAGGCCGCAGGGGAGGCTGGGTAACGTCATTCACGCGCCGAAAATCTTGTCAAATCATTGTGTTATCAGGATGCATTTGATACCCATGGGGGGATCGAATGGTTCGCCGGAACATCGTAAAGTCCTCAACCAAAATGGTAGTATCTCGGCACCCGCCCCAAGGCTACGATCAATGACCGGTACCCGCAAAATCCTGATCGTGGATGACGACGCAGAACTCCGCGACGCGCTGGCGGAACAGCTCGCTCTACACGAGGAATTCGAATCCGTTGTCGTGGACAGCGCAACCAAGGGTGTCCAGGTTGCCAAGACAGAGCCGATCGACCTCGTTATCATGGATGTGGGTCTGCCGGATATCGATGGCCGGGAGGCGGTGCGCATCCTGCGCAAGAGCGGGTTCAAGGCACCGATCATCATGTTGACTGGCCATGACACCGATTCCGACACAATTCTCGGACTAGAATCCGGCGCCAATGACTACGTGACAAAGCCATTTCGCTTTGCCGTGCTGTTGGCGCGGATGCGTGCCCAGCTGCGCCAGCATGAAGCCAGCGAAGACGCCGTATTCGCCATTGGACCCTATACGTTCCGGCCGAGTGCGAAGCTTCTGCTCAATCCAAAGGGCAGCAAGGTTCGCCTTACCGAAAAGGAGACGGCCATCCTGCGCTATCTTTATCGTGCCGGCCAGCATCCGGTTTCCCGCGAAACGTTGTTGCAGGAAGTCTGGGGCTATAATTCCGGCGTTACAACGCATACGCTTGAAACTCACATCTACCGTTTACGCCAGAAGGTGGAAAAGGATGCCGCCATACCGGCTATCCTGGTCACGGAGGCGGGCGGGTACAAGCTCGTACCGTAAACTTGTCGATGACAATTGAGGACGACATCCTATTCTTTGAACGGGTCCCAACGCTTGCGTTGTTGGGCCGCGCTGCCTTGCGCATTCTCGCAATCGGCGTGGAGAGCCGCTACATTCATGGCGGCGAGGTGCTGTTTCGGTTTGGTGATGAAGCCGACTCAGGCTTTATCGTGCAGGAGGGCTCGTTTGTCCTGACGACAAACGACGCTGACAATGCCAAGCGCATGAAGGTTGGACCCGGTACCTTGTTGGGTGAGCTTGCACTGTTCACGGATACGAGGCGGCCCGCGACCGCGACCGCATTGGAGCCATCGACCGTTCTGCGTATTCCCCGGCCGCTGTTCACGAAAATGCTGGAAGGGTTTCCGGACGCTGCGCAAAAGCTGCGCGACGTTATCGCCAAACGCATCAACGATTCGGCCCGCGACATCCAGAGCGTGCGCTCGGCGTTCGATATCCGGCCACAGGGCTAGGCTTTACGCCGACGGCGTTCAAAGTTCGATTGTCGCGGTTATGGGCACATGATCCGACGGCCGCTCGGCGCCTCGATAATTCCGCGCAATCGCGATTTTCGAGACGCGATCGGCCAGTGCCGGCGACGTCCAGATATGGTCGAGCCGGCGGCCCTTGTCGGCGGTTTCCCAATCGGGCGAGCGATAGCTCCACCACGTATAGAGCTTGGTGGGTTCAGGCGTGAGTATACGCATGGAATCGACCCAGCTGCCGGCTTTTGCGGCTGCGAGAAGCTTTTCGCATTCGATCGGTGTGTGCGAAACGATACGCAGCATCTGCTTGTGGTTCCAGACGTCATGTTCGAGCGGCGCGACATTGAGGTCGCCGACCAGAATTGCGCGTTCGGTGTTGGCAGGGCGTATAGCATCACACGCACGCATTTCATCCAGGAACGAGAGCTTGTGATCGAATTTCGGATTGAGCTTTGGATCCGGAATGTCGCCGCCGGCCGGGACGTAGAAATTGTGCAAAGTGATCGGGTCACGTAATCCGGCCCGCTCGCCGATCACTGCTGAGATATGACGACAATCCTGCTTGTCGCAGAATATGCGTGCTTCGTATCGCTCAAATGGCAGGCGCGAAAGCACAGCGACGCCGTGATAACCCTTCTGCCCATTGAGGGCCATGCTTTCATAGCCCAGGCGCTTGAAACGCTTGACCGGAAACTTGTCATCCGGACATTTGGTCTCCTGCAGGCACAGGATGTCGGGACGGACCGATTTCAGGAATTTGGCCACAAGATCAATGCGTAGCCGCACCGAATTGATGTTCCAGGACGTGATTGCAAGTCGCATGGGCCACATGGTGTTGAGAGGAGCTTGGCGCCCACTCTACACGTTGTACATGTTGTGCGCTTCGATCAACCGCCTGCCGCTCCGCGCATCCACGACTTTTGTCGTAACTAATTACGATAGTCCGTATAGTCGACCCTGAACAGGTTTGGGTCCGGACGCCGGGTGCTGTTGAGGTTGGAGATCGCGACCGTCGTGTCATAGCCCTGCGGATCAGTGACGACCCATTGCTTGAGTGCAAAGTCCTTGGCCCCGAACATCATCATGAGGCGGCTCTTGCCGATCAGGGCCTGGCTTTCCTCGACCACAATGGTGACATGGGTTTCGTCGGCATAAATGCCCGTAACCGTTGTGTCCTTGAGCAGGTCGATGCGGTCGGACAAAAGGAATCGCAGCGGCGTCTGCGACAAGGGGTAGACGTCCTGGGTTGCAAGCTTGCGGTCGCGAACGACCACAGAAGTCCCATCCGCCACGATGTCGACCTGGGCCGGGAGCGCATAGTCGAAACGGACTTTGCCAGGTTTCAGCACGTAGAACTGGCCCCTCGATTGGCGGCCATCGGGGCCAATCTGGATAAACTCTCCCGACATCACATGGACGTTTGAAAGATACTGGCTGGCCTTGTCGGCGAGCGCGCGCTGCCTGGGATCGAACGCGGAACTGGACTTGTCGCCGCCACCGAAGAACGACGGCAGCCACGTCTGCGTCAAGGCTTTCAGGGGATTTGAGTTGTCTGCGGGGGCCTGCGGCTGTGCCGCCTGCGGTGCCGCCGGCCGGCCAGCCGGCGGGGCGACTCCGGTCTTGGGGAAAGGCGCTGGCGTCGGCAGAGGCACAGGCTGGGCGGCAACGGTCGCCGTCCCAATGACCAAGCCCAGGGCTACGCTACCCAGTAGCATGGTTGCAACATATACCGCCTGGCATTTGCCAGCCATCGTCATCTCCGCCATTCGCGCAAACAAGCCCTAATCACCCGATGTGGCGATATCGCGGCCCTGCCAAATTTACTCGCTTCGTGGGTCATTCCTCAATAGCTTTATTCATTTTCGCCGCCGAGCAGGATTTCGCGCTTGCCGGCGTGGTTGGGTGCGCCCACGACACCCTCATGTTCCATGCGTTCCATGAGCGACGCCGCGCGATTATACCCGATTTGCAGCCGTCGTTGGATGTAGCTCGTCGAGGCTTTCTTATCGCGCAAAACGATTTGCACGGCCTGTTGATAAAGGTCGGTGGCGTCGCCGGTCGCGCCCACGCTGGTCGCGTCAAAAACCGGATTGCCATCTTCGTCGACCTCCTCATCGGCGGCCGTGACGGCGTCCAGATACTGCGGTTGGCCCTGTGATTTGAGGTGGCGCACCACCTTCTCGACTTCGTCGTCCGAAACGAACGGGCCGTGCACGCGACTGATTCGTCCGCCGCCCGCCATGTAAAGCATGTCGCCTTGGCCGAGCAGCTGTTCAGCGCCCTGCTCGCCCAGAATGGTACGGCTGTCGATCTTGGATGTCACCTGGAATGAAATGCGCGTGGGGAAGTTCGCCTTGATGGTACCGGTGATGACGTCGACCGACGGACGTTGAGTCGCTAGGACCACGTGCAGTCCGGCCGCGCGCGCCATCTGGGCGAGACGTTGCACTGCACCTTCGATGTCCTTGCCGGCGACCATCATGAGGTCCGCCATTTCATCGACGATGATGACGATAAAGGGGAGCGTTTCGAGGTCGAGCTGTTCGTCTTCGTAAATGGCTTCGCCGGTTTCCTTGTTATAGCCAGTATGTACCGTACGGGTCAGGCGCTCGCCCTTCTGGTTGGCTTCTGCGACCCGCATATTATAGCCCTCGATATTGCGCACGCCGAGCTTCGACATCTTCTTGTAGCGCTCTTCCATTTCGCGTACCGCCCATTTCAGGGCGACCACTGCCTTCTTGGGATCAGTGACGACCGGCGTCAGCAAATGTGGAATAGCGTCGTAAACTGAAAGCTCGAGCATCTTCGGATCGACCATGATGAGCCGGCATTGCTCGGGCTTGAGCCGATACAACAGGCTCAAGATCATGGTGTTGATGGCGACCGACTTGCCCGATCCCGTCGTTCCGGCGATCAGGAGGTGGGGCATGCGCGCCAAGTCGACGATAACGGGTTCGCCGCCAATGGTCTTGCCGAGACAGATCGGAAGTTTTGCGGATGACTCCGTGTATTCGTCGGAAGCCAGCTGTTCGCGCAACAAGACTTTCTCGCGTGTCGGATTGGGCAATTCGATGCCGATCACGTTACGCCCCGAAACCACGGCGACGCGGGCGGAGACCGCACTCATCGAGCGCGCGATGTCGTCGGCCAACCCGATGACGCGCGAGGATTTGATGCCGGGAGCCGGCTCGAGTTCATAGAGCGTGACGACTGGGCCGGGGCGCGCATTGATGATCTCGCCGCGCACGCCGAAATCGCTCAGCACGCCTTCAAGTGCGGTCGCATTTTGTTGCAAGACGTCATCGCTCAGAGTGGTGCGGCCTGTCGATTTTGGCGCTGACAGCAGATCAAGCGGCGGCAGCACATAGCCGCCGCGGCCTCGGCTTACCGCGACCTTGGCTTTGCGCTTGGAGCGTGGCGCCTCTTCCTCCTCCTCCTGATCTTCGTCGGGCGGCTCATCGTGGACCGAGGCATTTTTGTTGCCGGCGTCATGCTCGAGATCGCGTAGCGCGCTCTGATAATTCTCGAAAGGCGGTTCGCCTCCCGCCGGACGACCCTCCCGCCGGAAGGAAATGCCGGCGGCTGAACGCCGTGTCGTCAGCCGCCGCAATCGGGTTTTGAGGCTGAGGAATGCGTGGACCAGCCACCCAAGCGAGATCAAACCGCGCTCGTTTGATTCAACATCTTCGGCCGCGCGCTCATTGTCGGATTTGTTTCTGGCTGTGTCCGTGCGGGCGTGCCAGGCAAATCCCGATGCGATGGCGAGCGCCGCAAAGGCCAGCAATCCTGTGACGGTACCAAAGGTCGTGCGCGCGAGGCCGGTGAGCGTGCCGCCGGTGAAATAGGTCGGCGCGCGAAACAACGCATCGCCAATGACCCCGCCGAGCCCAGCGGGCAGCGGCCAATTGGAATTGCGTGGAAATGACGATGCAAAAGCAGAAATCAGCGCAACACCGATGATCCAGGCCGCAATTCTCATGCGCTCGCGAACCAGCGGCCTGTGGCTTGTCAGCCGCCACCCCCAGATCGCGATGGGCAGGACCAGTGCAAGCGATGCGAGCCCAAGCAGCTGCATCAGAAGATCGGAAACAACGGCGCCACTGATGCCAAGCCTGTTACGAATGGGTGCATTGGTGGCATGGCTCAGGCTCGGATCTTGCGCCGACCATGTGGCGAGTGCAGCTGCGAGCAACAACGCCAATACAATCAATGAAACTCCCGCGACTTCGCGCAGGCGCCGGCGCAACGCGTCGCGCGCGCTGTCGGTGAGGAAAGTCAGTCTATCGAGGCTGCGGTCGATTACCGACATCACGCGTTCTCAACCCAATACGGCGACCATGCGGTGCAAAGCTTCCGCAGTGATTTGTGCATCTTGTACGAGAGCGACCCTGATGTAACCGGCACCAGGGTTGAAACCGTCGGCCTGGTCGCGGGCCGTATAACGGCCAGGGACCACGCGCAGTCCTGCTTCCTTCCACAGTCGCAAGGTGACGGCTTCGTCGCCTCCGAGTTGTGAAACATCGAGCCAGAGTAGAAAGCCGCCGGCCGGCCGCCGGTACCCGTAGCGACCGCCAAGAATCTGGTCGGCGAGATCGAATTTTAGGGCGTAAAGGCGACGATTATCCTCGACATGTGTTTCGTCCGCATAGGCCGCAATGGCGACCCGCTGTGCCGGCAGCGCGACCTGTGGGGCTGCGACATTGCGGAGGTCGAGAAAAGTATTCATGAACCTGCGGTCACCGGCCGCAAATCCAACCCGCAATCCCGGCAGGTTTGAACGTTTCGAAAGCGATTGAAACACGACGACGTTTTCGAAGTTCGGTCCTGCCACCTGCAGGGCGCTTGGCGGCGGCTGTTGCGTATAGATTTCTGAATAGCATTCGTCGCTGAACAGCACGAAACCGTATTGACGAGCCAGTTTGACGGCGCGCGCCAGATAGGCAGTGTCCGCGACCGAGCCTTGCGGATTGGCAGGAGACGCCAGGAAGAAAGCGGCCGTTCGGTTCAGCAGTTCTGCGGAAAGTGCGTCGAGATCGGGCAGGAACCCGGTTGCAGCAGTCGCCGGTAGATAGACGGGTTCACAATTTGCCGCAACCGCGCCTGCTTCGTAGGCTCCGTAGAATGGATTGGGCATGAGAATGGCAGGCCGGTCGGTTCGGCCACGGCCCCACCGTTCCGCGGCCATCGCTGCAGTAAAGAGCCCCTCGCGCGAACCGCAGAGGACCAGCACTTCGGTATTGGGATCGAGCGGGCGCGGCAGCGGAAAACGGCGGCCGAGCCAGCCGGCAGCCGCGCTGCAAAAGGCATCAAGCCCCTTGTTCATCGGATAGCGGCCGAATTCCTCGATATGGGCCGCCAGCACTGGGCCAACGAACGACGGGACGGCGTGCTGGGGTTCGCCTACTGCCAGGCTGATGGCCGGCATGCCGGGCTGCGAATCGCCCAGGAGCTCACGCAACCGCACGAACGGCGAGCGGCTAGCCGCCGGCCGGTCTTGGGACAAAGGCGTTACGCGATCGACGGCGTTCATGAACACTCAACTCAAAGCGGCGCAACGGTGGTGCCGCTGTAGGCGACACCGCCAGACGGGTGACAACGGCGTAGCCGCGCCGTTTGATTCTTACCATAGGTGCGGGCGGGTTAAGGCCTGTTTAACCATCGGGGATCAGCGGGCAGTCTCCAGAGAGCCCTGGGGACTCTTGCGATCCAAATATCTGAGAATTCTTGCAAGATCGGACGCGGCCCGGGGCGTGTAACGAACCCTCATAGGCCGTGACGTTTCCAAAGCGCGGAAATCTGCTCATCAGATACAAAATCACCGCGCTGCGCCTGTTCAAAGCTTTCCTCGATTGCGGCGCAGGCCGCGTCGTCGAGCGGCGCAACGGGTGCATCGCCTTCCGTCATTGCGAACATGGTCAAGGCCAACGCGTCTTGCTCTTCGTCCGAGAGCTTTTGAGCTTTGGCAATGGCCTGTTCGAGAAGTTTCGTCATGATTGAATATTGTCACATTGCGCGACCATTCGCAAAGGAAACCTGCCAAAACTAAGGGCCCCGGCTTGCGCCGGGGCCCCACTTCGATTGAGCCAATGCCGGGTTTTGAGCCCAACCGAAACTTACAATGTGCCGAAGCTCACATCGTGTAAGCGCGTTCGCCGTGATCGGTGATGTCGAGACCTTCCCGCTCCTGGTCGGGTGCGGCACGCAGTCCGACCAGCATGTCGATGACCTTGTAGAGGATCAACGAACCGACACCTGACCATACCAACGTCAGCAGCACGGCTTTGCTCTGCGCGATCATCTGGGTTGCAAGATTGTATTCGCCGATTTTACCGATGGCGTAATCCATGATACCGGCGCCGCCGAGCGCAGGGTTGACCAGGATGCCGGTGGCCAGCGCCCCCAGAACTCCGCCGACACAATGCACCCCAAATACGTCGAGGGCGTCGTCGTAACCAAGTGCGTTCTTTATCGCCGTACAGAAGAACAGACAGACCACACCGGCGATGAGGCCAAGGATCAGCGCTCCCATCGCACCCGAATAGCCAGCGGCCGGAGTCACGGCGACGAGGCCAACGACGCAGCCCGACAGCGCGCCGAGCACTGATGGTTTTCCATTGATGAGCCATTCGGCGAACATCCAAGACAGCGCGGCTGCGGCCGTTGCGACAAACGAATTGGTCATCGCAACGGCGGCGCCACCGTTTGCTTCAAGGTTGGATCCCGCATTGAAGCCGAACCAGCCGACCCACAGAAGCGACGCACCGACCATTGTCATCGTCAGCGAGTGTGGCGACATCAATTCGCGGCCATAGCCGATCCGTTTGCCAATGACGAGCGCGCCGACGAGGCCGGCTATGCCCGCGTTGATGTGCACAACGGTTCCGCCCGCAAAGTCGATCGCGCCCCAGCCGAAGGCCAGTCCGGCATCGGCGATCGCCTCGTTGAGTTTCGCCTGCGCGGTTGCCTTGGCTGCGGCATCGGTTGCAGCGCTAAGCATTTTGGCGGCTGCATCAATGGCGTCCGGTCCGCCCCAGTACCAGACCATGTGCGCAATCGGCAGATAGATGAGGGTGACCCACAACGGGATGAACAGGGCGACCGCACTGAACTTCATGCGTTCCGCAAAAGCGCCCACGATCAATGCTGGCGTAATGGCGGCGAACGTCATCTGGAAGCAGACGTAGATGAGTTCGTGGATTGTCACGCCGACAGAGAATGTTGCGGCCTGTGCGTCGGCATTGACGCCGCTGAGGAATGCTTTGGAAAAGCCGCCCACGAAGGCGGAGCCGCCGGTGAATGCGAGGCTGTATCCGTAGAGAACCCAGATCACCGTGACGATGCACACCGTGTAGAAGACATGACCGAGTACGGAGAGCATGTTCTTGGAGCGCACGAGGCCACCGTAGAAGAGTGCAAGTCCCGGAATTGTCATCAACAGGACAAGCACCGTTGCCGTCAGCATCCAAGCGTTGTCGCCTTTATTGAAGGTCGGCGCCGGCGGCATCGGATGCGGCGTTGCGACTTCAGCGGAAGCGCCATGTGACAACAAGCATGCACCCGCGATGAGAGCCGCGGCCCCAAGCCCGGTAGGAATAAGTCCTGCACGAACAAGCCCCGCAGGAAGCTTGGTGGCCTGCATGGTGGACTCCTTGTCTGGCGACTTAGATGGCCGCGGAATCAGTTTCGCCGGTACGGATGCGCACGGCGTTGTCGAGCCCGAGAACAAAGATCTTGCCGTCGCCGATTTGGCCGGTCTTGGCCGCTGCCGTGACGGTTTCGACCGTCCGGTCCACCAGGTCGGTTGGAACGGCGACCTCGATCTTGATCTTGGGAAGAAAGCTCACTGCATATTCGGCACCTCGATATATTTCGGTGTGACCCTTCTGGCGCCCATATCCCTTGACTTCGGTGACGGTCATCCCGTGCACACCAATCGCGGTCAGGGCGTCGCGGACCTCGTCAAGCTTGAAAGGCTTGATAATTGCCATAACGATTTTCATGAATTTGTTCCCCGCTTAAGCCCGGTCCTGCGGAAAGCAGGTACAAGGCGGTTTACATGGACCGCTGCCGCGCGATGAGCGCTTCGTCGGCATTGCCGGGAACACTCAATCAAGGCTCGTGCCAACTTGGCGAACGATTTGTAAGACATTGAAAAATATTAACTATTGTGGGCGAGTCGCATTCGGTTTCAAAATCACGGATGACCCGCGCATAAACTCGCGCCAGCACCGCCTAAATTGTAGGCGTCGTGCTCATCGGATTATGAACAAAAACCAGAGGCATTGTTATACTGCCATATTATTGCACAGTGACGAATCGCATCAATGAGAAATCCCCGGCCGTTCGGGCCGGGAACGATACACGAGCAGCGGACATTGAATGAACCGCTACTGCAGAGATTCGCCATGCTGGGTAACGTCGAGACCTTCGATTTCATGCTGGTGAGTGACGCGCAACGGCACCATGATGCTGAGCGCCTTGAGGATAATCAACGTTCCTATTCCGGACCAGATCAGCGTGGCGCCAATGCCGTAGAGCTGCAACACCATCTGGCCGGGATTGCCTTCGAGCAGGCCTGAAGTCTCGCCAACCGCTTTGACGGCGAACACGCCGGTGAGCAAGACTCCGGTCAAACCGCCAATGCCGTGGACGCCGAATACGTCCAGCGAATCGTCGTAGCCGAGTGCTTGTTTGAGTTTGGTGCAGGCCCAGTAGCAGATGGCGCCAGCGAGAAGACCGATCACGAGCCCATGCCACGGCAGCACGAAGCCGGATGCGGGCGTGATGGTGCCGAGGCCCGCCACCGCGCCCGAGATCATGCCAAGAACCGATGGCTTGCCACGCTGCCACCATTCCAGCAGCGTCCAGACCAAAGCGCCGGCGCAGGCTGCAAGATGTGTTGCCGTGATGGCGAACACGGCGCGCGAGTTGGCGCCGAGCGCCGATCCGCCATTGAAGCCGAACCAGCCGACCCATAACAAGCCCGTCCCGATCACAGCCAGCGTCAAGTCGTAAGGTGAGAAGTTTTCGGTTCCATAGCCATGGCGTTTGCCAACCACCAGCGCGGCGACAAGACCTGCGATGCCGGCATTGAGATGCACCACGAGGCCGCCCGCAAAGTCGAGTGCGCCAGCCTTGTCGGCCGCAACCGTGAGGAAACCACCGCCCCAGACCCAATGGGCGATCGGCACATAGACGACCAGCAGCCAAATCCCCGCGAACCAGAAAAAAGCCGAAAATCGCATGCGGTCGGCAATCGATCCGGCAACGAGCGCGACCGTAATGACGGCGAACGTCATCTGGTAGATCATGAACAGCATCTCGGGGATTTTGGTCGAGGGCGCGACCGAATCCATGTCAATGCCTCGGAGCATCAGTTTATCGAGATTGCCGATGAAGGCGCCGTCGCCATTGAAAGCGAGAGTGTAACCGACGAGTGCCCATAGAATGGAGCACAGCATCATGCACAGAAGGCTCTGCGCCATCGTGGCGAGCACATGCTTCTTGCGCACCATGCCGCAATAGAACAATGCCAGGCCCGGCAGCGTCATCATGAGGACGAGGGCCGTGGCGGCGATCATCCATGCGGTGTCGCCGGTGTCGAATTTTGATTTCGTCGCTTCTTCGGCAAGCGCGGGTGCCATGCCCCATAAGGTCGACAGCAAGGCGGCCCCGCCCCAGATGTGGACGGGTGACAGTTTCGTCGTCATGGATATCCCCCTCGATTGACGCTCCAGGAGAGCGCCACGTGTGAGCGCCACGTGCCGGATAGCGGCAAGATTTCTTCGATTCTGATTTGTCAGAGCGCGTCGGAATCCATTTCCCCAGTGCGGATACGAACCGCAGAAGCGATTGGCGTGACAAAAATCTTGCCGTCGCCGATCTGCCCGGTCTTGGCCGCATTGGTGATGGCCTCGATTGCCTTGTCGGTCTGGTTGTCATCGACCGCGACATCGAGGCGTAGTTTGGGAAGAAAATTCACCGCATATTCGGCGCCGCGGTAAATCTCTGTGTGCCCCTTCTGGCGGCCGTAACCTTTGACCTCGGCGACGGTCATGCCCTGCACCCCAATGGCCATGAGGGCGTCGCGAACGTCATCGAGCTTGAACGGTTTGATGATCGCAGTGATCAGTTTCATGGATGGTCCCGCATTGACGCGGCCCAATCGAGCCGCCGTAAAGCTTTCGGTGCGCCCGGCAGATCCCGGACACTCCTGCCCACAATATCGGCATTAAGAACAAAATTTAAGCGATAATTTGCCTTCCAAACGGGCGATCAGCTGAATTTATCGGCAAATCTTAAGCCGGCACGGAAGTTGCGGTGGTTATGGCGTAGCCAAGGATGCTGCCGTCACTCCTTCCGCCGCTCGCGCAGCACGCCTTCTTGCGCCACCGAGGCCACCAGCGTGCCGTCGCGGGCGAAGATGAGGCCGCGGGAATACCCCCGCGAACTCGCCAGGTTCGGGCTGTCCTGTGCGTACAGCAGCCACTCATCGGCGCGAAACGGCCGATGCAGCCAAAGCGCATGGTCGAGGCTCGCCCCCATGATGTCTTTCTCGAAAACAGTGCGACCGTGCGGGATCAGGGCGGAATCGAGCAGCGTCATATCGGATGCGTAGGCGAGCACACATTGGTGGATTGCGGGCTCGTCGGGGAGTTTTCCGGTCGCGCGGATCCAGACGTTGAAGCGGCCATCCTCGAATTTTTTGCCGAGATAACGCGCATATTCCACTGGGCGCAGCTCGATCGGCCGGTCGCGTTCGTAATAGCGCCGCACCGGATCCGGCATCAGCGGCAGCACCCGTTCCTTGATCTCGGCTTCACTTGGCAGTTCCTCGGGCTTTGGCACGTCCGGCATCCGGGCCTGGTGACTCATGCCGGCTTCCTCGCCGTGAAACGATACGGACATGATGAAGATAGGCTGACCATGCTGGACAGCCTTCACGCGCCGCGTTGAAAAACTTCTGCCGTCGCGTACGCGCTCGACATCGTAGATGATCGGCACTTTGGGGTCGCCCGCCAGCAGGAAATAGGCGTGCATCGAGTGGGGTGGGCGCCCGACCGTGTCGACGGTGCGGCAGGCCGCCACCAGGGCTTGCCCGATCACCTGTCCACCAAACACGCGCTGCCAGCCCACCTGCGGGCTACGCCCGCGAAAGAGGTTCACTTCCAGTGTTTCCAGGTCGAGAATTTTGAGCAGGTCTTCGATCGCGGCAGACATGTTTTGACTTTCTCAATACTTTCGTTGCGCCATCGGCATCATGCCGGGAACCGGTGCCGGGAACTGGCGCCAAAGCTTCGTACTTACAACACAAGCCTCAACCACTATATTGGAACCGTCTTGGAACTGCGGAATTGTGACGTCAATGGCCGAGCCCCTGCAACGTGTCGACGTCTTGATCGGTGGCGCCGGGTTTGCCGGCCTGGCGCTTGCGCTTGCACTCCGGCAGGCGCTGGGCGCATCTTTCGTGGTCGCGGTTGCGGACCCTGCGCTCGCGCACTCCTCCCAGAATGCGCATCTCAAAAAAGATGTGCGTGCTTCGGCCATCGTGGCGGCAACGCGGCGGCTCCTGGAATCCATCGAGGTGTGGGACCAGGTTGCGGGTGAGGCGCAGCCCATCGTCGACATGCATATTACCGACAGCCGCCTCGACGATGCGGTGCGGCCGGTCTTTCTGCGTTTCGACGGAGACGTTGCAGAACCGGGTCAATGGCGGGCCTCAGGGCAGGACAAACCGGCGTCCCAGGCCTTCGCCCATATGATTGAGAATCCGCCTTTGCTGGCAGCCCTGCGGGCGAAGGCGAGGGAGGCCGGCCTCGTGTTGTGGCCGGTCGCGGTTACGGATTTCGCGGTCGATGTGCGGGCCGGCGAACCCAGGCGAAATGGTTCACGTCCTTCGTTTCACATCGACGCCGGGCTCTCTGACGGTACGCGCGTTGCGGCGCGGCTGCTTGTGGCAGCCGATGGGGCGCACTCGAAAATTCGGGAGCGGGCCGGAATTGCGACCCATGGCTGGGACTATCCCCAGTCGAGCATCGTCACGACCGTGGCGCATGAGCGCGATCACGGTGGCCGCGCCGAGGAACATTTTCTCCCCGCGGGTCCGTTTGCGATTCTGCCGCTGAAGGGTTGCCGGTCTTCGATCGTCTGGACCGAGGAAAAGTCGGAAGCCGCGCGTATCATGGCGCTTTCCGATGCCGCTTTTCACACCGAACTTGAGCGGCGGTTCGGGTTGCATCTTGGCGAGATCGAAGTTGTCGGTGAGCGGCGCGTGTTTCCACTGAGTCTCGCCGTGGCGCGCGCGTTCGTCGCGGAGCGCGTGGCACTGCTCGGTGACGCCGCGCATGTCATCCACCCGATTGCGGGCCAAGGACTCAATATGGGGCTTAAAGATGTAGCGGCGCTCGCCGAGGTGATTGTCGATGCGGCGCGGCTCGGGATCGACATCGGGGCCGCCGCAACGCTTGACCGCTATCAGCGCTGGCGTCGATTTGACACGACCCAGATGGGCGTTGCGACCGATGGCCTCAACCGGTTGTTCTCGAATCGCTCAAACGTTTTGCGCCTGATGCGCGATGTTGGCCTCGGAATGGTCGATCGCCTGCCGTCGCTCAAGCATTTGTTCATGCGTGACGCCGCCGGGCTCGTCGGCGAGATGCCGAAGTTGTTGAAGGGAGAGAGTTTGTAGGATGGGTAGAGGCAAAAGCGCGTTCACGCGCTTTTCCAAAACCCATCAACACCTCGTGCGGATGATGAGTTTCGGCAAAACGTGTAAAGAAAGAACGCGTTTTACGTCTACCCATCCTACGGAACCATTCCGGCCGCGCGTCACACAAACGGCACGGGCAGAATTTGCTCCCTGAAAGCCGCACGTTGCTCGAGGCTCTTATACCAGCGCTCGAGATTTTCGAGCCCCGTGCGCTCCGGCACCAGCCGGCAATAACGATAGGCGATGAGCCCGACCGGAATATCGCCCATGGAAAACCGTTCGCCTGCTACATGGGCGGTTTTCCCAAGCTGGGCGTCGAGTATTTTCATGGCGGCCGTGGTCTTGCGCCGTGACTCGTCGATATGTGCGTGATCGCGCTTTTCCGGCGGCGTGCGGATAAGGCCCCAGAACAGACCGTGGATCGCAGGACCTGCGGTCGTCAGCTGCCAATCCATCCAGCGGCTGGCGCTGGCGCGTTCGCGCAGATCGACGGGTTCAAGCGTGCCCGGGCCATATTTTGCCGCGAGATAGCGCACGATCGAGTTTGATTCCCACAGCAGGAAATCGTCCTCCTCGAGCGTCGGCACGAGGCCGTTGGGGTTCATCGCAAGATAAGCTGGTTCGTTGTTCTTGCCGAAGGAACCCCCGATATCGATGCGTTCGTGCGGCAAGCCGAGTTCGGACACAGCCCACAGCGTCTTCTGCACGTTGATCGACGTGTTTCGTCCCCAGATCTTGAGCATGAATTTTCCCGTTGCGATTGGAAGATCAATCCAGCTTGCGCGCTTCCTCGGCCAGCATGATGGGGATGCCGTCGCGGATGGGATATGCAAGCTTGGCTGAGCGTGAAATCAATTCCTGCTTTTCGGCATCATATTCGAGCCGGCCCTTGGTCAGCGGACAAACCAGGATTTCCAACAGTTTTGGGTCGACGCTGCTCGCGGGACGCAGGTCGGAAGGGCTGGGGTCGGAAGTGCTCGGCATGGCGCCGTCTCCGATCATCGGCGGCGGAAGTTCTGCTGCCGTCGTGTGGGCGGCGAGCCCATCGGCCGGGCCAGGTCTTTGTGGCGGAAATTGATGCGGCCGCGGGCGAGGTCGTAGGGCGAAACTTCCACGACGACGCGGTCGCCCACGCCGGTGCGGATTCGGAATTTGCGCATCTTGCCTGACATATAGGCAAGCAATTCATGGTCATTGTCGAGCTTGACGCGATAATTGCCGTCGGGCAGCACTTCCGTCACGGTGCCATCGAATTCCAAAAGCTCTTCTTTGCTCACTCTGCCATCTCCCGTTCTCCTGTCCGTGTCATCAACGCGGCGGCCGGCGGTCTCCGCCGGTTTGGGGGCGATGGTGCTTCTTTG
>DATGVJ010000499.1:0-2116 GCA_035300505.1 Xanthobacteraceae bacterium
AACGAGTTCACCGCTGCGACCTGCTGAAAGGACGGTTAATTGGCCTACGTCGAGTTGCATTCGCTGCAAAACCATGGACTGCGTCGAAGTGTGCCCCGTGGACTGCTTCCACGAGGGCGAGAACATGCTCGTCATCCACCCGGACGAATGCATCGATTGCGGGGTCTGCGTGCCGGAATGCCCGGTCGACGCGATCAAGCCCGACACCGAGCCGGGGCTTGCGAAATGGCTGTCGCTGAATGCGGAATACGCGAAAATCTGGCCAAATATTATGATCAAAAAAGCGCCCCCGCCCGACTCTAAGGAGTGGGAAGGGAGGCCGGACAAACTCCAATACTTCTCACCAAATCCCGGCGCGGGTGATTGAGGCGGACAGCGCCCGCGCTGTATGGGTGCTGGACCAGGTCGACGAGTGGCTTGCGGAGAGAAGTCACATTGAGGCTTGTGTAATGCCGCTGGAATGGCGACTTACGACACGAGCCATCCCTTCTGCATGTCCGGGGGAAGCACGAGGCCGGAAATAAGCTCGGCCGAAGTAGCCGCGTTTGCCCGATTGTAATCGATGTTCCGGCATTCCTGTACGCCTTGCCAGATCAGGATTCGCACTGAGGCGGGCAAATGTTTGGGCCTTATGAATTTTTCATCCCATGGACCAAGCGGATGACAGCCGATTGTACCAGGACGTGCAATCCAGGTTCCGCTGCATAAAGCGCCTCCTGTGATGGCCGCCACCAGTGAATTCCATGTCGCATCGTCGCCCTGCGCGCCATACACGCCGGGCCAAAAATTGATCGGACCGTCGACATTGCCGTCACGAAACACTATCTCGTTCTTGCCGGCCGCAATCAGCGCGTCGCTCCATGCCTGGTAGTATTCCACGCTCAATGATTGATTCGGTGGGCCTTCGACATCCAGAAAAACGAATACACCGTCCATGGTTGAAAGATAGGTTCGGCCAAATGATGCAATGATGGCCGCCGCATTGCGCAGAGCATCCTTCGAACCCAGAGCGGCATCGCCGTTTACATGGTTTGTTTGCTGGGCGATCGGTAAAACACGAATATTATTGGATCGGAGAACTGGACCTTCAAAGTGAGCTTGGTATCGTATCGGGTTTTGATCGCCAGGGCCTTTGAAATAGCGGCCCCAGAACTGTGGCAACGAGCCCAACTGTTTTTTTGCCTTTCCGACCATGCTTTGCGTGACGAGTGCGTTAACGTCGGCGCCCAAGTAGTCTGCGGAGTCAGCCGCTGTCGCGACGGCGCGCCTTTTGCTCGGTGCGGCCGGCTTCTTTTTGGGCTTTACAGCTTTCGTTTTCGACGGACGTGCCTTCTTCGTTTTGACCATCGTCCCGACCCCGCTTCGACAATCTATCCTTGCGGCTGTAAGGCGTGAGCTCGTAATTGTTGCAAGCAACTGGCCGCTTGCCCGGAAGCGTCCCTGCGACCGTTTTTGTTGCACCGTCGCGTCATCCTTATCAATTGTGTAATCCTCTGGAGCCATATCGAGAACCAATAGGCCCTCTGAAGTGTCCAAGGAAACCTGCAGTCCGGTCGACCAGCCTCCCATATGAAGCGAAGCGGCGTCGGGCTGGGCGGGAGTCACCGATCGGCAAGCAACTTGCGCACATATCCGCCACCTCGTTCCGGCGAGGCACAATCCTGACACGATCGAGGGTCTTACGGACCGCACCGCCGCTGGACTGATCCGGCGTGTTTGACCCGGATGTCAGCAGCCAGAACGCGTCCGGCCCGACGTACCACACTTCGAGGCCAGGGCCGGCAGAGGCCCCGTCATCCCGTTAGCGGCGATCCCAGCCGAATAGCTCGGGATGTTCGCGCCGCCACTGAGCGCGATGCTCCCGGTTTTCTCCAATAATCATTCCGAACTGAATGCAAGCGCGCCGGTCGCCCTCGTCGCACGCCCTGTGCAAGCGAAACATTATTTCACGAACTTCGTCGCGGCGTTCTCTGAACTCTTCGCGGCGATCTTGAAAGTACGGCCGCAATTCCTCCGGAATGACCTGTGCGCTGGCTGGCGTTCCACTTATGGGCGGGCTGAGAACTACCAATAAAGCAAGCAAGCTGTAAGCTGTCATGTTAGACCTCCGCCTTCT
>DATGVJ010000500.1:0-3453 GCA_035300505.1 Xanthobacteraceae bacterium
ATCGCCGTCCGTATCAATCTTGAACTCGTATAGCCCCTCGGGTGCGAAGGGCTCGGTGGTGGTTGGTCCCGGCGGATTCACGAAAGCAGATGGGTGCACGTTCATGATCAGGATCGACTTGCTCGGGTCACCCGGCTTGGGAAAGGCATACAGATCGGTGAGGTCCAGGCGCGCGTCTCCCCGCGGGAAGCCAAAGTCAGGACCGGAATAATGGTGCGACATGGATCAACTACTCCTCTGATCTCGATATCAGGCCGCGCTGCCGAGCTGACCCACGTGGTATCCCAGCCGATTTTCAACGTCGCCTGGCTTGTGGAAGCCACGCTCCATCAATTTATTGATTCGCGTCTGGCCGGCGGGGCGCTGAATAGACGCAAGAGATGCGTCCCACTCGGGGGCAATTTCTGCGTCGGGCGGCAGGCTCGCGACGTTGACAAAGTTTTTCGTTTCCGCAATGGCCTGCTTGTCAAAAGTAGCAATGCGCATCGCCAGTGCGTCGACGAAATCATCGAGTTCGGCGTCCGGCAGAGCACGATTGACATAGCCATAAAGCTCGGCGAGTTCGCCTCGAATATCATCCGCGCCAAGCAGCACTTCCAACGCCCGCCCTCGGCCGATGAGCCGGGGTAGTCGCGCCATCGGTCCGCCGCCTGGAACCACGCCAGCACCGACTTCAAATTGCGACAAGATGGCGTTCTCGCGACTCGCAAAGCGCATATCGCTGGCGAGCGCAAGCTCGCTTCCGACGCCGGTGGCGCGCCCGCGGATCGAGGCAATGGACACAACTGGAGCACGGCTGAGGCGCACCAGCATGTCAGGAAGCGGCGACAAGCCAGTCGGGCCGGGGAGCAAACTCGTTGTGTCCTCGAGCTTGGCGAGAAAGTTGTAGTGCGTCAGGAAGAAACCGTCGACGGCGCTGTCGAAGACGACGACCTTTACGTCTTCGTCCGTTTCGAGTGCCGTGACGATCTCGTTCAACTGCGGCATGGTCTCGGGGCCAAAGATATTCAGGGGCGGGTGGTCAAACGTAACGCGCCAGTAGGATGAAGACCGTCGTGCGAGACGGATCTGTCTTGTATTTGCCAAGTCGCTCATGTTTGTCTCCAAAATCACGATTACAGACTCTCGGTTGGCGAATGGTTAAATGCGCGGCGCGCCTCCTGCGCCGAATTGCCGAATCTAAGCCGGATCAGGGAATGTATGTAGAATAGACATGATCCTGGTCCTTCTTTGGTTGATGACATTCGAAGCATTGTTGACGGCATCCGTCACGATTGGCTTCTTGGGATCTCCTTGCGTCCAAAATTGAAAACCCCAGCCACCCGTCGACGGATATTTTTTCGAATCCTTCGCCATTACGGCCAAACCCTTCAGGGCACCCTCCACGTAAGAGCCGTCGACCATCGAAAACTCATGCAAGTCGGTTAAGCGGAAGTTCGCAGTCTTTTTCTTCGTAAGTGCTTGATGTAGAATCGGAAAGGTCGTTTTTCGCTATTTGTTGTACCCATGTAAATTTTCATTTCAGCCTTGACGAATCGTTTTTTGTCAGATTCAACGTTGCCATGTACGTCGAACGCATCCCGAACCGGAACTCGCCGCCCGCGATTTTGCTGCGCGAAAGCTATCGCGACGGCAGCAAAATCAAGAAGCGCACGCTGGCCAATTTGGGGGATTGGCCGGCGGCAAAGATCGAGGCCTTGCGCCGGGTCCTGCGCGACGAGGGGGTCGCTCCCGCCGACCAACATGGGTTGAGCATGCTGCGCAGCTTGCCGCATGGGCACGTGGCCGCAGCCCTTGGCAAGTTTCGCAAGCTCGGGCTCGACCGACTGCTTTCGCAAGGCGGCCGGCAGCCGCGCCGCGAGGTGGTGCTATGCACCGCCATGATCGTGGCGAGGATACTCGATCCAATGTCCAAGCTCGCAACCGCCCGCGGGATCGACGACGGCACGGCAAGCTGCTCACTGGGCCAGGTGCTCAAGCTGGGCGAGGTCGACGAACGCGAACTCTACGCCACGCTTGACTGGCTGCTCGGGCAGCAGAAACGCATTGAGAAGTCCCTGGCGCGGCAGCATCTGCACGATGGTACGCTGATTCTCTACGACGTCACCTCGACCTATTTCGAAGGCCGGCACTGTCCCCTGGCCAAACGGGGTCACAATCGCGACCGCAAGCGCGGCAAGCTGCAGATCGTGATCGGGCTGCTTTGCACGGCCGAAGGTTGCCCGATTGCAGTTGAGGTCTTCGAAGGAAATGTCGGCGACCCTTCGACGGTCGCCACTCAGATCGACAAGATCAAACAACAATTCGGGCTTAAGCACGTCGTTCTTGTCGGTGATCGCGGCATGCTGACGAAAGCGCGCATCGAGGAAACAGTCAAACCGGCCGGTCTCGACTTCATCACGACTTTGCGTGCACCGACGATCAAAGACCTCGTCAAAACGGGCTCCCTTCAGCTCTCGCTTTTCGATGAACTCGATCTCGCCGAGATCACTTCATCCGAATTTCCGGGTGAACGCCTCGTCGCCTGCCGCAATCCGCTGCTGGCCGATGAGCGCACACGCAAACGCAACGAACTGCTTGAGGCCACCGAGAAGAAATTGCGCAAGATTCAAGAGCGTGTCCGGCGCGACAAGAATACGCTACGCGGCAAGGACAAAATCGGGATCGCAGTCGGCAAGGTGGTCAACAAATACAAGATGTCCAAGCACATCGAGACCACAATCACGGACACGGATTTGTCGTTCGAGCGCAAGACCGAAAACATCGATGCGGAAGCGCTGCTCGACGGCATCTATATCGTTCGCACCAACGTCAAGCCTGAGACGCTCGATGCGACCGGCGCCGTGCGGGCCTACAAAGACCTCGCAAATGTCGAGCGCGCCTTCCGCTGCATCAAAACCATCGATCTCGAAATCCGACCCATCTACCATCGCCGTGCCGATCGCGTACGGGCTCACGTGCTGCTGTGCATGCTTGCCTACTATCTCGAATGGCACATGCGCAAAGATCTGCAGCCGATCATTTTCGAAGACCATGACAAGGCCGCGGTGCGATCTGCCCGCCAATCCATCGTCGACAAAGCCGAGCGCTCCGACGCGGCAGACAAGAAGGCCGCAACCAAGCGCACCCACGACGGCCTGACCGTCCAAAGCTTCCGATCGCTTCTCACCGATCTGGCCACAGTCACCCGAAACACAATGGCCATGGCGCACAGCCCGGAAGCGACCTTCGTGCTCTATCCGAAATTTACTCCGCTGCAGGAACGCGCCTTCCAATTGCTGGGAACAGAAGTGAGGTTGTAGCCAGTAGCCGCATCAAGTAATTTCGGGATCTGCGAGTCAGATCAGCGACTTAACCAGTTTCGAATATGGGAACTTCCGGCTAGCCGGCGCCTCGGGACATTCGACGGCAGGCATATTGTCTACACTTCTGGGGCTGGGTACCCTCCTGTTT
>DATGVJ010000501.1:0-4293 GCA_035300505.1 Xanthobacteraceae bacterium
TCACGACTTTCTCGCAGAGCGTAAGGCCGCACTTGAACAATGGGGCGCGCATGTGGCTCGGATCGCTGCCGCCGCCTCAAGCCGGCGCCAAGGCAATCTCCGTAAAGTCGCCTAGCGCCTCGACAACGTTGGAGTCGCGAGAATTTGAACCCCTGACCGTCAGGTTATGAGCCGAAAATACAATCGTGCTTGGACATCGCAAATCGACAGCACCGTGCGCTATCTTGGTATCGAGATTGACGATGCCATCGAGATTCCAGAGAAAATTGACATCTGAAATATCCGGGCAGAGCGGCCGTGCTCTGCCCATCCATGAACCGTCAAAATGTGACGCTCGCGGAGTTTTAGCAACGGCCAGCGTGACGGAAGCTATGCGACCTAAAGCGGAGAACTTATCCTCACTTTGAGTATTTCTGCTTATGACCCATTGCAGACATTTGCCCGCCAATTCTGCTGCGATGCGAAGCACAGTACCCGATCCGTGATGTGCCAGAACGTGTGGACGGATTTCACGGAACGGGTGTTACGGAATATTTGTCGTTGACCAATCGTCATTCTGGCTTGATGTTGGCCGCCCGGATCACCTTGCCCCACTTCTCGGTATCCTCGGCGATGAGCTTGCCGAAGGCGGCGGGGGAGCCTGGAAACACAGTCGAGCCCAAGTCCGCAATTCGCGCCTTGATCTTCGGATCGAGAAGGCCCGAATTGATTTCCTTGTTCAGTTTGTCGATGACATTATTGGGCGTACCCCTCGGTGCTGACAATCCTTGCCACTGGTTCGCCTCATAACCCGGCACAAACTCTTTCATGGACGAAATGTCCGGCAGTGCGTCCGAGCGTGTTACGGTGGTCACCGCCAGTGCACGCAGTTTGCCCGCCCTGATGTACTCGATCGATGGAGGCAGAGCGCTGAAGTAGAGTTGGACCTGTCCTCCGAGCAAGTCAGTGAGCGCGGGCGCATCGCCCCGATATGGCACGTGAACCATTCTCGCCCCGGTCATCGTCTTGAACAGTTCACCAGCGACGTGAGGCCCACTTCCGATACCGGCGGATGCCATGGAAACCTTGTCCAGGTTGTCCTTGGTGTAGGCTATGAGTTGAGGAACGGTTCTAGCCGGGACCGAAGGATTGACCACCATTACGTATGTCCCAAGGGCAATGCCAGCGACTGGAACTGTGTCACGGACAAACTTGAATCTGAGGTTTTCGTAGAGTGTTGCGTTGACTGCGTTGCTGACAGTCGTGAAGAGAAGGGTATAGCCGTCCGCTGCCGCGGTTATGGCCGCCTCAGCGGCGATATTGGTGTTGGCTCCCGGCCGGTTTTCGATGATGAATGGCTGGCCAAGCCGCTCTGAAAGCCATTGGCCCATGAGACGAGCTGTAATGTCGGATGCGCCACCGGCGGCAAAGCCAACGATGATGCGCACCGGTCGCGTCGGATATTCTTGCGCCCACGCGGGCGTGCAAATCGCGGGTGCCGCGATCGCGACCGCCGCAGACAGCAGGAATTTGCGTCGTTGCATAATCATGTTCGCCCTTTCTCATGTAGGAGTGCCGTCCACGCTCCGCGTGGCCCTGATTGCGATGGCCAGATCGGCCGGCGACTCAGATTTCGTGACTTTCACGGTCGTGAACAGAGATAGCTAAGGCGCTGCAGATTTGCCATTTGAGAGTTTCAGCCCATGACACAAACCGGCCAATACCGCCGTCATTTGATTAGCGGGTTTGCGCGCGTGTTAAGCGCGAGCCAACCTTGGGAGGAGCGCAAGTGCGTTATCTCGCCCAATGGCCTGTAGATCGGCGGCTGAGAGGTCAAGCTGTGTCATGCCTTGTGCTGTTGCTCGCAACGGGACAAATGGATTATCGCCGCCGAACAAAATCTGCGTGACGGGAACGAACTTTGTAAGGGCTGCTATGGCGGGTCGGTAGGCCGTTCCCGCAATGTCGTAGTAGAGCCGCATGAGCTCGTATTCGATGCCGTTTGGCGCCTTTTCGGTGATGTTCTTTGGGGCGTAGTCATGCATGCGGCCTAGCATCATCGGCACATAGCCACCGGCATGGGTGAAGATGAAGCGAATGTCCCTGAAGCGGGCAAACGTGCCGGTGAACAGCAGGTTTGTTACTGCCCTCGTGGTGTCCTGCGGAAACTCGGCGATTACCGCCGCTACATCTGGAAGCAATGTTTCGCAGCAACTCGGCGCCCTGGGATGCACGAACACAACGGCCTTGCGCCGGTTGAGTTCTTCGAAGACCGGGAGAAAAGCAGGGTTGCCCAACCACTTGGTGCCGCAAGTGTGTTCATAGCTGGTAAACAGGCCAATGCCGTCCGCTTTGAGCACGTCGAGCGCATACTCGATTTCACGCAAGGTGGCATTCGTATCGGGAAGCGGCGTTGCGGCGAAAAGACCAAACCGTCGGGGGTGGCTCCGCATCAGGTCGGCAGCGTACTCGTTGTATTCCCGCGCCGTGCGTCGGGCAGCCTGCGCATCGCCGAACCAGACTCCCGGTATAGACAGTGAGAGAACCGCAGTCGCGACGCCTAGGGCATCCATCGTGTCGAGAGCTATTTGCGGTTCCCATTGATGCCACACGGGATTCTCGGCGATGCGGTCGCGGCTTTCGATTGAACCGCGGGTTACAAAATGGTGATGGACATCGATCAAAGGCGGCTTTGAAACGGGCGTCGCCTGAGCCGACGCTGTGACGATCGAAGCGGATGCGCCAACTGCAGCCATGATTGAACTCCTGCCCCAAGGGAAACGCCTTATTCCGCCTTGATATTGGCCGCCCGGATGACCTTGGCCCACCTCTCAGTATCCTCGGCGATGAGCTTTCCGAAGTCGCCGGGCGAGCGCGCAAGTACTGTGAGGCCGAGGTCGGCAAATCGTGCCTGCAAATTGGCATCGGCGAGAGCGGCGTCTACCGCCTTGCTGAGCTTGTCGATCACCTCTGCCGGCGTGTGCCGGGGTGCGCCAAGGCCTTGCCACGAACTGGCATCGAAGCCCGACAGGAGTTCGCCGATGGCCGGAATGTCCGGGAGCGCCTGCGAACGCTTCGCCGTCGTTACGGCCAAAGCTCGCAGTTTGCCTGCTTTGATATGCTCGATCGAAGGAGCGATCGGGCCGAAATAGACTTGCACCTGGCCACCAAGCAAATCCGACACTGCAGGAGCTGAGCCCCGATACGGCACGTGGAGCATTTTGACGCCGGTCGTCATCATGAACAACTCGGTGATGACGTGTTCGATTCCACCCGGACCAGACGACGCATAGCTAAGCTTGTCCGGGTTGGCCTTGGCATAGGCAATGAATTCGGGAAATGTCCTGGCTGGAATAGAGGGATGGACCTCCAGGATAAATGCGGCGTCGACAATGCTTGCCACCGGAGCGACGTCGCGGATGAAATCGTAATTCAGCCGATCATATAGCGTCGTATTGATTGCATTCATCGAATTGCTCAGGAGGAGCGTATAGCCGTCCGCCGGAGCGCGCACGACCGCCTCGGTCGCAAGGTTGGTGACCGCGCCGGGTCGGTTTTCAACGATGAATTGTTGGCCGAGCTGCTCCGAGAGCCGTTGGGCAATCAGGCGTGCCGTTATGTCGGTCAGGCCGCCGGCGGGAAAGCCGACGATGATGCGTACCGGCCGCGCCGGATAGTTTTGTGCCCAGGCGGACGTGCAAATCGCGGGTGCCGCGATCGCGACCGCCGCAGACAGCAGGAACTTGCGTCGTTGCATCATCATGTTCGTCCTCTCTCATATGTGAGGCCGCCCGGCTTGATGGTAGTGCCGTCGCGCTCCGCGTGAACCTGATTGCGACCCTAGGCCTCATCTGTTATTAGGGGAATTCCTAATCTTTCGAATTGAAGGTAGGAGTTTTCCAAATGCGCCGGAAGATCGATTGGGAAGGCCAGATCGGCCGGCGACTGCGATTTCGTGACCTGCACGTCTTCTTCACGGTCGCGAACACAGGCAGCATGACAAAGGCCGCGACGGTGCTCGGCGTGTCCGCGCCGACGGTGTCGGAGGTGATTGCCGACCTGGAACACGCCCTCGGTGTGCGGCTCCTCGACCGTGGATCGCGTGGCATCGTGCCGACCGTGTACGGGGACGCATTCTTGAAGCGCGGCCTCGCTGCGTTTGACGAACTCAAGCATTATGCCGATATGCGAATTATGCCGAGCCGGTGGCCATTTGTGCTGGTAAATCGGCCTTTTCGGCCCGGCATATCGGCATAATCAGAGAGCTTCCAGGAAGGCGAGAAGCTTGTCGGAGGGACGATAACGTCCCGCCAA
>DATGVJ010000502.1:0-2230 GCA_035300505.1 Xanthobacteraceae bacterium
TAAAATTGCTCACATCGGCCACCGACCAGCCTGCAAACGTGAAGAAAAGCCTTGCCAACTCGGAGCCGTCCACACATGGCACATAGCGATGGATCACATTTTGATCGGCGACGGTCGCTTTCGGGGCGAAGCGGACATGCCGCGACCGCGCGCGGCGTATCGACCGGTCGAGATTGACCCAGGTTGTGTGAAAACGCCTGGTTTGGTGTGATTCTCGCGATATGATTCGCGGGAGGATCGGATGAGACGTTTCGTAGAGGGCACGGATCGCGCACAGAGCACGCTGTTTCCCGAATGCCTGGAAGACTGGATCGGCGAGGACAATCCCGTTCGGGCGATTGATGTCTTTATCGACGAACTCGACCTGTTCGAGCTTGGGTTCAGCGGGGTTGAACCCGAGGCAACCGGGCGGCCTTCATATCATCCGGGGGTGCTGCTGAAGCTCTACATCTACGGCTACCTCAATCGGGTTCAGTCGAGCCGCCGGCTTGAGCGCGAGGCTGGGCGCAACCTTGAGGTAATGTGGCTGACGGGTCGGTTGGTTCCCGATCACAAGACGATTGCCGATTTCCGCAAGGATAACAGCCTTGCGATCCGCAAGGTGTGTGTGCGGTTTGTCGCGCTTTGCCGGGAGCTTGGGCTGCTGACGACGGCGAGCGTCGCCATTGACGGCAGCAAGTTCAAAGCGGTGAACACCCGGGACAAGAATTTCACGCGGGCGAAGATGGAGCGCCGGCTGGCGCAAATCGAGGAGAGCGTGGCGCGGTACCTGAGCCAGCTCGACACTGCTGATCGGCAGGAGCCGTCGGAGGCGCTAGCCGCCAAGACGGCGCATCTGAAGGAGAAGATTGCCAAGCTTGCGAGCGAGGTTGAGCGCCTGAGAGCGACCGAGGAGGAGATGCTCGCCTCGCCCGATCAGCAGATCTCGTTGACCGATCCTGATTCACGGTCGATGGCGACAAGCGGGCGCGGCTCCGGCACTGTTGGCTACAACGTCCAGGTAGCAGTGGATGCGGAGCATCATCTGATCGTCGCCCACGAGGTGACGAATAGCGGCTCGGATCGGGCACAACTTGCAAACATGGGCCGCCAGGCCCAGGAGGCACTCGGCGTTAACAAGCTCGAGGCCGTCGCCGACCGCGGATACTACAACAGCACGGAAATCAAGGCTTGCGATGATGCCGGCATTGCAGTGACGTTGCCGAAGCCGATGACGTCAGGCGCGAAGTCGGATGGTCGTTTCGGCAAGCAGGACTTCGTCTACAACGCCGCCGAGGATGTCTATCGCTGTCCTGCCGGCGAGAAGCTGACCTATCACATGACGACCGAGCAGGACGGCAAGATGATGCGGCGCTATTGGACGAACGCCTGCCCGAATTGCCCGCTGAAATCGAAATGCACGACGGGCAACGAGCGGCGCATTCCGCGATGGGAGCACGAGCACATTCTTGAAGCAGCGCAGAGACGGCTCGATGAAAATCCGAAGGCGATGCGCGCACGCCGCGAGACGGTCGAGCATCCGTTCGGCACGCTGAAGATGCGCATGGGCGCAACGCACTTCCTGATGAAGCGTCTGCCGAAGGTCGCCACGGAGATGGCGTTACACGTGCTCGCCTACAATCTCACGCGGGTCATGAACATCATTGGTGTGCAACGGCTGCTGGCAGCGATGCGGGCTTGCCTTGGTTCCAGACAGGGTCCGGCATTCGCTTGACAGGCTGACCGAGCGAACTTGAGTCTTTCCAACGGGTTGCGTGAACCTCCCGCGAGGGGCATCGGTCACGGTGCTGCCAATACCGCTACGACTCAAACTTATTGATTTTGCTCAGCAGGCCAACTGCAGCCTCCCGGCGAAATCGATCTGTGCTAGTCCTGCCGCCCGCGCGTTTTCGCACAACCAAGACCCATCTCTGCCATTCGACGATCAATTTTGCTGTGATGCACAGCAGCGTGTTCGCGTACCGGTGTGGTAATGTGCGGCCCATGAGGCGACGCGAGTTCATCAGACCCACACGTTGGTGACCACTCCGAGAGGGAGCTGATCGTGGGGTTCGTCAATCGAGTTGCCGAGCTCCACCCGCAGCTAGTCACGTTCAACGGTTCATCATTCGATTTGCCGGTCCTGCGATAATCGCGCAATGACACCGCAGCGCGGCTCCGCCAAAACTGGCCTCGACACAGCCTAAAATGTGGGGCAACCGTTCCGGCGTGGGGCGCTGGGAGAACGGTC
>DATGVJ010000503.1:0-27460 GCA_035300505.1 Xanthobacteraceae bacterium
CATCGTCGCCTTCATGGCGGCCGTGGTGGACGGATAGGGGTTGACCGTGACGGTATATTCGCCGCCCAAAGCCTCCTCGATCATCTTGGTGACCGAGGCTGCGACCTTGTAGCTGTAGGTATCGATGCTCGCGACCGCCCAGCGGATCGACTTGCGCTGCTGGGCATCGGCCGGCTGCGCGGCCGACAGGGCAAGAACGGCGATGAGTGCCGCCGCCGATGCAAATAGGGAACACGATCGTTTGCTGGTCATTATTTTCCTCCCTTTGATCGAATGCAGGGGGCTCGGGCGAGCCGCAGGAACACCGTGAGCACCCTGAGAAAACGACTTTGCTTGCACGCTATCGGATTGGCCGAGAAAACGCCAGCAGAGCAACCATATAGCGCGCAATAGCCGCGGCGCCACCTCGAACGATCAGCTTTGGCACGGTCCCGCGCAATCGCCATGGCGTATTGCGCCGCAAGACCTGCCGCGTGGGCCGCCGCAACCATGGATGCGTCTCCATTCCTCGCAGAGCATCGGGACCGCACCATTGAGCGCATCTCGGAATTCTGACAGTTTCCGCACGAGAGAATTTCGTGTGCCGGGGTACTCTGGACGCATATTCTTTGATAGCGTGGGTCCGGATTTCGCCAGGCGCCACGCCACTGCATCAGGTGCGCCAGTTGATAACGACAGAGGGAGGACGAAATGCGCAGGTCATTGCCAGGTTCGATCGCGGCCTATATCGGAGCGGCTGCTGTTTCGCTGACGATCACGTCGCTTGCAATCGCGCAGCCGCCCGCGGCTGCGCCACCCGCACCGATCATGCCGCCACTGCTGCCGCCGACACACACCGTTGATCTGATGACGCAGGATGGCATCACGGCGTTCGGCACGCAGTGGCGGATTTCGGACGTGAAGATCGTCGAAGTTCCGGCGATCAAGGACGCCATGCCCAAATACAAGACCACTTACGGCATCGAGCCGATGGCGGGCGCCAAGGGCTTCGACGACTCGAAGTGGGAGGCCATTGACGCCAAGGACCTGGCGGCCCGGCGCTCCGGCGGCCATGTGGCATTCATGTGGTACCGCGCGCATTTCACCATGCCGGCGAAGCTCGGAGCGTTCGACCTGACAATGCCTGCGGTCGCGGTGCTCAATGTCCTTGTCGACGATTACGCGGAAGTGTGGGTGAATGGCGATGTGCCGCGGAAGGCTGGCTATCCGGCCCCGGCCACAATCCAGGGCCACAACATTCCAAACCGCGTGGTGCTCGGAACGGCCGTCAAAGCCGGCGACAAGTTCGAGGTCGCCGTTTTCGGCATCAACGGGCCGATCTCGGTGGCGCCAGCAAATACGGTCTGGTTCCGGCAGGCGAGGATGGAATTTTTTCGCTGACAATCGCCCTGAGAATATCCGGTAGGATGGGTTCAGCCTTTTTGCGAAACCCATCAACCACAAGCCGAAGCCTATCGTTTTGCGTCCCTTGGGGTCGATGGGTTTCGGTAAATCGCGTGAAGAACGCAATTTACCTCTACCCATCCTACGATCCGCGCTACGGCGCCGTGATGCCGAGCTTCGGCAGCATCGGACGCCAGAATGCGATATCGCTGTCCATCCTGGCACGAAACGCCCGGCTGTCGAGCGTACCGCTCAGCTCGCCCGCCTGCATGTGCTCCTGCACTTTCGGCGACTTGATGGCGGCCAACGCCGCAGTCTCCAATCGTGTCGCGACCGCGGGCGCCAGTCCTGCCGGCGCCAGCAGGCCGTACCAGTTTTCCATCACCATATCGGGATAGCCGAGTTCGACCAGTGTCGGAATGTCCGGCAGCGACGCCAATCGCTCACGTCCGAGCACCGCGATGGCGCGCACCGTGTTGGTGCGCACCAGCGGCAGCAGCACCGGCGGATCGGCCGGGATCACGTCGAGCCGGCCTCCGATCAGATCAGGCAGCGCCGGCGCCACGCCACGATAAGGAACATGCGTCAGGGTGACATTGGCCCCGGTATTGATCAACTCGCCGGCGATGTGCATCACCGTGCCGGCACCGGCCGAGCCGTAGGTCAGCGTCCGGGTCCGCGCCAGCGCGATCAATTCCTTGAAATCGTTGACCGGTAGATTTGGATTGATGATGAGCAACATCGGCACCCGCCCGACCATCGCGATTGGATCGAATGATTGCGATGGGTCGTATTTCGGGTTCGCCTGTGGCACCCCGCTGATGACCTGCGAGCCCTGACTGGCCATCAGCAGCGTCTTGCCGTCCGCAGCCGCCCGCGCAACCGCTTCGGTGGCGATGACACCGCCCGCGCCGGGACGATTTTCAACAACGATGGTCGCGCCAAGCTTACTTTGCATCTCATTGGCCAAGAGGCGCGCCACGGCGTCCACGGGGCCGCCCGCCGCAAACGGCACGACGATCTTGATCACCTCCTGCGCACGGGCCGGTCCGGTAGCTCCGGCAACTGACAGGAGAGCGATCATCATCGCAATCGATAAGTGACGGACAATCGACAAATGACACATGTCGGGACCCTCTCTCTCTCAGGAGCGAATGTCAGCGTATGTCGATTGTCTGCGAATGTCGATTGACCTGCGGCGTGGCCGAGCGGCGCAATCAGTAGGGCGCAATAGCCTTGGCGCCAACTCGAGTGATTGGCGTTGGCACCGTCTCGCGTAGCGCCATGGCGTATTGCGCCGCCGACGTCGCTCCTTGCGCGCGCGGGCCTGGAAGAAGCGGGATCAGATTTCTAGCGAGGGTCCGCAGCTTCACTCTTAGACGACATCGATCGCCCTAATACCTCTGCTACGCGCATGCTCTGCTGCCGCAGCCATTCGAGTTCGGATGGCGTCAAAGGATTCAACACGAGACAGGTATCCTGCCTCAATGTTGGTGAGGCAGTCGATCCCGTGTCCGAAGACGGCGCGCCAGAATTAGGTAAGTCCATTTCCATGTTTGGATTATAGTTCAGAATGCGTTTCCGGACGGAATCACGAGCAGAATTAAATCGAAAAAGGGGGGAGACCGACTTACAGCGAATTCGCTTCGAGGCTATCGAACCACAAGCGCATTGCTGCTGCTTTGTGTTGTGTGAGGTGACGACTTGTCGGCTCGCTCGGTGTGGCTCCCTCTCCCCATCGCCTTTGCGATGGGGAGAGGGAGTCACACCGAACTCGCTGCAACATCGCACCCTACACGGGCTGTCTGCGCACGCACTCCGCCTACCTCGACCCACGCGTCGAATCCCGCAGCGTCGCGGTCACTCCGGGCGAGACGTCGGCGAGCGCGCGGAAGATGGCGCGGCCTTGTTCCGCACCGATGTGGCTATAGGGAACGCCCTGCTTCGCCACCATCTCCTTCTCGAAATCCTGATCGCGCGCCAGGCCTTCGAAGCCTTTGCGCAAGGCCGCGACCGCCGCGCTTTGAGTCTTCGGCGGCGCAATCGCAATATAGGTCATTTCGCCGATCTGGTTGGTCAGCCAGTTGAACGCGTCCCAGGTCGCGCCCGTCGGCATGCCGCCATGAATCTCCCGGTAGAGGTCCGGAAAGGCCGGCATCTCCGTGATGTGCGGGTTGCGCCGGTATTGGCCCGTTTGATCGACCGGCACCAGATAGGCGATGCCGATGCCATCGCCTGACTTGATGAACCCGGCGCTGCGGCTGCGGAACGACGCAATGCTGGTCGAATGCACGTTCACTTCGCCGCGCTGCATTGCGAGGAACACGCCGGCGCCGCCGCGGAAGCCCACGATCATCCGATGCTTGACGCCGAGCACTTCGAGAGCCTGATGCGGCAGGAGGCCTGAGTGATTGGTGTAATTGAGCGCCCCGACAATGAGATTTTCGCCCCGCATGATGTCGGCGGGCTTCTTGATCCCGCCCGGCACCGAGTCGGTGCGCGCATAGACCACCCGGACATCGCCCAGGCCGCCCAGAAATTCGAAATCCTCATAGCGCGAGCGCAGGCCCTCCCCGCCCAGCACCTGCGCCAGCGGATCCCAGGAATTGTAGAGGATGGTGAGCCCATCGGGTTCGGCTCTCTCGTAGAGAAAGTTGGTCGCGCCGACGCCGGCCGAACTCGGCATGTTCTGAATGATGATGGTGGGGTTGCCCGGAATGTGTTTGCGCAGGAACGTCGAAAACAGCCGTGCCGCGGTGTCGACTGATCCGCCCACTTCCAGCCCGATGACGATCTTGAGCGTCTTGCCGGCGTAGAATTCCTGCGCCACGGCGGGTGGGATGAGACCGAGAGCGGCGAGTAACGAGCAGGCAGCAAGTGTGAGCTTGTTCATCATGGTCTCCAGCGCATCCGTGGCTTGTAGGATGGGTAGAGTAAAAAAGCGCGTTTTTCACGCGCTTTTTTGCGAAACCCATCAACCCCGCCGATGGGTTTCGCGATAACGCGTGAAGAACGCGTTTATCGCTCTACCCATCCTACGACTCCGTGCCTTGGCATCGGGATCAGCTTTAGCTTACCATAGGCCGGGAAGGAAACGAGCCGTGCGGCATTATTGCAAGCTGACGAAAATTGCACTGTCTGTGGCGCTCATCGCGACCGCCGCCGCCCCGTCATTCGCCCAAAGCGAGCCCAATTTCTACAACCGCAAACAGATCCGGCTGATCGTCAGCACGGATGCGGGCGGCGCCTATGACACCTATGCCCGCCTCATGGCGCAGGTGCTCAAGGATCATATCCCGGGCAATCCCACCATCGTCATCCAGAACATGCCGGGCGCGAGCGGGCTCAAGACCGCGAACTACATGTATACGACGGCGCCGCGCGACGGCACCGTCATTGCCAGCACGCATGCGAGCGTTCTCACCACGCAACTCACGTCGCCCGGTGCCGCAACATTCGAATCGACCAAATTCTCATGGCTCGGCAGCGTCACGACCGATCCGTTCATCGGCTATGTCTGGCACACGGTCCCGATCCATACGCTCGACGACACGCGCAAGACCGAAGTCATCATGGGCGGGGTGAGCGTCGGCGCATCGAGCGTCGACTACGCCATCATGGCGCGCGACATGTTCGGCCTTAAATTCAAGATCGTCACCGGCTACAAGGCATCGAACGACGTCAAGCTGGCGATGGAACGCGGCGAGGTGCAGGGCACCTTTGCCAACGGTTGGAGCAGCATCAAGACCGCCGAACCCGAATGGCTGCGCGACAAGAAGATAAGGATCATCGTGCAGCATGGATTGAGGAAGCTCCCGGAGCTTCCCGACGTGCCGCTGTTCATCGATCTCGCGCAAAACGAGGCAGACCGGCAGGCGCTTGTTTTCATGCTGGCCAGGCAGGAAGTCGCCAAACCCTATTTCGCTCCGCCCGACCTGCCACCGGAACGCCTCGCCATCCTGCGGCGCGCGTTCGACGCCACCGTGCGTGATCCAAAATTTGTAGCACTGGCCGCCAAAGCAAATGTCGCACTTGAAGGTCCGATGACGGGCGATGAAGTGGCCGCGCTCGTCGCGAAAGTCGCGCAAACGCCGCCTGCAGTTATTCAGCGCGTCACCCGCATGCTGGCGGACAAGAAATAGATGCTTGCGAGCGCGCCTCTCACCCAAATTCTCGCGTCCTTTGTCGCCGACACCGAGGCTGTTCCGAAAGCCACCATCGAGCCGGCCAAGAACGTGATCCTCGATACCATCGGCGTGGCGCTCGCGGCCGTTGAGCGCCCGATCGGCAAGGTCATTGCCGGCCATGTGGCGGATGCCGGGCAGCCCGGCCCTGCGACCGTGTTTGGAAGCGGCATCAAGACGTCACCCGAAATGGCGGCACTTGCCAATGCCACGCTCGCCAATGCGCTTGATTTCGACGACGGGTCGCATCTCGCAACCCACCTGTTGCCGGCGGTCCTGGCCGTCGGCGAACGTGACCGGTTGTCGGGCGCGGCCGTGCTCGAGGCCTTCATCCTCGCTCATGAGGCGAGCGCCCGGCTCACCCAGGCAATCGACGTCCAGCGCCGCGCCAAACGGGGGCCCACGCATCGCGGCTGGTGGCATGTCGGGCTGGTTGGCCCCATGGCCGCCGCCATGGCGGCATGCCGGCTCATGCACCTTGATGCCGGACAAACCGCGACCGCCATCGGCATTGCAAGCTGCTCTTCGGGCGGCTTCCGCCGCAACATGGGCACGATGGCCAAGGCGCTGCATTCCGGCAATGCGGCGCGGGCAGGCATCGAAGCAGCAAATCTTGCCAGTCGCGGGTTTACCGCCGACCCGGAGATCTTGGAGGCCCCGCTCGGTTTCCTGCAAGCGGTCGTGAACCCGGAGGATCAGGATCTCGCTGCAATTACCGAGCGCCTTGGCCGCCCTTATGTGCTCGAAGGGCTGCTTCGCATCAAACGCTACCCGGCCTGCAATCCCGCACACCCCCTGATCGACGCCGCTTTACGCCTCACCCACGAACACGCGATACGAACGCAAGAAATCGAGGCGATCGATGCCGACCTGCATACATTCTCGCTGCTGCGTGCCAAGCCTTGGGACGTCGACAGCGCGGGGTTCAGCGGCGCCTTCGTAATCGCCGCCACGCTCATGCACGGCCGTTTCACGCTCGCCGAGCTTACACACGATGTCGTGCACGATCCGCGCATCAAGGCGCTGATGGAGAAAATCCGCCACGTGCCGGCTGGCGACCCTGAAACGATCAAGGTCCGGTTACGCGGGAAGGAGGCCGTAACAATCGATGTGCGTCCCGTGAGCCGGCTTTCGGCACGCGAGGACATTCGCGCGAAATTCCGGGAGACCGCGGCCGCAGTTCTCACGCCGCCCGCGATCGCCAGGCTTGAAGAAATGATCCTGGGGTTCGATCGGTTGCCCGATGTCGCCGGGCTCATGAACGCGACCACACGCACAACTTCCATTTCCACATAGAGCACCCACATGTCGAAACCGCTCCTCTCCATCGCGCTGACCGGCGACAGCATGCTCAGCCGCACCATCTCCGTGTACAACGAGGAGCCCTATCTGCGCCTGCGGGAAATCCTGCGCGCCTCCGACGTGGTGTTCACCAATTTCGAGGCCAATGCGCACCGCTATCTTGACGATCCGCAAGCCCAGCGAGACGGCGGTGGCACCTATGTCACCACCGAGCCGAAACTTCTCGCCTGCCTCAAGTGGCTCGGCGTCAATCTCATGTCCTGCGGCTCGAGCCATGCCGACGACTACGGCGTGAAGGGCATGCTCGACACCATCCGCTATCTCGACGACGCGGGCTTTACGCATGCGGGGCTCGGGCGTCATCTTGGGGAAGCGCGCGCACCGGCTTATCTCGACACCCCGAATGGGCGCGTTGCTTTGATTGCCGCGACCTCACAATACAATCCGAGCGCACGCGCAGGCGCACAACGCTACGACACCGCCGGCTATCCGGGTGTCAACGGCATTCGCCACAGGGTCGTCTATAACGTCGATGCGGCTATGCTCGGGCAATTGCGCGAGATCGCTAAAGCCATCGGCTGGGAAGCCGCGTCAGAGCGGCGGCGCTTCCAGGGCGACCCCAAATTCACAAAATCTTCGGACCTGACCTATAATTTTCTCGGCAAGGCGTTTCGGGTCGCGCCGACGTTCGGCGAAAGCACCATCGTCAACGAGAACGACGTCGCGGAAAACATGCGCCAGGTGCGCAATGCGCGCACATTCGCCGACACCGTGATCGTCAGCCTGCACTGTCACGACCTCGGCGGGCCGACGCTGCTGACTGCAAAACGCCGCTCGGACCTTGAAGACCTCGCGGACTTTGCCATCGACTTCGGCCGCCGGGCGATCGATGCCGGCGCCGATATATTCGTGGCGCATGGCCCGCAGATTCCGCTCGCCGTCGAACTCTACAAGGGGCGGCCGATGTTCCACGGCATCGGCACGTTCGTGTTCCAGGTCGAGACCATGAAATATCTTCCGGCCGAGGCCTATGAACGCTATGGCCTCGACGACCGTGCGACGCCGGCGGACTTCGTCGAGGCGCGCTACCAGGGCGAAACCCGCGGCCACGCGGGCGACCCGGCGCAATGGGAACAGATGTTTGCGGTCTGCGACTTTGCGGGCGGGGACTTTGCGCAAGCGCGACTCTACCCGATAGACCTCGGCCACCAGCGGCGGCGGACCGACCGCGGGCGGCCCATGCTGGCAGACCCCGCCATGGCTGCGCGCGTGCTATCGCGGGTGCAGCGGCTGTCGTCGAAATATGGAACGGATGTCAACATCCGGGACGGGGTCGGCGTGGTCGGAGGTAGGGCGCAATAGCACTACTGTGTCAGAAAATTCGGTGGTTGTTATTGTGCCCTCGCCCCTTGTGGGAGAGGGCAACTCGGTGGTTCAACACAAAGAGTGGGGTGAGGGGTATCACACGAAGAGTCTTGGTGTGGCACCCCTCACCCAACCGTGCTTGTTGATCGTTCGGAGTTGCCCTCTCGGCGGCTTTGCCGCCCCTCAAGGCGAGAGGGCACAGATACGAACACCGCGTCGCGTCCAGGGACACAGTAGGAATAGCGCCGGCGTGCGCGCGCCAGCGACGTATTGTGCGCCCACCCGCGCAGCGAGGCACGATGACGCCTTCGGAAACTTCGGTGATCATTGCCGGCGCCGGTCCTGTCGGGCTCGGGCTTGCCTGCGAGCTTGGGCTGCGCGGCGTCGACTGCATGCTGATCGAAAAACGCGACGGTGCGATCACGGTCCCGAAACAGAGCATGGTGTCATCGCGCAACATGGAAATCTGCCGCCGCTGGGGCGTCGCCAAAGAAGTGCGTTCCGCCGTCTGGCCCGAAAGCCATCCGCGCGATTTTGTTTATCTCGAAAGCTTGCGCGGGCGCGAATTGTTGCGCGTGAAGCAGCCCGCTTTTTCGCAGCGCGACCTGCATGACAGTTACACACCGGAACAGCCTTGCCCGTGCCCGCAAATCTATTTCGATCCGATCCTGGCTGCGCGGGCGAGAGGCTTTTCGAACGTCACATTTAGTTACGGCACTCAAGTCGATTCGTTTGAGCAAGACCACGACGGCGTCACCGCCCACCTCGCCGACATGAGAACAGGCGTCACACGCAAGATTCGTGCGCGCTATCTTGTGGGCTGCGACGGGCCGGCCGGTTTCATCCGGCAATCGCTCGGCATCGAGCTTGACGGCGTCGGCGTCGTGGCCCACAGCCTCAATCTCTTCTTCCGTTCAGCGGAACTCGCTCAATCGCACGACAAAGGCTGGGCTCGCTTTTATCGCGTGATCGACGAGACCGGCTGCTGGGCCGAATTGATTCCGATCGACGGCAAGGAACTTTGGCGGCTCACAGTGTTCGACCAGCCCGCAAGCCTCGAAGACCCGGACTTCCTGCTGCGCAAAATGCTGGGCGGTCCCTTCGCCTATGAGATGCTCAATATATCTCCGTGGGAGCGCCGCGATTTTGTGGCGCAGCACTACGGCAAAGGTCGCGTGTTCATCGCCGGCGACGCCGCGCACGAATGCTCGCCGACCGGCGGCATCGGCATGCACACTGGTCTCGAAGAGGCCGTCAATCTCGGCTGGAAACTTAGCGCCATGATTGCAGGCTGGGGCGGGCCGCAATTGCTCGCGTCCTACGATGCCGAACGGCGCCCGATCGCGACGCGCAATGTCGGATTTGCAACGCGTACGTTCCACGCCATCGGCGGCATACCGGGATGGGCCTGCACCGAACCTGGCGCGCAGGATACGGCAGGGACATTGGCGCCGTGGCAGCAGAACCCGCCCCGCTGGCTCTCGATCGCCGAGCATCTCAAGCTGCAATATGCTTACGAGGATTCGCCGATTTGCGTGCCCGACGGCAGCCCGGAGCCGGAGGCGGAAGCACGGCACTTCGTGCCCTCGACCCGTGCGGGCGGGCGCGCGCCACATGGCTGGCTTGCCGACGGCCGCTCGACGCTCGATCTCTACGGCGACGGATTCGTCCTCATGCGATTTGGGCGAGAACCAACCGAGGTTGGCGCGCTCGTCGAGGCCGCCAGAGCGCGCAGCATGCCGCTGCGCGTTGAGACCATATCCGACCCGGCCATCGCGGCGCTTTACGAACAGCCCCTGGTCCTGGTGCGGCCGGACGGACACGTGGCCTGGCGCGGCAATACAATTAAGGAAGACGTTGGCGCCATCGTGGACCGAATCCGCGGCGCCGGATCGTAGGGCGCAATAGCGGCGGCGCGCCGCTTCGCGCGCCAGAGCGTATTGCGCCATCCACCCACCCTGCCGGGGCGGCGGCGCAATAGCCATGACGCAAGAAAGATGCGTCATGGCTATTGCGCCCTACGCAGATGAGGTTGAGTAAAACCCCCCGTCGTTGGATATAATGCACCATGACATCTCCCGGAGGACGACAATGAGCGCGCCGACCATGCAGAGCGTAGGCGACAAATCCTACGAAGACGTGCGCCAGCGATGGCACGCCGCGCATGTGCGGCCGCTGTGGGAGAGCACAGTGGCCCACAGGCCCAATGAGGGCGGCCCAAGACCTCATCTCTGGCAATGGTCGCAGCTCCGCGGTTTCATCGACGAGGCCATGAAGGTCACGACACCGGCAGCGGTGGAACGCCGCGTGCTGTCGCTGGTCGAGCCGGAGACGACCAATCCGGCCGCCGGCACGACCACCAATCTGTCGACGGCATTGCAGGTGCTGCTGCCGGGAGAATCCGCAAGGCCCCATCGCCACACCATGAATGCGATCCGTTTTGTGATCGAGGGCAAAGGTGCCCAGACCATCGTCGACGGCAAGCCCTGCCTCATGGAGGAAGGCGATCTCGTCATCACGCCCGGCTGGACCTGGCATGAGCATGTGCACAAAGGCACGGGGCCGATCGTCTGGATGGACGCGCTCGATGCGCCGCTCCACCGCTATCTCGGCACCGACATGTTCGAGCCCGGACCCGCGCACAACGTGCCGGACTATGCGGATGAAGCCGCATATGCGGTGCCCAACATCGTGCCTGAAGGCGGCCCCGAACTCCGCTATTCACCGGTGTTCCGTTATCCCTGGGCGCAAGCCGCAGCCGCCGTGCGCGCCGCACCCAAGGGCCGTGACGGCGCCCGGCGTGTACGTTACGTCAACCCGACCAATGGCGGTTCGGCCATGCCGCTCATGGATTGCTACCTGATGCAGATCGACCGGACAGAGACCATTCCGTTCCGCACGACCAGCAATGCGGTCTGTCACGTGGTTGAGGGCAAGGGCACAAGCCGCATCGGCAACGAGACCATCAACTGGGGGCCCAAAGACATCTTCAGCCTGCCGCACGGCAACTGGGCGACGCATCGCGCCGAAACCGAGAAGGCGACGCTGTTCCTGGTGACCGATCGCGATACGCTCAAACGGCTCGATCTGCTGCGCGAGCAATTTGGCAATGATCCGCGGTGAAGAGAACTCGGTCGGTCCCCTCTCCCCTCTGGGGAGAGGGGTAGGGTGAGGGCGCTCAAATTTACGGCGAGAGCGTCCCCCTCACCCCAGCCCTCTCCCCAAAGGGGAGAGGGAGTCACACCGAGTGTGCCCGGAGGGCATCGACTCACCCAGAAAGCTCGACACAACATTCAACACACAGTGAATAGCGGAATTATGGACGATCATTCTCACCACCACACCCATGGCGGACGCATTCACGTCCATGCCAGCGTGGATCATCTCGCCAACGAGTTGCGCAACAGCACGCGGCTGATGATCCGGCTCGATGGCGCGCTGATGGAGAAACTCGGCGTCGGTGCCGACGCCATCGTGCGCGTGGCGACCGAGCGCGGCCGCAGCATCCTGGTGCGGCTCGAAACTCCGCGCCCGGAGGATTTGAACACCGGCGTCATCCGGCTCGATCGCTTTGTGCGGCAAGCCCTCAAGGCGCATCTCAACGAATCGGTGGAGGTTGAGGCCTTAACGGTTGGCCCTGTCAAACGCATCGAACTCAATCCGGCCGTCGATGTCACGATGGCGCACGACCTGGTGCCGCACATCAAGAACATGCTCGTCGGCGCCCGCACGCCCGCTAGCATCGGCGCTGTGCTCTATGTGCCGTTCCCCAATTCGCATGCCGGCACCACCTACCAGGTGCACAAGGTGACGGACGGCCCCGGCGTGGTGGACGAGAACACGGAAGTGATACTCAATTATCACGACAGCCATGTTCCGGAGGGCGCGTTCGAGGTCACGTTCGAGGATGTCGGCGGCCTCAGCAAGCAGATCAAACTGATCCGCGAACTGGTGCAGCTGCCGCTCACCGCACCGCAAGTCTACCGCCACCTCGGTATCAATCCGCCACGCGGAATCATTCTTTACGGACCGCCGGGCGCGGGCAAATCGCATCTCGCGCGCGCCGTCGCCAACGAGGTGGACGCGCGGCTCTATTATATCAACGGCCCGGACGTGATCGGCACCTATACGGGCGAGACCGAAGCCAATCTGCGGCGCATGTTCAATGAGGCCGGGCATCATTCGCCATCGATCATCTTCATCGACGAGCTTGATGCCATGGCGCCCAAACGCGGCGAGACGGGTTCCCATTCGGATACCCGCACCGTCACGCAACTGCTCGCCTTGATGGATGGATTGAAGCGCGTCGACTCCGTGATCGTCATCGGCACCACCAACCGGATCGATGCGATCGATCCCGCCTTCCGGCGTCCCGGCCGCTTCGACCGTGAAATTTTCATCGGCCCGCCCGACACGCCTGGCCGACGTGAAATTCTTGAAATCCATACCCGCGAAATGCCGCTCGCCGACGACGCGCAGAAATTTCTGAACGAGATCGCCAAGCGCACACATGGATTTCTCGGCGCCGATCTTATGGAATTATGCCGCGACGCGGGCTTGAGCCGCTTGCGCCGCAGCGCCGGCAACCTGTCCGACCATCGCGCGGCATTCCGCATTCCGCTGCAGGACATGCGGGTCGAGCGCGAGGATTTTGAAGTGGCCTTGTCGCAGATCCGGCCCTCGGCACTGCGCGAAACCCTCATCTCCATCCCGGACGTATCCTGGGACGACATTGGAGGATTGGCCGAGGTCAAGACGCTGCTGCAGGAAACTGTCGAACTGCCGTTGCGAAATCCCCAACTGCTGACTGCAAGTGGTCTGCCCCCACATGTGGGTGCGCTCCTTCACGGCCCATCCGGCACCGGCAAGACCTTGCTCGCCAAGGCCATCGCCAAGGAATGCGGCGTCAATTTCATCTCGGTCGACGGTCCGGAAATTTTTACCAAATGGCTGGGCGAATCCGAAGAAGGCATCCGCCAGGTTTTCCGCATTGCGCGCCAGGTGGCGCCGACCGTCATCTTCTTCGATCAGCTCGACGCCATCGCGCCGATCCGCGGCCAGCATGCCGGCTCGATGACGACCGACCGCGTGGTGAGCCAACTCTTGACCGAACTCGACGGCGTCGAGCAGCTCTCGCGCGTCATCGTGCTCGGAGCAACCAACCGCATCGACCTCATCGATCCGTCCGTGCTGCGGCCCGGACGCTTCGGCGTCCATATCGCGGTTGGTTTGCCCGATGCGGATGCCCGTCGCGAGATCCTTAAAATTTCCCTGCGCAGCAATAAGTCCGACGATCAGTCCGATGTCGAGGCGTGGGCCCAAACCCTGGTACCGTTGACGGAAGGATTTTCGGGCGCGCGGCTGCGTCAGCTGTGCGACCAAGCCAAGCGCATTGCGCTCAAGCGGACCAATTTCACACGCGTGGCGACACCCACGCTTGACGACATGCTGGCAGTGTTGCGCAGCGGGGGCTGAGGTTCACGGCAGCAAGCAGGCACGATCTGCCGGTCATGGCGGCGGTAGATATTGAAATCAGTATCGGAGGTCAGCATCACCGGGTCGGGCTGCGTTTCACACGAGGGCGAACCGGACAGACCCGCCAGATAGGGGGCGCCCTCACAGGCGTTAGGTTAAGCGAGGTACGATCTCGTTGTTTCGTAGGGGCGGCTCTTGTGGCCGCCCGGGGTTCAACAATCTCCACACGTTGTGTGGGGCGCGTTGCGGGCGGCCACAAGAGCCGCCCCTACGAACGGGCACATCGTGCCTTAACCTAACGCCAATGGGGGGCGCCCTGGTGGGTCGTCCTATCACCCCCGCCGCAGCCGTCCGGCAAAGTTTGGCTTCGTTTTGGCCAAAATACCTGGCTCCGTCTTGCGACGGGGCCCGATCGAAATCGCGCAACCTCGAACAGCCTTGATTGATTGAGCGGAACAGGACTTGCGAGACATGGAAATCCATCCAAACACAAAAAAGCGCCCGGCAGCGACTCTGCGGGCGCAATTCGATACGACCATTTCGCCAATAGCTGATCTGGAGGACGTAGTCAAACAAATATGCTGTGCGATCTTGTGCGATTCTGCGACTAAGCGCGATCATTCCTTGAGTGATGGCGCCTAAGGCCTCAACACGTATGCGGGCGCCGTCGTGTTCTGCCCCTTATCGCAGCATCCGGCGAGAAAGTTCGGCCGGTATGGATTGGCGAAGCTGTTGTTGCCCTGCGGCAGCTGTCCGACCTTCGGCGTACCGTTGATGCGCGCTAGAACGCGCTCGCGTGCCTGCTCGATCTGCCGCAACAGTGCATCGACATTCCACCCCACGAGTTTGCCCTTCCAGTACACGACCTTCCCGGCGATCAACACGTCACGTACATGTCTGGGGTTCATCATCGTCACGATCGTACCTGGCACGTTGTTCATCGGCCATGTGTTGATGTTGCGCGCATCGAGAACGACAATATCGGCCTCCTTGCCGGGGGTGAGCGTTCCGACCTTGTCGAGAACGCGGTTCGACGCGGCGCCCGCTATCGTGGCCATCTCGATGACCTGTCGGGAAGTGACGGCTTGCGGCACCGGAAGACCGCCTGGATTGCTCTCCGGAAATGCGAGATCGTTTGCCAGCGCGCGTTGCAGACAGAATGCACCGCGCATGAGCGAAAACGGATCCGTGGTCATGTTGGTGTCAACGTCCGGGCTGAGACTGGGCAGGATGCCGTGATCGAGCGCCAGTTGAAATGGCGGCATCCCGTGCCGCATCTGCATCTCGATCAGGACCGCGATCGACACGTGAGCGCCCCGGTCGCGGCAGATCTCCCACACCTTGGATCGGCTGTCTTTGGGATACCCATACGAGCCGTAGCTGATCTGCGCGAGCGGTTCATCCTGCCATCGGGTGCCGTGGATAAAGGTGACATCCGACCAGTCGGTGCCGTTACGGGCATCCGCGGCTGCATCGATCACGACGTTGCGGGCGCCCACATTGTGATTGTGAATCGACGCGCCGAATGCGCGGGCGAGCTGCCATCCCGTATGGACGGCGCCCGGCGCCGCGGGCCCCGGACCGCCACCGAATCCAAGCGTCACCAACTGGTCTCTCGAGCTGAAATATGTTTTCGCGATGCGACCGATCCCCCTCGCCGTGTCGTTGATCGCTCCGGGAAACTCGTACGGGATACCGTCGCTACTGCGGTTGATGCCGGGGCTGTAGGCGTAGACCATGCGCCGGCCCGAATCGATCAGGCCTTTGATCATCGCATCGGTGTGTTCGGGTGTGTGCGAGGACTGAGAGGTATCGGTTCCCGTGGTGATGCCTTCGCTGATTTCGCTTAAGGCTGCGACGAGTTCCGAGATGTAACAGTCCTCCGGGTCGTACGGCGCACGACCCAGGTCCCAGATGGCATTGTTCGGATTCGCAGGATCAGCGATGCGGCCAGCGGTCCAGATGTTCTGGACAACCGAACCGTAGCTCTCCTGTGGCCACGCACCCTGGAGCAAACCATCGGGGATGATACTGCGTTGCAACGTTTCGTACTGATGATGGTGCGTGGCGATGAAGCCCGGCATGACGATTGTTCCGGTGCAGTCGACGATTTCGGCGTCGCCTGCGGAGATCGTTGGTGCGACTTCGGCAATTATCTTCCCGTCGATCAGGACGTCGGCCTTTTCGAAGTCGCCCACCCTCGTGTCGAGGCTCAGCACGACACCGCCGCGCAGGAGAATTCGGCGCTGTCGGCCGTCGCCGGCCAGGCCCTGGAGATCTGAAGGGGTAGCCGAGCGCAGGCTTCCGGGCTGTCCCTCAGGCACGATGTTTTGCGCTGCCGTTTCGCTGCCAGCGGCAGGAATCGCGGCGGCTGCAAGTCCCGTTGTGCTCGCTCTGATGAAATCGCGTCTGTTCATCGGACCCTCTTCGTGTTTGTCGGGAAGCGATCTTCGTGGTTCACCGCTCGCTGATCGTACTATATTAGCGTCAAGGGGATGGGGGAGGAAGAAGCCATGTCGGGGATCACGCAAGATTTGGCGTCGTTGCTGAGCACGGTCACGCGGCCGGGGGATTTCTATGCCTATGGCAAGACCGAGTGGCTTGCTCCGCGGCTGGAAGTCAAAGATGTCGGCACCGTGGCGTTGCCACTGCTTGGCGTCCAGGCCGAGCAACTGATCGCAGTTGCCCAACGCGCGCCCTACGGCCGAGGATCGAAGACAATCGTCGACGCAAACGTGCGCCGCACCTGGCAGATCGCGCCGGATGCGGTCAGTTTGAGCGGCAAACACTGGTCATCGACACTCGAACGCATTGTGGCCCTGGCAGCGGAAGCCTTGGGCGTCAGCGAACCGGTAACAGCGGAACTCTATAAGCTCCTGATTTATGACACTGGCAGCTTCTTTGTCAGCCACCGCGACACCGAGAAGTCACCAGGCATGTTTGCCACGCTCGTCCTGGCGCTGCCTTCGCAGTCGACCGGCGGCGAACTCATTGTGCGCCACAAGGAACGTGAGGTCCGACTCGATCTTGCGAGCGACGAGTTTTCGGAAATCACTTACGCTGCATTCTACGCCGACTGCGTGCACGAGGTCCTGCCCGTCACGCAGGGCTACCGGGCGACACTGGTTTACAATTTGATCCGGAAGGGCAAAGGGGACGTTCCCAAGCCGCCGGGCTATGACGGAGAGACGACACAGGCCGCGCTTCTGCTGTCGCAATGGGCGCATGGCAAGGCCTCGCCTGATCCCGACACGCCTGTGAAGGTGATCTATCCGCTGGAGCATGCGTATTCGCCGGCCGAACTCGATTTCGCGAAACTCAAGGGCGTGGACGCCGCGGTGGCCGGCGTCTTGAAGACCGCGGCTGAGCAGGCGGAATGTGATCTGCATTTGGCACTGATCTCGATCGAGGAGAGCGGATCGGCTGAGCACACGGGCTCGTATCGACGACGCCGGTCTCGTTACAGCGACGATGACGACGATAGCGGGGAGTTTATGGTTGGCGAGGTGTTCGATCGTTCGGAAACTTTGACCAAGTGGTGCCGGCCGGACGGCCAGCCCACAACGCTCGGCGCCATAGAGATTGAGGATGGCGAAGTGTCGCCGCCCGACGCCCTTGAGGACATGGAGCCGGACGAGGAGCATTTTCATGAGGCAACCGGCAACGAAGGCGCCTCGTTCGAGCGTACCTACCATCGTGCCGCGCTGGTGTTGTGGCCGCGGAGCCGGCGGTTGGCGGTGCTCAATCAAGCGGGGCAACGGGCGACACTGCCATATCTCGAATCGCTCGCCGCAAGGTGGACGAACGAAGGCGCGACACCGGGCTCGAAGATATGGGCAGAAGCACACGAGCTCTCAGGGCACATGCTCGCGACATGGAATGATGATCACTGGTATGAGTTGGAAGACGACGATCAAGACTATGATGATGAGGATAGCGATATTGATGGTGATGATAATGCCGAGGTTGACGACGATGTTGGCGATGCCTTGGACGACGCGCGCGGCAAGCGGCGTTCGGCAATTGCGCGGTTGTTGATGGCGCTGGCGGAACTCGGCGACAAGGTCCGCATCGAGCAAGCTTTTGACTTGCTGACCGGTCGCCGGGGTCAAGATACGGCTGACCTCGACCCTATTGTGGCCGCTGCCGTCGTCTTTCCGTTGGAGAGAGGCGCACAACTGATCGAGAAGGTCGTCGTCGCCCAGGCCGGCACAGCAGTCTCTTCCTGCTGCGGTCTGCTGGCTACGGCCGTTGCGGGGCCGTTTGCATCTGCGCCGAAGCTGCTGGCGACTGCGGCCCGTCGCCTGCTCGCTGCGCTACCCGGCGATCCGGCACGTCCCAGTGTCGATCAATGGGGGCGCCCGGAGCACGTCAGGCCCGGAGCGGCTGCCGTGACCGATCTCATCGGACTCACCGAGGCCATCGACCCCACGCTGGCAGCGCAACTGTCCGAGCATGTTCTCGCGTGGCCGCAAACCTACGACATCGACGATGCGGTGGTGCCGGCCGTGAAGCAGCTGATGCCGTCCGCCGGTACGAAGCCCGGACCCGTGATGAAGCGGCTACACGCCGCCTGCCTCGCACATCTTGAAGCCCGTGCAGCGGAGCCGCTCGACGCGCCGAAGGATTGGTCGCGGCCCAGCGGTATCACGTGCACTTGCGTACATTGCAAGACCCTTGCGGGCTTTCTGGCGAATTCGGCAATGGAGGTGTGGACCCTGAAGGCGGCTGAGGCGATCCGGCGCCATGTCGAATATGAGATCAGGTCTGCGCGCGCCGACGTCGACTGCCGCACCGAGCGCAAGGGCTCCCCGCACGGCCTCGTCTGCAAGAAAAATCTCGCCAGCTACGAGCGCCGCGTGGTCCAGCGCAAACAGGATCTGGCCGATATAACGTTTCTCAATGCCAGCAATGCATGAGGTGGGAGGTCCAGGGGTCTGTCCCCGGGGACAGACCCCTGGGCTCTCGACGAGGACAATCCATTGGGCCATCGGATAAACAAGGCGCGTGGAGTTGCGTAGGGGCGGACCTTTCTTCGGCGGCTTGCGCCGCGGTGTCCGCCCGGCGACCAGCAAGCGCCGAACGACAGGATTGTGCGCGATCTTCGGCCCAGCTTCTCCTAGCAACGGCTCGGTACCCTGATCGCTCGACCGTACACGTCGCGGGAAGGGCGGACACAAGAAGAGGTCCGCCCCTGTTTCGCGGAACGCAGACGCCTATGGGGACAGACCCCGCAGTTCCTGCGTGCCGGGGCTTGAGTTTCAAGGTAGCAAGCAAGGTACGATCTGCCGGCTATGGCGGCGGTAGATCTTGAAATCGGCATCCGTGGTCAGCACCACAGGATCGGGCAACGTTTCGCTCATGCGCAGGAGGCAGGCATCAGCCAGACTCATGGGCACGTCGGCGTATTTGTCCATCAAGTCAAGAACCGGCGCAAGTTGATCGCCCAAATCAAACGAGAGCACGGCCGCTCCGTGCCGCAATAAATCCTTCAGCCTCGGTGCGCCTGTTTTGCCGAGCAGGTGGAATGCCTCCGTCAATGCCGCTTCGCAGGTAAGCCAAGGCCAGGGCAACGTGTCAGCTTGCGCAGCGATCCAGGCGTGATGCCGGTCGTTGCGGCTGAGCAAAGCCACCAGAGCGGAACTATCGGCTATGTAATTTCTTGGCACGGATCAACGCAGGAAGGTATTTTTTCTTGTTGCCGGCCAGGTCGGAAGGCAGCCCCTCAACCGAACCGATAAGGTCGCCCACCAGTTCCCGCATCGTGCCGCGTTTGCTGGCAGGGCGGCGCGGCTGGCGCAGCCGTTCCCGCACCACGTCAGATTTCGAGACGTTGCGTGCCAGCGACTCGTGCTCGATCTCCGCAACAAGGGAATCGGGCAGCCGAACCGTCAAAGTTTTCATGAAAGCATTGTAAGACAAATTCGGCAGTCGCGCAAGACGATCTCAATCATCAAAGCTGGTTGACGAAATCCCGCCACACCCATGCCCGCACCCCAGGAGCGACGGCGCGCGTTGCGGCCGGGGTTTTCGGCGATTGATGTACGAGATGCAACTCGACCGTCGTGCCGCGCGGGCGGCTCCTTCGCAGCGCCTCCGCCAGTCGCAACAACGGGGCCGCCATGGCAGGTGTGACGGTGCGCGCGGCTTTGCACTCGACCAGCGAAACGCTGCCGCCGCGCCCAGGCAGAAGAAAGTCCACCTCCAGCCCCTGCTGGTCGCGGAAATAATAGAGTTCGCGCCGTCGCCCGGAGTTCAACTGCGCCTTCACGATTTCCGACGCAACGAAGCCTTCGAATAGTTGAGAATTCTAAAGTGTAACTTTAGATTACTCAAACATAGAAAACCCGCAAATGACTTCGGCAGCACGCGCATGCATGTCATGAACGGCGCACTCCAATAAGATCAAAACGGGAATTGGGGTCCCTGAGCCCTGTCGCCTAGGCCTCGACATCGCGCGTGTTTCCATCGACAATCACTCCCAACTACCGGCTTCGGCGATGATCGCTTTGCCGGCTCTACCCTTTGGAGGATTCTCGATGAACTTGATGCGACGTGATTTCCTGTTGTCCGGCTCGCTGGCGGCAGCGGCCATTGGCTCGGCCAACGGTCCGGTCCTGGCCCAAAACGCAGTCCCGGCCGAGGCCGGCATGCAGCAGCCACCGCCTTCGACCGCGCCCTATGACGGCAGCAAGGCCAACCAGAAGATCCGGATCATCAACCTGATCGAGATCGAGGCGGAGGCGCAGAAGGTCATTCCCACCGGCGGCTTTGGCTACATTTCAAGCGGCTCGGGCGCCAACTGGACGCGGCGCGAGAACATGGCGGCGTTCGAACGCATTCGCATCGATCCGCAACCGCTCGGCGGCGTTGCCAAGGTCGACTTGTCGGTGGAAATCCTCGGCTCGAAACTCTCCATGCCGATCTTCGTGCCGCCGATGGGCAGTCACGGGCTCGCGCATGTCACCAAGGAAGCCGGCACCGCCAAGGCCGCGCACGCGGTCGGCACACTGATGCTGACGTCGACCCAGGCGAACCTCAGCATGGAGGAGATCGCCGCGAACAATCCCGGCCCGAAATGGTTCCAGCATTATGTGCAGGCCGATCGCGGCATCGTGCGCGAATTGTTGCAGCGTGCAAAAGCTGCCGGTTACACCGCGATCGCGCCGACGATCGACAATCTCTTCGCTTATCCGCGCGAGGAAAACATTCGCAACGAATTCCGCCCACCCCTCTCGCTCGGCAAAGGCAATGCGCCGCGTTCGATTTCCGATCCGGTTGCTGCCAATGCCGCACTGAATAACCGCAAGCGCGACCTCAACTGGGACGATCTCGAATTCATCAAGAAGGAGTCTGGCCTGCCCGTCATCGTCAAGGGCGTGCTGTCGCCGAAGGTTGCCGCCATGGCGGTCAAGCGCGGCATGGACGCGGTCTATATTTCCAACCACGGCGGCCGAAGTTTCGACGGCGTTCAGGCCACGGTCTCGGCGCTGCCGCGCATTGCGGAAGCTGTCGACGGAGCGGTACCGATCATTCTCGACGGCGGTATCCGGCGCGGCACCGACGTGTTCAAGGCGCTGGCACTCGGCGCCACGATCGTGGGCTGCGGCCGGCCCGTGCTCTACGGCCTCGCTCTTGGCGGAACGCTCGGCGCGCAAAGCGTGCTCGAATATCTGCGCGACAATTTCGCGCTGGTGATGCGGCTTGCCGGCACCGCAAGCGTCAGGGACATTTCGGCGGAATACTTGGTGCCGGGCGCGGAGGTGTGAGTTCCATCGTTTCGTAGGGCGGAATAGCCATGAGCGTTCTTCACGCGAATGGCGTATTCCGCCGGCCACCTGGTGGCTAGAAAGGTGGCGCAATAGAGCGATTGCGCCCTACGGCCCTTGCTTGAAGCAGAAGCAACAGCTAGCGGAGGGGAATCGCCTTGAATTCGACAGCGTTCGCCGTAATGGACAGGTTGAAGCGTGCCAGGAAGCTCATTCCAAGGAGACCATCGATGCGTTGACCAAATGGATCATTGGTGCCCTTGTGAATTGCCACCATTACATTCGACGCTTTTGCATTCCCCACGCTGACAGCATTGGCCCGGGCGACATCGGCCATAACGACGCTTCCCGCTGCTTGTAGTGATATCTGATTTCCGGGCTCCGCGGTAATTTTCGCGCGACCGGCAAACCGGGTTGTCATGGTTACAAATGTTGCCCCTGTATCCAACAGAAACGTCCCGACGACACCATTCACATTGACGGATAAAGTCCGCACCTCCGGCGTGCCGCCCGTGAAGGCCACACGCGCCGTTCCGTTCGCGAAGTTTGCAGCACAGTGCCCGGCCTGGGCATATTCCGCGATGAGCGATGCTGTCTGCGTCGTCCGACGATTTACAGCATCAAATGACGCATAGGTCTCAAGCGGTATAATCGCGTCACACGGTCGTCCAAGCGCCGCATAGACCCTCGATAACCTATAAAATACATCACCACTAACGTATCTGGGATTTCCAGACAGCTGAATTGTGCTCAAGTAATCAGAAAGTGCGTTCGGAAATTGCCCGAGCTCTTCATAGGCCATCGCCCGCCAATACCTCACGGTTCCGGATGTCGGCACGGCTTCTACAAGGCGATTTGCAACTTGCAGAGACCCGGCCGAGTCGCCCACCTTTTGCAGAGCATCATAGGCAACCGGCAGCACGTTCTCGTGCTTTCCACATTTCCCCGCAAAGGTCTGCATGCTGGTCGCTGCTTCACGCGGATAGCCAGCTTCGATCAACGCGGTGCCCAACGCGACGGCAGCTTCCGTGTAGCAGGGCTCACGACTGAGCTGGTCCAGCCTGTTCTGAATCTTGGATTGCCTTTCGATCGAAGGCGGCAATGGCTGGATCGCCAAGGCGGCATAGACCGGTCCAAACTGGCGTTGCGATGGAACTGACTCAGTCGAAGCGGCCTTTGGTAGGAGGGATTCAAGCGCTGAGATAAATTTGAACAACCCAACCGAAAGCTCGCCTTCGTGACGGGTCCAGACAACCGCCAAAGTAACGACGGCGCTGATCACAAAGAGGCAAAAGCCAATGATAGGAAATCGATGTCTATATCTTTGTTCAATTCTGGTTGTCGGATCAACGATGATTTCTGGTGGACCTCTTCTTCTGTCCATAATTCTTAACTCGACATTGTTTAAAACAGATCGAAGTCTCATGGCTCCAACCTGCATGATTGCTGTAAGAAAATTGGGCGTTTGGAACTGCTGGCGAGTGCTCAGTCGGATGCCCCCCCATTTCGGCGCGAATGTCAGCCAGAGATTATCGCGAAAAATGGCATGAGTGCAACCATTCTATCCGCTCGCGTGATCATGTCCCTATGCGAGCGATTGCGCCCTACCGACCATTCGCCCAGCTCGACGCCTGGCGGCGCTGCGCATCGGTGCGGCGCCAATAGGCCTGCCAATCGTCCGTGGGACCGATGCCGTCGATGGCGGCCGGTCCCGTGACGGCCTTGGCGCTCGCGCGGTCGAGCATCATCGGCAGCGCGCCGCCAATGCGTGTCTCCTCGATGGCGCCGCGCAACAGGCGCCGAAAAGCGTTGATCGCCTTGTCGGACTGGCCGAGATGCTCCTTCGTGCGGTCCTGGATGGCACCCATCGATTCACAGGCCCATTGATCATGCACGTTGATGTCGGCACCCATGCCGGTGAAGGTTTCGTGCGCCTGTTCGTGCGGATCGAACCCGTAGTGGTTGCTTTTGTTCTTGCGCGGAATGTAATCCGGCAATTCGTACAGCTGCATGCGCTGGCGGCGCATTTCGTCTTTGTCGACCGGCGCGCCAAAGCTCGTGAAGATCGCGTACCAATAATGACGCGTGTCGTCGACCGGCACGTGCCATTGCGTGATCGTCATTTCGCTGCTCATCGGAATGATGAAGGCATTGGGGAACAAGAGATTGGTGACTCGCACATGCGTATTGGCGTCGCTGATGCGGCGCAGCGTGATCACGCGCATTCCATAATCGGTTGGTTCCACTTCGATCTGCGGACGCGGATGTTCGCGCATGATGCGCGTCATCGGCATGTCGGAATCGATCGAGTTGTCGCGAAAGAGCTTGCCATAGCCTTTGGAGGAATCTTCATCCTGAAAGAAGCGGTGCAGGAACGAGGTATGCACCGGGTCGATACCGACTTCGAGCGACTGCAGCCAATTGCAGTCGATCATTCCCTTGAAGGCAAACGTGTGGGTGTCGGGCGCGACGAAGCAATCGAAGTGCGGAAATTCCGGCGGCTCGCCCGGCCCCATATAGGCAAACAGGATCCCGCTCTTCTCAACAACCGGATAGGCAATCTGGCGAATATTGGCGCAAAGGCTGCTGCCTTCGGGCTCAGCCGGCGTCTCAAGGCATTGCCCCGTCACGTCAAAGAGCCAGCCGTGGAACGCGCAGCGCAACCCGCCGTTTTCCAATCTCCCAAACGACAGATCGGTTCCGCGATGCGGGCAGCTGCGCCCGACCAAGCCGTAGCGACCCTGCTCGTCGCGAAACAGCACGAGATCTTCGCCAAGCAGCCGCAGCGCCTTGATCGGTCGATTGCTGTTGAGTTCATCAACGAGCGCGGCCGGTTGCCAATAGCGCCGTATCAATTCGCCGGCCGGCGTGGCGGGACCTATCCGCGTGATCAGATCGTTCTGTTCGGTACTTAACATTGCGATTCAGCGTCCTGGCAAGACCAGCACTTTGGGCGTCGTCGGCAACGTCGTCTTGCTGACAACCGTCGTCGGAAGCGGGTTCATTTCAACGGTCCAATTGAGCGGCCTCACCTGATCGAGAAAGCGATGCAGCGTATAGACGCTGAAATAGTGCATTGGAATCATGAGCGGCGCTTTCATGGCCTGCAATACTTCGATCATGCCGGCCATGTCGAGGGTCAGGTTGGCGTCGACCGGCACAAACAGAACGTCGATGCGGCCGATCTCGTTGAGCTGCTGCTGGTTGAGCGTGTGGTGCAGATGGCCGAGATGGGCGATGCACATGTTCGCCATCTCATAGATGAAGATCGAATTGCCGTGGAGTTCTGTCCCACCGTTCCAGTTGCGAATATTGGTCGGAACATTGCGCACACGCACATCGCGCAGCTGCACATCATGGCGCGCCGGCTGATTGGGGCTCGGACCCCAGCCACGCAGCACATGCCGGATGCCGGGCGCCGGCGTATCCGTGAAGTGCGAATCATGCGCGTGGTTCATGGTCGCGATGTCGGGCAATACGCGCGGCCGGACATAATCGTTATAATCCGTCGCAATGCGCACCTGTTGCGGGCTCTCGATCAGGAAGGTCGAATGCCCCGCGTAGGAAATGCGGACCTCGTCGGGATTGAGCGCCAGCTGGAGCGACGCCGGCATGACGCGCGGCCTGCCGGACGCGATCAGGCCCGGGCAATTCTCGACCATCTCGGGCTTGGCTTCTTGCTTGGGCTGTGGCGCTTGAGCGCTCGGCGCTTGAACGCTCGGCGCTTGCGCGCTCGGCGGCTGTGCGCCGGCGCGCGGCACCACAAGCAGCGCGAAGGCAAGCGAAACTGCTGTCAGCAGGGCCCAGGTAAAACGAACCAGGCGGCTCATGCGATCCTCCTTCCGGCTGATCGCCAATGTGTCATGGTTTCGCGAAAGAGGCCACGGTGTTGTGGTGAAATCGGTGCATAGCCCGGAGCGTCAAAGCGCGCTTGCGCGCAAATGGCGCGCAATCCGGGATCGAATGAAAGACCGCCCCGGATTTCACACCCTTGCGCGCAAGGGGCGCACAAGGGTGTTCGATCCGGGCTACAAGCTCACCGAAACGCCGTGACCAGCCCGCGCGACGTAACCACGACCCAGCGGTTGTTCTGCTTGCGGATCGCATCGATGCGGCCGAGGCCCGGCACCACGTCGCCCGCTTCCACTTCGATGGTTCCGAGGCGCGCGCCTTGAATGGTCGCCACGCCGTTATTGACGTCACGCAAGACCCACCCCGGTACGATTGGCTGCGCACTCTGCATCGACGCAACGGCGGACTGCGGCAACGACCCGGTAGCGTCCCTGGTGGGAGTAAAATCGACACGCCTATCCGAACGGTCCGCGCCGTCATTTGCCTTGCTTCTGTTGGACTGTTCCAATTGGATGCGGTCAAGACGCTCTGAAATCTTGGCGAACTGAGTATTGGTGGACCTGGAGCCGGCTTCGAGGCTGGCCTTGAGCGCCGCAAGTTCATTGCGCAATTGCGCAATCGTCCCCTGCAAGGCCTGCATGTCGTCGGCCACAGCGAGTGATTGGAGTGATGATTGCGATGCCACTGGCTGCGCGACAGGCGGCGCCGCTCCCGACACGGCGAATGCCCCGACCGTCGCACCAATACAAGCAACCGCAATCACTGCAGCAAGCCACATGGGCTTCTTGGACGGCCTTGCAACCGCTTCAGCGTGTGAGTTGACGCGCGGCTCTTGCGGCGGCAATGGAGGATCGTCCGCCATCAAGGGCTCGATCGGCGCAACTGTCGGCGCGTCGATTGCCGCAGCAATGCGTTGCAACGCTTTGGTGGTCGCAACTTTGTCGTCGATCGTGGCGGAGGTTTCAATATGTTCGACCTTGGGCGTTGCAACGATTGGCGCCTCCGCGATTGCGGCAACCGCACTCAACGCCTTGATGCTCGATGAATCGAGCTTGGGCAAGTTGGCGCTGATCGGCGCGTTCGTTAAAACTTCGGAGCTCGCCAAATCGGAGCTTGCCAAGTCGGGACTCGCCAAGTCCGGACTTGGCACGTAGGGGAGTGCCACCTCGACACTTGTCATCGTGGCCGCAACAAGCGTCTGATCCGATATCATCGGCGCATCGATCGTCGGTATGGTTTCGCCCATATCAGAAGCGGCACCTTCACCGGACGGCGGCGTCAAAATTGTTTCTGCTTCGTTACGCAGTACCATGGGATTCCTCATTTGTGGTTGAGGAATAAGAAACCATGACAGTTACCAACCGGTTACGCAGGCCCGTGCCGCCAAGAAACGGCGGCACTCTGTAGCCCGCATACCGCAATCAACACTCCGTTTTTGAAAACAGGGTTAACAAATACTCAATCGCCCAGATACTGATGCTGCACGTCGGGCGCGGCCGCAAACGCGGCGAACCTGCCGCTCCACACTGCCCGGCCGCGTTCGATCAAGGTGTCACGGCAACACTACTGCGGCAGCGTTGTTTTCGGCGCTTGTGCAAGGAATTGCCGAATCTGGTTCACGGCATAATCAACCTTCATGTCGAACACGATCTTACCGAGTTCGGCGCTCGACCGGCGCCCGTCGCCGAGAATTCCATTGTTTACACGCTTCGTGTTGGGATCAGCCCGAATCTGACCAGCCGACGCCACCGGATCTCCCAGAGCCGTCCCAATCAGGTCCCGGCGAACCCATGTATCACCGCCGAGATATAACATTGTCGACGTGTCGGGAATGCCGCCGTGCGTGCTATGCGGATAGCCCTTGGAAGCGAGCCAACCGTCGAAATCGCGTCTGGATTTTTCATAGACCTCGTCACAGAAATACACGTGGATGCCCTGCGACGTGTACTTGTCGTCCAGCTTTTTAGCCACGGTTCGATAGACGTTCGGCTGGCCGCCACCATGGTCGCCCATCAGAATGACATTCTTGAAGCCAGTGACAATCGCCTGCTCGCTAATTCGTTCGAGAATGGCGGCAAGGATATCGTTCGTCAGTCCAATCGTGCCGGGCAACTGAGCGCTGGCGTTGTT
>DATGVJ010000504.1:0-7002 GCA_035300505.1 Xanthobacteraceae bacterium
CGGTTCGGTGGACCCGAAACGATGGAATCGAAAATCTTCGCGCGTTTGACCGCCTGGCAGAACTGGATATTCCAGCGCCCCAACGCGGTCGGAGAAGCAGGCGCGCTACGCCGCTACGGAACCGGGCAACGCCCGGACTACGATATGAAGCGGGTGTGAGAATTTGCCGGAGATGTGAGTTCGTTGATGTGGAGATGTGACTCGATAATGTTCATACGATCTCGGTCTAGTTCCCTCTCCCCTTTGGGGAGAGGGTTAGGGTGAGGGGGTTAGGCGCTCTCGATTGAGTTGGTCCCCCCTCACCCCAGCCCTCTCGGCGGCTCTGCGGCCCCCAGAGGGGAGCGCGAGTCCACCTGTCTTTGTTGAAAGGATACCGCCATGAACATCCAAAACGTCGACTACTCGACCAAGATTCCAAACAATGTCGGGCTCACGGAAGATCGCGCGGTGCTCAAGGCACTCGAAGGCTGGCATCCGGGCTTCATCGACTGGTGGAAACACATGGGGCCGGACGGCTTCCAGGAATCGCTCGTCTACCTGCGCACGGCGGTCTCGGTCGATCCCAAAGGCTGGGCCAAGTTCGACTATGTGAAAATGCCCGACTATCGCTGGGGCGTGCTGCTGGCGCCCGCCGAAGAGGGCCGCAAGATTCCGTTCGGGCGTCACTTTGGCGAACCGGTGTGGCAGGAAGTGCCCGGTGAATATCGCGCCATGCTGCGCCGGCTCATCACCATCCAGGGCGACACCGAGCCTGCGTCTGTCGAGCAGCAGCGTTATCTCGGCAAGACCGCGCCGTCGCTATACGACATGCGTAATGTGTTTCAGGTCAATGTCGAGGAGGGCCGGCATCTCTGGGCCATGGTCTATCTGCTGCAGAAATATTTCGGCCGCGACGGCCGCGAGGAGGCGGAAGAATTGCTCAAGCGCCGCTCCGGCGATCCCGACAAGCCGCGCATGCTCGGCGCCTTCAATGAAGAAACGCCCGATTGGCTCTCATTCCACATGTTCACCTTCTTCACCGATCGCGACGGCAAGATGCAGCTTGAGAGCCTCGCGCAATCGGGCTTCGATCCGCTCTCGCGTACCTGCCGCTTCATGCTCACCGAAGAGGCCCACCACATGTTCGTCGGCGAGACCGGCATCGGGCGCACCCTGCAGCGCACGTGTGAAGCCATGAAGGCGGCCGGCATTGAGGATCCAAACGAAATCGAAATGGTTCGTGCGCTCGGCGTCATCGACCTCCCGACGATGAAGAAGAAGCTCAATCTGCACTATTCGCTGTCGCTCGATCTCTTCGGCTCCGAAGTCTCGACCAATGCGGCGAATGCCTTCAATGCCGGCATCAAAGGCCGCTATCAGGAAACGAAGATCGACGACGACCACAGGCTCGATAGTTCGACCTACCCGGTCCTCAAGTTGGTTGATGGCGTGATCAAGCGCGTCGATGAGCCGGCACTGACTGCGATCAATATGCGGCTGCGCGACGACTATACGGCCGACTGCCAGCGCGGCCTCGATCGCTGGAACAAGATCATCGAACGTACCGGTATTTCATACCGGCTGGAATTGCCGAACGTGGCGTTCCATCGGCAGATCGGCGAATTCCGCGACATAAAGGCCGATCCCGACGGCAACCTCATCGACGAGACGACCTGGAACAGGAACAAGGAAAAGTGGCTGCCCTCAGGCGACGACGGCGAGTTCATCAAGAGCCTGATGAAACAGGTGGTCGAACCCGGCAAATTCGCAAGCTGGATAGCGCCCCCACGCGTCGGCATCGACAACAAGCCGGGAGACTTCGAGTATGTGAAAATTGCGGTGTAGGAATAGAGCGCCGAGATCGACAACCGCCGGTCTCGGCTGTTCCAATAGCCGTATCAAAAATTCGGTGGGTCGCCGGTGGGCCAGTACGATATTACATTGCGACATCTAACCCGGATTGGTGGTCGTGCATTTCTGCGGGCGATCGGTGGCGACGGCCACATTACATTGCTGCAAACCGAGTTTCCGAGCACGAGGGATCGTCGGATCGATTTTCTGGCTGTTCTCGATTCCCCGGAGGGAAACCGAAGGCTGCTTCACCTTGAGTTCCAGGCGGCTTCGGATGCGGCGATGCCGGAGCGCATGCTGGGCTACTATTCCGACATATTGTCCTGGCTCAGCGCACGTCGGGACGACCGCGTTGGTGTCTTGCCGCGTGAGATCGTGCAAAAGGTTATCCACGTGGGTGCCGGACGATGGAAGCCGGAAACCGCTATTCGTCACCAAAACCTCGACTTTCGATTCGAATTTGTCGATACCGGCACGGTCGACGCAAAACCACTGCTGGAAACAGGCGACCTCGGGGACGCAGTTGTTGCGGTTTTATGTGCTGACGGGACCAACCCAGATGTGATAAAAGCAATCTTACACAAGATCGCTCGGGCGCCGGAAAACGAGCGCGCCGATGCCTTGGCGCAATTGATTGCGCTTTCCGAACTGAACTGCGGGGCATTCGCCCGCTGATTGAACAAGGTTACGACGCCATGCCCATCGTTGTCAGTGTTGAGAATAGCACGATCCTTCGTCCGCCGATTGATCGTGCTCATGCTTTGGGTAAAGCTGAAGGTAAAGCTGAAGGTAAGGCCGAGGCTACGGCCAAGGCGATCGAGACTATTTTGGGTCAGCGGTTTCCGGGACAAGTGCCGGCAGGCTTGGCCGATCGGTTGTCGCTCGTTGCTTGCGAATACCTCGACGAAATTCTCCGCAAAAGTTTGACCGCAACTTCGGTCGCGGATGCGCTTGGCGCCAACATGCCCTAAGTTCCGCCGCACCCCAGAGTCTGAGAAGCTTACGGGACGACTCTTGTCTTGCAGTTGGACCGTGTTCCCGGCTGTGCGCTTGCCGGCCCAGGTTCGCGGCTTTAAGATCGGTTCCTCGCATAGAGACGCCGCGCAACAAGGGGGATCATGGTCATGCGATCTGGTGCGGTTTCGATTGCCTGGAACTTGTGCATGGGGCTCCTGGCGTTGATCATGGCCGGCGGTCATTCTCAGGCTCGCGCCCAATCAGCCGGCCTTGCGCTTTGCGACCGGGTCGCCGCCGATCCCGCAGATCCGGACAAGCCCGCGGACGTCAGGGGCACTCCCGACGTCGCCAAGTCCGACATCGCCGCCGCCATCAAGTATTGCAAGATCGCGTCGGCGACGTCACGGCGGGCGCTTTACCAGCTCGGCCGTGCCTACGCCGCCAATGAACAATTGACGGAAGCCATCAGCGCCTACCGCACGGCAGCCGACAAGGGCAACTCCTCCGCCATGGTCGAACTCGGCGTCCACCTCGCGTATGGGTTGGGCGTTCCCAAGGATGAGGACCAGGCCCGCAGGCTGTTCGAGCGCGCCGCGGAGGCCGGCAATCCTCGGGGCATCACCAATCTCGCGGTTCTTTCCAACAACACCGGCGTGGCATCGTCCGATCCCGCCAAGCTCAGGGCCATGCTGGTGCGCGCGGCCGAGAAGAACATGGCGGAGGCGCAATACCAGCTCGGATTGATGATGGCGGACGGCGCCGGCGGGCCGCGGGACGACGTGGCGGCGCGGGCGCTGTTTAGCAAAGCCGCCGCGCAGGATCATCCCGGAGCTTTGGAGCGGATGGGCACATTTGCGCAAAGCGGACGGGGCGGGCCGCAGGATGCAACCGCCGCCAAGGCCTATTACGAGAAGGCGGCGGCGCTCGGCCACGAGGACGCCAAGGCCGCGCTCAAGCGCATGCAATGTTACGGATCGATCAGAGACAAACGCGGAAACCTCGTAGCCAATCTTTGCTTCTAACGCGGGAGGCTCCTGATGCTGAAGTTTTGTACTGTTCTGCTGACAGTCCCGGCGATGATGGTGTTTGTGGCCGGGGCGTTCGCCCAGGTGTCGCCGACGCTCAAGAAGATTCAAGACCGCGGTGCAATCGTCATAGGCCATCGCGATTCTTCGGTGCCGTTTTCCCATATCGACCAGAACCAGAAACCGGTCGGCTTCACGGTCGATCTGTGCCTCAAGATCGCCGACGCTGTGAAAGACGAATTGAAGAAACCCGACATCAAGATCAACTACGTGCCGGTCACGCCGCAGACGCGTTTTGCGCTGCTCGCCAACGGTACGATTGATCTCGAATGCGGCTCGACAACCAACACATTCTCGCGCCAGAGCCAGGCCGCGTTCACCTTCACCACCTTCATCACCGGCACCAAGATCATGGTGCGCAAAGATTCCCGAATAGCATCGGTCGACGATTTGAGGGGCAAGACTCTGGTCGTGCTGCCCGGCACCACCAACGAGCAGGCGCTCAAGGCCACTATCGAGCAGAAGAGAATGAACACGCGGGTTCTCAACGTCCGAGACCATGCCGAAGCATTGCTGACCATGGAGACCGACCGCTCCGACGCCTATGGCAGCGACGACGTGCTGCTGTACGGCGCGCGCTCCCGCGCCAAGAATCCCGACCAATACGTCGTCGTGGGCGAGTTCCTCACCTACGACCCCTACGCCATCATGCTGCCGCGCAACGATTCGGCCTTTGCGACTTTGGCCGATAAATCGATTGCCAAGTCGTTCCGCGACGGATCCTTCATGCAGACCTACAAGAAATGGTTTGATCCGATCGGCATGCCGCTCAATCCGCTGCTTGAGGCGGCAATCAAGTTGCAAGCCCTGCCGGACTAGCGCGGCGAAGATGAACTACAATTGGAACTGGGGGCTTCTGTTCGTCGAGCCCTATTTTGGTTTCCTGGTCAGCGGCCTTCGCACCACAGTGCTTATCGCGCTCGGCGCCTGGGCGATCGCCTTCGTGCTCGGCTCGCTGCTGGGCATCGCGCGCACGGTGCCCATCTGGGGGGTGCGCGTCGTGGCGACGGCGTATGTCGAAATTTTCCGTGGCATTCCGCTGCTGGTGCAGATGTTTTTGTGGTTTTTCGTCGTGCCCGAAATCGTGCCACGCGACTGGGGCAGGTGGCTCAAACGCGAATTGCCCGATCCCGAGTTCTGGACCGCGGTCGTGGCGCTCGGCTTCTACACTGCCTGCCGCGTGGCCGAACAGGTGCGCGCCGGCATCCAGTCGATATCCAAGGGGCTCCTCAACGCGGCCTTGGCTACCGGCCTCACCTTGCCGCGGACCTATCTCCATGTCCTCCTGCCGCTGTCGTATCGCCTGCTGATCCCGGTCTTGACCTCCGAGTTCCTGACGATATTCAAGAACTCGTCGCTCGCGCTGACGATCGGTGCCGCGGAACTCACCGCCCAAAGCCGCCAGATCGAAAGCTTGACGTTCCACGGCTTCGAAGCCTTCACCGCCGCGACCGTTCTCTACATCGCGATTACGCTCTCCGTGATCTTCCTCATGCGCAGCCTGGAGACCCGGATGCGCATCCCCGGCATGCTGGGGCAGGGTGCGGATCGATGAGCGAATTCGACTTTGGCGTTATTTTGCGCGCACTGCCTTTCCTGTGGCAGGGCATGCAGCTCACACTGTTACTCACCGTGCTCGCCATGATGGGTGGCATCCTCCTGGGCACCGGCCTCGCCTTGATGCGGATGTGGGCGCCCACGCCGTTTCCCCAACTCGCAGCAGGTTACGTCAATCTCCTGCGCTCAATCCCGCTGATCCTGGTGGTGTTCTGGTTCTATTTTCTGGTGCCGCTGGCGATCGGGCGGGCGGTCGGCGCCTTCCCTTCGGCGCTCATTGCCTTCACCATGTTCGAGGCGGCCTATTACAGCGAGATCATCCGCGCCGGCATACAAGGCGTTGCGCGCGGCCAGCTTGCCGCCGCCGAGGCCACCGGCCTCACCTATCTCCAGGCCATGCGTTACGTCGTCCTGCCGCAGGCGTTCCGCGCCATGCTTCCGGTCCTGCTGACCCAGAGCATCATCCTGTTCCAGGACACGTCGCTGGTCTATGTCGTCGGATTGCACGACTTTCTCACGGCAGCGACAGTCGTCGCCGGCCGCGACAATCGCCTCGTCGAACTCTACACATTCGTTGCCGTTATCTATCTCGTGCTCTGCGTCGCCGCATCCTATGGCGTGCGCTGCCTCCGATTGAGATTTGTCCAATGATCGCGATCGAGCACGTCGACAAATATTACGGGAAGCATCACGTGCTCCAGGACTGCAGCACGCATGTCGCCAGGGGCGAGGTCGTGGTGGTTTGCGGTCCCTCCGGTTCGGGCAAGAGCACGCTGATCAAATGCGTGAATGGGTTGGAGCCGTTCCAACGCGGCAAGATCACAGTGGACGGCGTATCGGTCGGCGACCGCAAGACCGACCTGCCGAGATTGCGCGCGCGCATCGGCATGGTGTTCCAGCTTTTCGAACTCTATCCTCATTTGACCGCGCTCGATAATATCTGCCTTGCGCCTGAAAAAGTATTGCGCCAGCGCCGAGACGTGGCCGAAGCCAGGGCGATGGCGCTCCTCAAGCGCGTCGATCTCGTGGAGCATGCGCGCAAATATCCAAACCAGCTGTCGGGCGGCCAGCAGCAACGCGTCGCGATTGCGCGCGCGCTGGCGATGGACCCGATCGCGATGCTGTTCGACGAGCCGACCTCGGCGCTCGACCCCGAGATGATCAAAGAGGTGCTTGACGTGATGGTCGGCTTGGCCGCGGAGGGCATGACCATGATTGTGGTGACGCACGAGATGGGCTTTGCCCGCAAGGTCGCCGACCGGGTCGTGTTCATGGATGGCGGCAAGATCCTTGAGGATCGCCCCACGGACGAATTCTTCGCGACGCCTTCGACCGAGCGTGCCACGCAGTTCCTATCGAAGATTCTCACGCATTGAGTTCGCTTGTCCTCAGCTCTGCTGCGCGCCGAGCACGTTGAAGCGTGCCTTCTGCTCGTCGGTCAACGAGCCGTAGAACTCCTCAAGCGCCGGCTGCACGACCTTGATGGCCTCCAGCGTTGCGTTGAGGCGCTCCGCCATCGCGGCGACCCGGCCCGTCGGCGTGAGCGTCTGCTCCGTCGGGCAATGGGCGCTGA
>DATGVJ010000505.1:0-33298 GCA_035300505.1 Xanthobacteraceae bacterium
GATGCCGCCCGCAAACGTCGTCACCTCCTGGATGTCGGGTGGAAGGGGACCGAGATAAGTGATCCCCGCAACAGGGAGGAGTTCGCTCTCCTGCTGAAATCCAAGTTCGGCTTCTCCGCGCGCGACGGCTTCCCCGACCGGGTGGCCGGTCGGCGTCTGCATGAAGCGCGATTTGATCGCCTCGGAAATGCCCCAGCGTTCGAACAGTTTGATGATATAGACGCCGCTTGGCCCTTGCGAACAGGCGACCGATTTGGCCGCCAGCACCGCGCGCTTGACGGCATCTCCGGAACTGATGTCCGGCTTCGGTGCGCCCGCCAGCACTGCAACACCGATGCCGGATGTGACGAGATTGACCGCGCTCCCGCCGACGACCTTGCCGGCCTTGGCAAGGTCGTCAAGCGTCGATCGGCCCATGATCATGAGGTCGAAGGTTTCGTCGGCCTTCATGCGCTTGAGGATGTCGTTGGTGCCGGCCCAGGTGGTCATGACCTTGTGGCCGCTCGCGCGCTCGAATAGCGGTACGAGTTCTTGGTAAGCGGCCTTGATGGCGTTGGAACTCAGGGCGTTGACGGTCGAACTCATGACCTATCCTGGCTCCATGCCGGAATGCTTGATGGCGGTTGCGGCAGGCGGCGAAGTGATGAACCGCACGAAGGCGCGGCCGGCCTCCGCTTGCGGGGCGCTCACATGGATGGAAGCCGAGAACTGGGTGATCTCCTGGATGTCAGCTGGGAGCGGTCCCACATAGGTGATGCCAGGGAAGTTCAAAAGTTCGCTCACCTGCTGAAACCCAAGTTCAGCTTCCCCGCTTGCCACCAGCGATCCGACTGCCACACCCGAAGGGGTCTGCTTGAGCTTGGTCTTGATCGCGTCTGCAATCCCTAAGCGCTGGAACAAACCAGCGAGGTATGTACCGCTAGGGCCGGAGGAATAGCCGATTGACTTGGCGGACAACAGCGCGCGTTTGACGGCCTCCGTCGAAGACAGGTCTGGCTTGGGTGTGCCCGGGCTCACGGCGACGCCGACGCCGGATCTCGCAATATTGACCTTCGCGGTCAGTTTGCCGGCCTTGACCTGACCTTCGACGATCGGTGCCGCACCGATCACGACATCAAATACTTCGCCGGCCTGCAGCTTCTTGACGATATCGACGGTGCCGGCCCAGGTAGTCGTGATCTTGTGTTCGCTCGATTTTTCGAACTGCGGCGCGAAATCGCCGTAGGCTTCCTTGATGGCCGCCGAGGCCAGGACCTTGATTTCGGCAGCCTCTGCTGCGCCAGCAAATATGAAACAAGCCGTGCTGAGTGTGGCGACGGTCGAAGCGATTGAACGTTTGTGCATGATGGCCTCCCTGGGGTGACACGGTTTTACCGTACTTGTTGTGACTATATCTGAAGGTAAGCAGTGGTGGCTACACCGTTGGCGGATTCAACGAAAGGTGGCTGATGGGGCTGGTGGTCAGGAAACTCGATGATGACAACCCCGAAACTCGATTGCACCTCGGCCGCCCGATTAAAGACCGTAGAGGAACACGTCAGGTTCGAAAATGCGCACGATCTTGATGGCATCATGGCGACGTTCGGGGAGGAGGCCCGCTATGACGATGAACCAGAAAGTGCTCACTATGTGGGGCACCAGGAGGTTCGAGACTTCTATGAACAATTGCTGTGCGCGTTGCCGGACCTGAAAATTGATATCCTGCGCAGGCACGTGAGCGCCGAGAGCGTCATTCTGGAGACCATCATTCGTGGGCGGCACGTTGGGACATGGCGCGGACTTCCTGCAACCGGGCGCCCAATCGAGTTTCCGCTGTGCGGAGTTTTCACATTTGGAGACGAAAACCGCCTGGCCGGTGAGAGAATTTATTACGACCGCGCGACGGTCTTGCGACAACTCGGTATATTTCACGAGCCTAAAAGCCTTCGCGGACGCATCATCACCGCGCTTGCCCATCCCGTGACGATGACGAGGATCGTGGTACGAAAATTTCTGTAGCGCGCAAGCGCGCAATTCTGGTCACCAGACACCCGGGGCTCAACATCACGACCCCGTGAGCAGTCGAAAAAAACTTCCAGCGCAATGCAACCGTCGCGGCCTTGGCCCCGTAACTGCTCCCGATCCGAACGGAACCATGCGGGTTCTGTCGGGCTTAACCTCTCCACGGGAGCGACCCCCATGTTCAATACCTTCAAGACTATTCTGCTCGCAGGCGCTGTTACGACTTCTTTCGTTGCCTCTTCGGCGCAAGCCGCCTCCATCATCGGCCTCGTTGACGGCAAGTCGATCGTGACCATCGACCCGAAGAGCCGCAAGGTGACGCAGACGGCCAATATCAAAGGTGCGGCAACTCTGCTCGGCATCGACGTGCGGCCCGCGGACGGCATGATCTATGGCGTCACGACTGACGGCATGATCGTTACCGTTGATGCCAAGACCGGCCAGGCCACAATGAAGAGCAAGCTGTCCGACGTCCTCAAGGCCGGCGTTGTTGCGACTGTCGACTTCAATCCGGTTGCCGACCGCATACGCCTCATGGGCTCCGACGGCACCAGCCTGCGCGTCAATGTCGACGACGGCAAGGTGGTCGTGGACGGCTCGCACAAGTACAAGGAAGGCGATGTCAATGCGGCCAAGACCCCTCGCGTCGTGGCGGGCGCCTATTCGAATTCCTGGAAGGGCACGACGGCGACGGCACTCTACAACATCGATGCAGCGACTGAATCGCTTGTCTCGCAGGCGCCGCCGAATGACGGCGTTCTCAACACGATTGGTTCGCTCGGCGTCAAGCTCAACGGCTCAGTCGCTTTCAACATCGTGGCCTCGCAGCCAGACCGCAACGATGCCTGGCTTTCGACCGGCGGCGCGCTCTATTCCGTCGATCTCAAGACCGGCAAAGCCACCATGGTCGGCAAGATCGATGGTCTCAAGGGTAAGCTGACCGACATAGCCTGGATGGACTAAAGGTTGGACAGTCAGATTGTAAGGTGTGATGTCCAAGGCCCTAAGGATGTAGGATGGGTAGAGGCAAAACGCGTACTTTCTTTACGCGGTTTGCCGAAACCCATCATCTTGCCGCACGGGGGATGATGGGTTTCGCCAAAAAACGCGTTTGAAGACGCGTTTTTTTGGCTCTACCCATCCTACGGGGCCGTGCGGCTAGCCTAACGAAACGACCCCCAACCCCATTCGAACCGTTGACGGATAAGGGCTTTCAGGCGACCCTCTGCGAAAGCAATCAGGAGCGCTGTCATGCCCACGCCGCACGATCCAAACGTTCTCCCAACCGATCTACCGGTGCCGCAAGACGACGGCGGCGCGCGTCATCTAGCGGGTCTCCGGCTGCCATCAGTGCCGCTCGCCGCGACCGACGGATCGACGGTCGATTTGTCGGCGCTCAAAGGTCGAACGGTCGTGTATATCTATCCGCGGACGGGCGTGCCGGGTCGTCCACTGGTGGAAGGTTGGGACGCAATACCAGGCGCGCGCGGGTGCACGCCGCAATCCTGTTCGTTTCGGGATCATTTTGCCGAGCTCAAGGGACTGGGTGTCGACCAATTGTTTGGTCTCTCAACCCAGGACAGCGATTACCAGCGCGAGGTGGTGACGCGGCTCCACCTGCCGTTTCCGATTCTATCCGACCAGGCTTTGGGACTCACGCAAGCCATCGGGCTGCCGACCTTTTCGGTGACAGGAATGACACTCCTCAAGCGCATGGCGCTTGTGATCGATGGCGGTGTCATTGGCAAAGTGTTCTATCCGGTCTTCCCGCCGGACCTGAGTGCCGCTGAGGTGGTCGCTTGGTTGCGGACAAAGCAATAGGGGTTGTTCATGAATGGTTACAGCCCTTGCTTCGGCAAGGTCTGAAACATATCATACTTTGTGTGCTGATTTTTCGCACGGTAGCGCGTGATATCTGATCGGATGGGATTTGAGGGGCCAATGAGAGAATCTGACCGTTTTACGGGAAAAACCAACGTTTCCGACAAAAACTATGATGATCTGTGGACCAAAGCTGCGGATCAATGGGGTATGAACATCAAGGAAATGGTCGAGACCCGGTTTGGGCATTTGCCAAAAGAACCGAATCCACCCCCAGGAACGTTTCTGGTTGACCCCCACCAATAGGTGTGGGTACTTCTGTGCCGACACGAGGTCAAGATACGCTCTTCAGCGAGCGATTATTTCCGAACAACTATATTAGTGAAAATTTCGGTTCGATTCAAACATTCTGTCGCGAGATAGAAGAATCCACCGAACGGAGCAAAGATTGGCGACGCTTTGCTGGTTATGCATTCCGAATCTAGCCTGTTGCATCCAGGTGCTTTCGCACGTTCGAAAACACCGACCGGAACATTTCCGGGGTCAGCACGCCCGTGTTCGTGTTGTAACGGGAACAGTGGTAGCTGGAGAACAGAGTTGCGGCGCCGATCGTATGCGATACGCCGTGTCCGAACGGAACAGCTTTTGGACGCTGCCCAAGCGCCACGACGGTGCTGTCATGGGCAATGCGTCCGAGCGCGACAATCGCTGACAGTTTGTTCATTTCGGCGATGGTTGCCGCCAGGAACTGACGACACATGGTGATCTCGCTACCGGTCGGCTTGTTTTCCGGCGGGACGCAGCGCACCGCATTGGTAATTCGCGCGTCCACCAGTTCGAGTCCATCGTCGATTCTTGCATCGTAGGTGCCGCGGGAAAATCCAAAAGCCGCGAGCGTGTCGTAGAGCAGCACACCTGCATGGTCGCCCGTAAAGGGGCGGCCGGTACGGTTGGCACCCTGAAGCCCAGGTGCAAGTCCAACGATGAGCAGCCGCGCCGAACGTGGGCCGAAGGACGGAACCGGCGCGTTGAACCATGCTGGCTCTTTACGCCGGCTCGATTCCCGGAAGTCTTTCAGGCGCGGACAAAGCGCACAGTCACGGCCGACCTCGGTAGCCGCAACGGAGTTTCTCGTTTGGAGTTCCGCCTCCAGGCGGCTCTTCAAGGCCTCACCTTTGGAAGAAAACCTTCGTAAACGTGGAACTCCAAACCCGCCCGTTCGGCGTTTGGTTGGTCAAGCAGTGCCATCCTGCTTAGTCCTCGAAATCGTCGTCGATTCCGGGGCGTGTCGGGGCGGTGCTGCGCTGCAGGAATTGAGGCGTATGCTGCCGCGGTTCCCGCGGCTCGCGACCTTCACGTGGCTCGCGCGGGCCGCGCTCGCCCGGGTCGCGACCGATTTTTGATTGCAGTTCAACAATGTCGAGGAATACATCCGCCTGGCGCCGCAACTCGTCGGCGACCATCGGGGGCTGGGTGGAAATGGTGGACACGACCGTGACACGAACCCCCCGGCGCTGGACCGCTTCGACGAGAGAGCGGAAATCGCCATCGCCGGAGAAAAGCACCATGTGATCGATGTGCCCCGCGATTTCCATCGCATCGACCGCAAGCTCAATGTCCATGTTGCCCTTGACCTTGCGCCGGCCAGTCTGGTCGACGAACTCCTTGGTGGCTTTGGTAACCACGCTGTAACCATTGTAGTCCAGCCAATCGATCAAGGGCCTGATCGAGGAGTATTCCTGATCCTCAATGACGGCGGTATAATAGAACGCCCGCAGGAGGTAGCCGCGCGACTGAAACTCGCGCAGGAGCCGCTTGTAATCGATGTCAAATCCAAGGGACTTGGCTGTGGCGTATAGATTGGCGCCGTCAATGAAAAGCGCGTATTTTTCCATAGTAGAATTTGTGCTCATAGCCCTATCTCTTCATCGAAACTACCAATAGGCGCCGGAGGGTTGAATTCCGGAGCGCTTGGTCGGTTAGCAGTGCGTCGGTTCGGTGGCATTGGGAACGTAAGGGTCGCGTGACCGAAATCGCAGACCCTAATTCGTGAAATCGTGTGTCATCACAGCTTGTTGTACAATCGCAGGGGCGCCAAGTGGCGCCTTCCTCAAGGCGTTGCGTAACAGACGGCAACAGCTACGCCAAGCGGAATTTGCGACATATGCATGACGCTTTTCGTCGCCCGCCTGTCCACAGGAGGGGCGCATGCGCCCGGCGCAGCGTCACGGCCAATGCATAGCCACGGCTTGGGGAGGCCTATTCCAAATTTCAAACTTGCACTTGACTGCCAAGAAGGGTACCAAACCGCAACATTTCACGACAAATTTGCATCGCAGGAGCGCCTATGGCCCGCGTCACCGTTGAAGATTGCATTGACAAAGTTGAAAACCGATTCGACCTCGTGTTACTGGCGAGTCATCGTGCTCGGATGATATCGTCGGGCTCGCAGATTACCGTCGATCGCGACAACGACAAGAATCCCGTGGTGGCACTGCGGGAAATCGCCGATACGGCGATTTCGCCCGATGACCTCAAGGAAGAACTTGTTCATTCCCTCCAGAAATACGTCGAAGTCGATGAGCCGGAGCCTTCATCCGTGCCGCTCATTGGCGCTCCGGGTGGGACCGTGGACGCCGACGACACCGAAGTGACGGCCGAGCGGATGACCGAAGAAGAATTGCTCAAAGGCCTGGAAGGGTTAACGCCGCCGGAGGAGCAGCCGGACGAGGAAGAATAAGGACTCTCCAGTATGATTCGCTTGGCGAAACGGCCCGGGTGTCCGGGCCGTTGCTTTTTTGCGGTCCTCTAGCCGGGATTGCCGCCCGCATACGACCGGCGGAAACGTCCTCATGAGCGCGTTTCCGCGCTAATGGTCCTCCCATCCGGGCTTCAAGAATATCGGCTCGTTGGTTGCGGGGATTGCCCCTGATCGGAAGACCATGATGGTAATGCCTTGTGGCGCGCGGCAAACACCATGATATCCTAAAGGAATTCGCCGGCCATCTGGTTGGTCCGGCGCAGGACTTGAAAGTCGTCATGGTGCGCACCACGCCCGATCTTTCGCGCATGGAAAATCAGGCCGCTTCGCGTGCCCCTTTGGGGCGCAACGGTAGCCTGGAACCGCGGGTCGTTGAAAAACTTGCGAAACAGAAACAAAAGCCGTCGTCAAAACCACAGATGATGCGGCAATACGATCTCGTTGAACGGGTGCGGCGCTACAACCCGAATACGAATGAGCCGCTGCTCAACCGGGCTTACGTTTACGCCATGAAGGCCCATGGCGAGCAGGTGCGCGCCTCCGGCGACCCCTATTTTTCCCATCCGCTCGAAGTCGCCGCCATCTTGACGGACCTCAAGCTCGACGACGCCACCGTGGCGGCGGCTCTCTTGCACGATACGATCGAAGACACGGAGGCGACACGGGCGGAAATCGACCAGCTGTTTGGCCACGACATCGGGGCCTTGGTCGACGGGCTGACCAAGCTCAAGAGGCTCGACCTCGTCACGAGGGAGGCCAAACAGGCGGAGAATCTCCGCAAGCTCCTCCTGGCGATTGCCGACGATGTTCGGGTGCTGCTGGTGAAGCTCGCCGATCGTCTGCACAATATGCGCACGATCGCCTACATGCCGCCGGCGGCCCGTGGCCGTATCGCCGAGGAGACGCTCGACATCTACGCGCCTCTGGCCGGCCGCATGGGCATGCATGAGATGCGCGAGGAGCTTGAGGACCTGGCGTTTCGCGAACTCAATTCCGATGCCTGTGGGGTCGTTACCGCACACCTGGAGGCGCTCGAGGCGCGCCATGTCGGTCTCGTCGCCGACATCGAACGGCAGCTTACGGGGAAACTGGCCGACAGAGGAATAGCAGCGGAAGTCTCAGGGAGGCGAAAACGCGCCTATTCGATCTGGCGCAAGATGGAGCGCAAATCCGTCGGGTTCGAACAATTGTCCGACATCGTGGGATTCCGCGTCGTCGTGCAATCGCTGGCCGAGTGCTATCAGGCGCTCGGAATCGTTCACACGACCTGGCCGGTCGTGCCGGGACGTTTCAAAGACTATATTTCGACGCCGAAGCAGAACGACTATCGGTCCATCCACACCACCGTGATCGGTCCGGGCAAGCAGCGCGTCGAACTGCAGATCCGAACACACGACATGCATGAAGTCGCCGAATACGGCATCGCGGCGCACGCGCTCTACAAGGATGGCGTCGGATCGCCGAGCGAATTGCTGTCACGCGAGTCGAGCGCCTATGCATGGTTGCGCCACACGATCGAACTGCTGTCGGAAGGGTCCAGTCCGGAGGAGTTTCTCGAACACACCAAACTCGAACTGTTTCATGATCAGGTCTTCTGTTTCACGCCCAAGGGAAAGTTGATCGCTTTGCCGCGCCGGGCCAACGTGATCGACTTTGCCTATGCGGTCCACACCGACGTCGGCAATACGGCGGTGGGCTGCAAGATCAACGGCAAGATTGCCCCGTTGATGACCGAACTTACGAACGGTGACGAAGTCGAGATCATCACCTCGAAAGTGCAGGTATCGCCGCCAACGGCTTGGGAATCCTTGGTGACGACCGGAAAGGCGCGAGCCGCGATCAGGCGGGCGACGCGGGTTGCGGTGCGCAATCAATATGCGGGCCTCGGGCGTCGCATCGTGGAGCGGTTTTGCCAGCGTGCCAAGCTCAACTATTCCGACGAGACGCTCGCCGGCGCCTTGCCGCGACTGGCGCGCGCATCGGTCGAGGATGTCATGTCCGCGGTGGGGCGTGGCGAAATGCGTGCCGCCGACGTCGCGCGTGCGATGCATCCGGACTACAAGGAAGAGCGCGCCGCCGTGATGGCGCAGCAACCGAAAGCGGAAAGTGGCTGGTTCGGTCTCAAGCGCGCCAAGTCGGTCAGATACAAAGTACCCGGAACCATTGGCCCCGCGATTCCGATTCGCGGAACCAACATCGATTTACCGGTGCGCTTTGCCCCAAACGGCGGCGCGGTTCCGGGTGACCGCATTGTCGGGATTCTGACGCCGGGCGAGGGCATCACGATCTACCCGATCCAATCGCCATCATTGAAGGATTTCGAGGACAAGCCGGAACGCTGGCTCGACCTGCGCTGGGACATCGACGACGTGACGCCGCAACGCTTCCCGGCGCGCATCGTCCTCAAGACCGTCAATGAACCCGGGTCGCTGGCGCAGGTCACGCAGGTCATTGCGGATCACGACGGCAATATCGACAATATCCACATGGAACGGATGGCGCAGGACTTTACGACCGTGATCATCGATCTTGAAGTCTATGACATCAAGCATCTCACCTCCATCATTGCCCAACTGCGGGCCAAGGATGTAGTGGCGAGTGCGGAACGTGTTAACACGTGAGAACCAAGTGAATAAGATCCAAGCGAAATCGTAACGTGGCAACAATTTCCCCCATCCGTCTCGGCGTCAACGTCGACCATGTCGCGACCATCCGCAACGCGCGCGGCGGTCGACATCCCGACCCCGTGCGCGCCGCGCTGCTTGCGATCGAGGCGGGTGCCGACGGTATTACGGCGCACTTACGTGAAGACCGGCGTCACATTACCGATGAAGACATCGCGCGCCTCAAAGCCTCGATTACCAAGCCGCTGAATTTCGAAATGGCGGCGACCGATGAAATGGTTGCCATCGCGCTCAAGACGCGCCCGCATGCCACCTGCCTGGTGCCGGAGCGACGCACCGAGCGCACCACCGAAGGCGGTCTTGACGTCTTCGGGCTGCGCGTGCGGCTTGCGCCGGCTGTTGCGACATTGCGGCAGGCCGCCATCCGCGTATCGCTTTTCATCGCGCCTGATCCGGCGCAAATCGAGGCGGCTGTCGCCATCGGGGCGCCCGTGATTGAAATCCATACTGGCGCCTGGTGCGAAGCCTTGACCCAAGGCGATGCTGCTTCCGCTGAAAAGGAATGGGTGCGCATTCGTGAGGGTGCCGCACATGCCCGACGCTTCGGCCTCGAAGTCCATGCCGGCCATGGCCTCAATTACGAAACGGCCGAGACGATCTCGGCGCTGCCCGAGATCGTCGAACTCAATATCGGTCATTTCCTGATCGGGGAGGCGGTGTCGTCGGGGTTGCCGAACGTCGTGCGAACGATGCGCGCCGCCATGCGGCAGGGGCGGGCTCGGGCGACGGATTGATCAATATATTTTACCCGGGTAATATTGACATGCTATTTTTACCCGGATAATATTGTCCATGGAAAACAACCCCAAAAAGACCTCCACGGTTCGTTGTTGCGCCGCGTTCGACGGAGCCGCGCGCATAGCACAAGGCTCATATCTCGATGTGGCTCTCCGCATCAAGGATTACGGACGCAGGAACACAACAGCCTCAGTGCTGGTATTCGATGACGAGACCGGCGCGCAGATCGACTTTGATTTGAGTGGCTCAGGCGCAGAAATATCCGAACGGCTGCGCAAACAATTTCCAAGCGGGCCCCAGGAATCCGCTCGATCACCAGGACGGCCCAAGCTCGGTGTCGAAGCGCGCGAGGTGACGCTTCTCCCGCGTCATTGGGAGTGGCTTGCAGAACAGCCGGGAGGAGCGTCGGCAGCTTTACGCAGGCTCGTCGAGGAGGCACTGCGTGCCGGACTTTCGGACAAGGAATTGATGCGCAAACTAAACGAGCGCGCCTATCGTTTCATGTCTGCGATGGCGGGAAACTACCCGAGATTCGAGGATGCATCGCGGGCATTGTTCGCCAACGACGCCGTCAACTTGAAACGACTCATAAGCGAATGGCCTGCCGACGTGCGCGAATATCTTCTCAAGCTTTGGGCACTCGACGAGAACAATGCGGCGCGCTTGCCGAGCGCCCATTGAACCGGTCAGCGATCACTCTTTCATATAATCAATCGCAAGCTTGACGATCTCAGGCGGGGTCGCATAGACGTCCCGGATCAGCGCATCGGCTTCGGCGCCGAAGACCGGCAACACCTCTAGGTCCTGTTTCTTCGCCTCGGCGAGGAAGGCGGGGTCTTTCATGGTGCCCTCAAAAGCCGCGCGTAGCGCAGCCAACCGGTCGGCCGGAATGCCGGGCGGGGCCACATAGGGCCGTGCCATGGTCTGGCGCGAGACGATGAGCTTGAGCGCGGTCTTCTGGTTGTCCGTTTCCGCGAGATCGGTGATGAGCGGGACATGGGACAATTCGTCGATCTTTTTCGCGGCCAGTTGGAGCACCACGTCGATCTGCTTGCTCTCGTAGAGGTCCCGGTTCCAACTCATGAGGCTCGACCACGACCAGCCGCAGCGGCCGTCGACCTCATTGCGTTTGATCGCAACCACCACCTCGGCAGCGCTCACATAACCGGCCACGAGTTTCACCGGCAGCTTGAACATCTTGCGCAGGACGGTCGGAAACACGTCGCTGTCGGCGCCCGCGCCCGTTGCGCCAATGACGAAAGGCTTGGTACGCATGTCGGCAAATGATTTGATACCTACGCCCGAGCGGAATGCACAGACGCCGACTTCGTTGGAGATCGAGCCGAGCCAGCCGAATTTGCGAACGTCATATTGCGCGCCTTCGCCGCGGCCGAGCAGGGGATCGATGACCGCGCCGCGCGCAAATCCGCCGAAGGTCGTGCCGTCCTTGGGGGCGATCGTGTAGAGGAAATTCGCCGCCTTGATGGAGCCCGCGCCCGGCATGTTCTGGACGACGATGTTGGGTCTGCCGGGAATGTGTCGGCCGATGTGGCGGCCGAGGGTGCGCGCGTAGAGATCGTAGCCGCCGCCCGGCGCATAGCCGATCACGAGGTTGACGGACTTGCCGGTGTAGAAGTCCGACACCGCGTCCGCTCGCGCAGTCGATGCCGACATGGCGCCCGTCATCGTGAGAATTGCAAGAACGCACGCGCCTTGCCGGACAATCATTAGATTCTCCTTCACGCCCCCAATTGAGCCCGGGTCCCCGGGATGGTCCCTTTGCGTTCCAGCGAAGTGCTCTGGCGAAGTGCTCTGGCGAAGTGCTCTGGGACGTCGCATCGTACGGGCTTTTGCGATCGGCCGGAAGCCGGTCCCATTGCCCAGTTCCGCCAATCGACCCTACCGCGTCCGCTCTCGGTTGCGCACGATGCGGCCCGATTCGATCGGATTGCCCTGGTCGTCGTAGATGCGCGTGCTGGTAAAGCCTTGGGGCCAGATCGAGGTGAACCACGGCCTGATCCCGAAACCGATGCGAATCTGTGTAATCGGGTTTGGATTGTCGTTCTTGTGCTGGTGCTCCCACATGCAGGGCGGCACATAGAGAACATCGCCTGCCTCCCATGGGATGCGCTTGCCCTGCATCTCCGTATAGCCTTCGCCTTCGATCGCGTAGACCACGGCCTCGAGATGTTTGTGCCGGCCGCTCTCATGGTACGGCGGTTCGATCCAGCGGTTGGTGATCGCAACGCTGGTTGAGCGGAAGCCGTTCTTCGGCACCACCAGGTAATTTGAAAAGTCGTGCTGGTTCTTGGTTGCCGCGATGGCGCCCTGCGGATTGTAACTCTCGCCCTCGGGCAGCTTTTCCCGATTGGTCGGAGCCTGTTCGAGGTGGATGATCGCGCGGGCGCCGTCAGGATAATATTGCGAAGTTTCCTGCGGCGTGGCGGCGATCATGGCAGGATCATTCGGCCCGCAGGATTCGATCTGTTCGATGCGGGCGATGCGCACGAACCGTTCGAGATCGAAGGTCATGCCGTGCAGGATCAGCACCGGCACATTGCCGGTGTTGAAATGCTGGTGCTCGGCCCAGAACGGGATCTGCAACGTGCTGCTTTTGTGCCAGTTGAAGCGCTGGCCATTGATGATGCTGAAGCCTTCGCCTTCGAGGATGTGCATCGACTCTTCGCCATGCCGATGCTTGCCGGAGTGCCACCCAACAGGAATTTCAGACTTCAGCACGTTGCTGCCCATGGTCGTGAAACCGAGCTGGTTCGCGATCATGAGCTTGACTTTCGCATCATGGGGCGTCGACACCCAGGGAATGTCCTTGTCGCGCGCCACCAGGCGGGAGGTTTCGAGATCGTCCTGGATCTTGTTGGGGGTCTCCAGCCATTCGTCGTAGAAATTCTTTGCTCTTGCCATGATGGGTTCACTCAGCAGGTGGGAGGGTGCGCAGGTCAGCAGAATTGTAGGATGGGTTGAGCCCTTTGCGAAACCCATCATTCACGGCCCGAGAGCATGATGGGTTTCGCCGATAGCGCAAGCAAGGGCGCTATCGGCTCTACCCATCCTACGACGGTCACCCGTGGGGTGCGCAGTTCAGTCAGCGGCATGCTGCGCCAGCGAATCTTTCTTGAGTATCTTTGAAACGAAGTGGCGCATCGCAAAACGCTGGGCATCGCGCATGCTGCGGACGGAACCGTCCCTGACCGCTGCAACCAGGTCATTCTTCATCGTGGCTCGCTGGGCGCCGGAGAGTTGCACGAGCGCCGGGATCTGCTCGATCATCTGGATGAGCGTCTCCAAATCCGGATAGTCGACAACGTAGCTCAAGAACCGATCGCGGATCGCTTCGTCGATCAGGTCCGGCCGGTTGCTGGTCAAAACGATCGTCGAACGGGACGTGTCGAGTTCGTCGATGGAATGAAAGAACACGCTGTCTTGCGAAAAATGCCACTCTTTGGCGTGCTGGCTGCCGCGCGCCATGAAGATCGATTCGACATCGTCAAACAGCAGCACGGAGCGCTGGCCTTGCGCCGTGAAGCCCGAGCGGGCATGCAGAAAAATGTCGCGAATGCGCTCTTCGCTTTCGCCATAGCGCGAACGCGAAATCTCGCCACCGTCGATGAAAGCGAGCGCAATCGGCGGGTCGTTGTCGGACTGAAAGCGGCAGCCGAGTTCATAGGCCAGGCGTTTGGCCAAGGTGGTCTTGCCGGTTCCGGGAGGGCCGCTGAGCATGAAGCCCTTGACGAGGCCGCGCGGGGAACCCGAACGCCACTGGTATTCAGAAATCGCGGTAAGTTCGGCAAGGAGATCAAGATACCGCTGGCCGACCATCTCGGAGCCGCCGCGTGCGTCTTCGGTGTCCGCTCCCTTGAACAGAAGTTCCAATTTTTCGAATGAAATTATGTTGCTGGAGGAAAGGTGGTGATGCGCATCGCTTGCCCGCATAAATGCATCCTGAAGTGAGACTTATCGACGACCGACGGGCACCCGAGGAACGCCCTCCGTCTGCCCTTTTTCCGACGAACGTGGATGGCTGTCCAGTGCGGCATTACGGACGTGCCGGGATCGTTAGGGATATTGAGGCCCGTACATGAGTGATACCCGGCATATGGCTGCGGCAGGCAGGCGGTTGGAGCCGGGATAGGATTCGCCCGCCGGCGATCTCGGATCGGTCAGCCACGCGGGGTGGGTCACAGAAACGCGTTCTTCGTCCGGGCCACAAGAGGACGAAATCGCAATGAAATCAATGATATTTTAGTGTAACGCAATTTTGTGTGGCGTTCATTGCGCCTGGCCGCCGCAGCCGCTAGAAGGGCGGCCGGGGTACGGTTAAGGACGAGATACCGATGACAGTCGTTCCAGGTGCCAAGAGTCGAGAAGGCGGCGTCGTCGAGACGATCCGCGTCGTTATCCACGCGCTCATCATCGCCCTCATTATCCGGACTTTCCTGTTTCAGCCCTTCAATATCCCCTCCGGCTCGATGAAAGAGACGTTGCTGGTCGGCGACTACTTGTTCGTGTCGAAATTCTCCTATGGTTACAGCCACTATTCTTTACCTTTGTCGCCCCCCTTGTTTTCAGGACGAATTTGGTCGTCGCCGCCGCAACGGGGGGACGTTTTGGTGTTTCGTTTGCCCAAGGACGATACCACCGACTACATCAAGAGAGTGATCGGCCTTCCGGGCGACCGCATCCAGATGATCGACGGTCTGCTTCACATCAATGAGGCCCCGGTCAAGCGCGAACGTATCGAGGATTTCATCGAATCCGAGGAGGGGACCCGCACGACCCGGGTCAAGCGCTGGCGCGAGACGCTGCCGAATGGCGTCACCTACACGACGCTCGATCTCATCGACAACGGGTTTCACGACAATACGGGGGTCTATGAAGTGCCTGCCGGTCACTTCTTCATGATGGGTGACAACCGGGACAATTCGACCGACAGCCGGGTCCTGAGCGCAGTTGGCTATGTGCCGTTCGAGAATCTGGTCGGCCGTGCTCAGGTCATCTTCTTCTCGGTCGCCGAAGGTGAGCAGGCCTGGCAGATTTGGCGTTGGCCCTGGACGGTGCGTTGGGGCCGCCTGTTTACCCTGGTTCGATAGGAGGTATTGGCAGCCGGCACCGGCATGCCAAACACGGATGCCGGCCGGAACCCAAAAAAAACAACAGGACGGCCAACTGGCGCAGGCCATAAGATTCTGGCTGCCTGTCGTTCTGCTGTTCCTCTTTGTCCGAACCTTACTTTTCCAGCCATTTCATATTCCATCAGAGTCAATGCAGGCGACGCTTCTCGTCGGCGACTCGCTTTTCGTGTCCAAATATTCATACGGTTACAGCCATTATTCGCTCCCGCTCTCGTTGCCGTTGTTTTCCGGACGGATACTGGCTTCCGAGCCGCGGCGCGGCGACGTTGCGGTTTTCCGGCTTCCGCGCGACGATTCCCAGGACCTCATCAAGCGTGTCATCGGATTGCCCGGCGATCGGATCCAAATGTTCCGAGGACACCTTCACATCAATGGGGAACCCGTTTCGCGGGTGCAGATCGAGGACTTCATCGATTCTGACGAGTTCACCGGGCGTCCGGTACGGGTCAAGCGCTGGCGTGAGACGCTGCCGGGCGGGGTGAGCCATACGACGCTCGATCTTCTGGAAGCGGGGCCACTTGACGATACTCCTGTCTATGAGGTTCCGGCGGGTCACTACTTTATGATGGGTGACAATCGCGACGACTCGACAGATAGTCGCGTCCTCAACGAAGTGGGCTATGTGCCGTTTGAGAACATGATCGGCCGAGCCGAGATCATCTATTTCTCCATCGGCGAAGGGGCTGCCGCTTGGCAAGTCTGGCGTTGGCCAACGGCGCTACGGTTGAACCGGTTTTTCACGTTGTTGCGATGAGCCGAACCCCAAAGCGCAAAGTTGCTTCAGCCGAGGCCCCAATCAAGGCCGAAGCGGCGGAGAGCGCTGCGCCGGACGTAGGGGCGGCGCTGTCCGGTCAAATTGATCCAGCGGCCAAGCCGGCCAGACGTCGCCGCCGTGCCAACGCGGACTTCGAGGATCGCATCGGGTACCGCTTCAAGGATCCAGCCTTGCTTGATCAGGCCCTTACTCACATCTCGGCATTGACGGGAGCCCGCAACCGGTCCGGCAGCTACCAGCGGCTCGAATTTCTTGGGGACCACGTGCTTGGCCTGGTTGTGTCGGACATGTTGTTCGGCGAATTTCCCCGGGCCGATGAAGGCGAATTATCGCGCCGGCTCGCCGATCTGGTTCGCAAGGAAGCATGTGCGGACGTTGCGCGCACGATCGATCTTGGTGCGTCGATCCGCTTAGGCTCGTCAGAAAGCAATGCGGGGGGACGCAGCCGAACCGCTATCCTGGCTGATGTCTGCGAGGCGCTGATCGGCGCCGTGTTCATCGACGGCGGCTATCCGGCGGCTTCCAAGATGATTGAGCGGTTGTGGGAGCAGCGGATGCGCGCGCCGGCGCGGCCGCTGCGTGACGCCAAAACCATATTGCAGGAATGGGCGCAGGGTCGGGGATTGCCGACGCCATCCTACCGCGAGGTCGAGCGCAAGGGCCCCGACCACGATCCGGAGTTTCGGGTCACGGTCGTGCTTCCCGACCGCGATCCCGCCGAGGGACTGGGACGCTCGAAACGCGCTGCCGAGCAGGCTGCTGCGGCGGCGATGCTGACGCGGGAAGGGGTTAAGAACATCGATGGATGAAGAGACGGTTCTCATGAGCGCCAAGGCGGCGACGCGCTGCGGGTTTGTCGCGCTGATCGGCGCGCCCAATGCTGGCAAGTCGACGCTCATCAATGCGCTGGTCGGCAGCAAAGTGGCGATCGTGACCCATAAGGTGCAGACAACGCGCACGCTCGTGCGCGGCATTGCGATTGCGGGCGACGCCCAATTGATCTTCGTCGACACGCCCGGGATTTTCGCGCCAAAGCGCCGGCTCGACGTCGCCATGGTGACGACCGCATGGGCCGGCGCAAAGGACGCCGACATCGTCTGTGCCCTGCTCGATGCGCAACGCCGCCTGGACGAGGAAACCCAAAAGCTGTTCGAAGGGCTCGCCGGCCTGCGTCAGCCAAAGGTGCTGATTCTCAACAAGATCGATCTGGTCGAAAAAGCCCGCTTGCTGACGCTGGCGCAGGACGTCAACAAGCTCGTGCCGTTTACCGAAACATTCATGATCTCCGCGCTCGGCGGCGATGGCGTAGCCGACGTGCGGCAGTGGCTTGCCGCTCGTGTGCCGGAGGGGCCGTGGCTCTATCCCGAGGATCAGATTTCGGATGCGCCGCTGCGGCACCTGGCTGCGGAAATTACGCGCGAAAAACTCTACCTGCGTTTGCATCAGGAGCTGCCGTATGAATCGGCAGTTGAAACCGAGCAATGGCAGGAGCGCAAGGACGGCTCGGTGCGGATCGAGCAGACGATCTTTGTCGAGCGCGAGAGCCAGCGTAAGATCGTGCTCGGCAAAGGCGGACAAACCATCAAGGCCATTGGTTCCGAGTCGCGGCGCGAGATCGCCGCGGTGCTCGAACATCCGGTGCACTTGTTTCTGTTTGTGAAAGTGCGTGAAGGCTGGAGCAACGATCCGGAGCGTTACCGCGAGATGGGATTGGAGTTTCCGAAAGGGTAGGATGGGTAGAGCAAAAAATGCGCGTTCTTCGCGCGCGTTTTTTGCGAAACCCATCAACAACTCGCGGGCGGGCGATGGGTTTCGGAAAAGCGCGTAAAGAAAGAACGCGCTTTTCCTCTACCCATCCTACATTCTACATTCTCCAACGTGCGTCCAATTGACGATGTGACTTGACCATGGAATGGACCGATGAAGGCATCGTGCTTGGCGTGCGGCGCCATGGTGAGGCGAGCGTTATCGCCGAATTGATGACGCGTGGGCACGGTCGCCATCTCGGGCTGGTGCGGGGAGGGGCGGGAACGCGCATGCGGCCGATCCTCCAGCCGGGCAATCGGGTCTCGGCCACGTGGCGCGCGAGGCTTGATGAACACCTCGGCAATTACGCCATCGAAGGTCTCGAACTGCCGGCGGCTTCCTTTTTGGGCCTCGCACACGCGCTTTATGGCGTGACACATCTCGGCGCGCTCTGCCGCTTGTTGCCGGAGCGTGACCCGCATCTGCATATTCACGAGGATTTGTCCGGCATTCTCGACCGTTTGATCGATGCGCAGGTGGCCGCGCTGGATGTCGTGCGCTTTGAGCTGCAGCTTTTGGCGGAACTCGGGTTCGGGCTTGATCTTACCTCATGTGCCGCGACCGGGACGACGGATGAACTCGTTTACGTGTCGCCGAAGTCCGGGCGCGCGGTATCGCGGGAGGCAGGCGAGCCCTGGGCCGACAAGCTCTTTCGACTTCCAGCTTTCTTGAAGGAAAGCGCCGGCAGCCAAGTCCTCCCCTCACGCGAGGATCTGGCTGATGGCTACAAAATGACGGGATTTTTTCTGTTTCGCTATGTTTTCGAACCGCGCCGGGAAACGCTTCCGGACGCACGCGGAAGCTTCGTGCATGCGGTGCTCAATGCGTGAAGCATTTTATGGCTGCAATGTTGATCCGTCATTCATTTGCGATTCGACCGTGCGGATTTATCGCTTCACAGTAAAAAGGGCGGCCCACAGGGCCGCCCAGGTGACATTTTTGTCAGAATTGACAGAACGAGTTTGCAAGTCGCAACTTGCAATTCAGTCAATCTTCTCTTTCAGTCAGTTCGTGTCTTACTGCGTTCCTTTAGTAGCGACGCCAGTGGTGATGATGATGGTTCGGCACCCAGTAGCACTGTTCGAAGGGATGCCAATGGCCGTTCCAGAAGTGCGTGCAGACGGTGTGAACCTTGTCCACCATCGCGGTGTCATCGACTGCGGCACGCAGGCCGGCACCAGCCGGCGTCATCGCGGAAGCGCTCGTTGCAAGCGCACCGGCAGACAGAATAGCCACGGTTGTGGCAATGGTCAGATTTAGCTTACGCATCGTGATTTCTCCTTCATGTGGGCTGCGGCCAGGATCGGTCGAATCTCGGGTCGCAATTGTTTTGCCCTTGGCTACGGTTCTAGCTGATGAAGGTGCAATGGAACCTGACTGACGCATTTAGCCGCCGTTTAGCGCGGGGCCGTCTTTCAGCCGGATTGCCGCTGCGGCGGCGTCGAATTCATTAATAAGCTATGCCGGAAATTGGGTTGTGCCCCATAGGCGTTTAGGGATCGTAGCCCGGATGAGCGCCCCTCATCAGCGCGTTTATGCGCATGATGTGGGCGCGATATCCGGGGCCACCGTCCCCGCATGTCGCCATCTCGCGTGAAGAACGCGATCTGGCTCATCCGCCGAAGCCCGCCCGCGGCGTCAAGCCGCCGTTCGGGCGAAGGCGGCTGCGGGCTACGAGGTCCGCTCCCTTAACCTAACGCCTATGGGGCTGCCCGAGCCGCCACGCCCGGGCCTTGAGACAGTCTCTTGTTCGCCGGCCGGACAGGTATTAACCCATACCCATGGGCAAAGAGCTGATTCCCCCGCCTTCCGGCGGCACAGAAGACATCGCGCTGCGTGATGCGCTCGAGGAGCGTTATCTCGCCTATGCGCTGTCAACGATCATGCATCGCGCGCTTCCGGATGCGCGCGATGGCTTGAAGCCGGTTCATCGGCGGGTCCTCTATGCTATGAGCCAATTGCGCCTTGACCCGGGGACGACACCCAAGAAATGTGCCCGCGTCGTCGGTGACGTCATGGGCAAGTTTCACCCGCACGGCGATCAATCGATCTATGACGCGCTTGTTCGGCTCGCGCAGGAATTTGCACAGCGTTACCCGCTGATCGACGGGCAGGGGAATTTCGGTAATATCGACGGCGATAATCCGGCCGCCATGCGTTACACCGAGGCGCGGCTCACGGAGGTGGCGCAGCTTCTTATCGACGGGATCGACGAGGATGCGATTGATTTCCGGCCGACCTATGACGGCTTGGAGAACGAGCCGCTGGTATTGCCCGGGGCTTTCCCCAACTTGCTGGCGAACGGTTCGCAAGGCATTGCCGTCGGCATGGCGACCGCCATACCGCCGCACAATGCCGCAGAGCTTTGCGATGCGGCACTGCACCTGATCGACAATCCGAATGCGCGCAGCAACACGCTGCTGAAATATGTCCAAGGCCCGGATTTTCCGACCGGTGGTTTGATCGTTGATTCCCGCGAGTCGATTGCCGAAGCCTACGCGACCGGTCGCGGCTCGTTTCGCGTGCGCGCGCGCTGGCACAAGGAAGAGACCGGCCGCGGCACCTATATGATCGTCGTCACGGAAATCCCCTGGCTGGTGCAGAAGGGCCGGCTGGTGGAGCGTCTCGCCGAATTGATCAACGACAAGAAACTGCCGTTGGTCGCCGACATGCGCGATGAATCGGCGGAGGATATACGTCTCGTCATCGAGCCGCGGGCGCGCACGGTCGATGCCGAAATCCTGATGGAGACGCTCTTCAAGCTCACCGAACTTGAGAGCCGAATCCCATTGAACATGAACGTGCTGGTGCAAGGGCGCGTTCCGAAGGTCGTAAACCTTGCCGGTGCTTTGACGGAATGGCTCACGCACCGGCGCGAAGTGTTGCTGCGGCGAACGCGATTCCGCCTGAGCAAGATCGAGCACCGTGTGGAAGTGCTCGGCGGCTTGCTGATTGCTTATCTCAATATCGACGAGGTTATTCGGATCATCCGCAACGAGGATGAGCCCAAGCCGGCATTGATCAAGCGCTTCAAACTCACCGACGTCCAGGCCGAAGCCATCCTCAACATGCGCTTGCGCAATTTGCGCAAACTCGAAGAGATGGAAATTCGCGAGGAAGACAAGGAACTGCGCGCGGAAGCAACCGAGCTGCAGGCTCTTCTCAATTCCGAAAAGGCGCAATGGAAAAAAGTTTCCGAGGAGATCAAGTCGGTTCGCGACAAGTTCGGGCCGAAGACGCCGCTGGGCAAGCGCCGCACCGGATTTGCGCAAGCGCCCGAGCATGATATCGCCGCGATGGAAGAAGCGCTGGTCGAGCGCGAACCGATCACGATCGTGGTCTCCGAAAAAGGCTGGATCCGCGCGCTTCGGGGAACGGTCACTGACCTCTCGGGCGTTGTCTTCAAGACGGACGATGGCCTCAAATTCTCCTTTGCGGCCGAGACGACATCGAAATGCCTGGTCTATGCCACCAACGGGCGCTTCTACACGCTCGATGCGTCCAAGTTGCCCGGTGGACGAGGGCACGGCGAACCAATTCGGTTGTTTGCCGATCTCGAACAGGATGCCGAACTTATTTCAGTATTCCGCTATCAGGGCGGCCGCAAATTCCTGGTCGCGAGTGCGCAGGGGCGAGGATTCGTCGTCACCGAAGACGAATGCCTCGCCAATACGCGCAAGGGCAAGCAGGTGCTCAACGTCAGCGCACCCGATAAGGCCTGTGCGCTTGCCGTCGTGGATGGCGACATGGTCGCGTCGATCGGCGAAAATCGCAAAATGGTGATCTTCAAGCTCGACCAGGTGCCCGAAATGGCGCGCGGGCGGGGCGTGCGGCTGCAACGCTTCCGCGACGGCAACCTCTCCGACCTCAAAACCTTCAAGGCGCAAGATGGGTTGGCCTGGCTCGATTCTGCCGGCCGCGCCTTCTCGCTGACCATGAAGGAACTTGTCGATTGGCGCGGCAACCGCTCCGATGCGGGACGACTTGCGCCCAAGGGGTTCCCGCGGACGAACAAGTTTGGCGGCGGGTAAGGGCTCGGTGGCGGAATCTCTCAATCAGCGATCATAAAGTCGATATTCGAACTATGAGAATTCGACGTTCAAAATGCGGAAGCAGGACGCGGACGTGCAGACTGCAGGCGCAGGTGACACCCCCAGTCTTTTTGAAATTTCGATGTGCCGCCTACTTGACGCGCTTCCATACCAACGGAAGGACTGGCGCGCCAGCCCCAGCTGACGGAGCAGGATTGGTATACTTGAGCTCGTCTCCGGTGACAGAGAGATTAATTCGCTTCTGATCTGTGCCGGTCCAGTTCGGGAACGAACAGCCCTCAACGTGGAAGGTTAGTTCGCTTCCGCTGACGGAGTAGGTCCCGAAGTAAGAAAGACTTCCCTCCACTGTAGCTTTGTATTCCGCCGGAGTGCCCTGAATACGACCATTTGACAAATATTTCGGGATGTCAGAACTCACCAACTGCAAAGAAAAGCGACCATTGGCTTCGAAGATGAGAGAACCCTTGGGATTGGGGCCATACCCGTCCACTGAGACTATCGTCCAACTCCCCACGAGTTGTCTTTTATTAACCTGTCCCTTTGGTGCGCTGTCAGCGGTGCTTGCCGACAACCCAAATCCCAATACTGTTACGGCAGTCATACAGATCATGCTGCGCCGATTCATCGGATGTCTCCTTGGTTGCTCAAAAGGTCAATACCCGCCCATTCGAAGCGGGCTTCAAAGGTATGGTCTGGTGGAAGTGCAACGCCCGCCGACGGCATACAGGCTGCCTTGGAAAATGGGGACATCGGCTCGTCCCGCTGGCAGCTCAGGTAACATACTACATCAAGGCGGAAGGGTGATGCGAGCGTTTATTGCACCCGCCTAGGGACGCTTTAGGGCCATACGGTCAAAATATTGCAGTGCAATTGTCTCAACCAACAGCCTTTTTCCTCAAATCTGCCTTCCGCCCAATCCGTCCATTTTTGCCAACACAATGCAATTGCAAATTATTCGCAAGAAAGATAAGAGGGTGATATTGGAGTTTTTGGATGCCCCTTTCGTCTTTGCCGGTCAAACCGCCGCCGGTTCCGGAGACCGGCTGGCGCCGTTCCCGGAATGCACAATCGCTGTCCGAAGTTTTTGGAACCATCGCGGTACGGCCGCAGGGATCGACCTTCAAGAAACTCCTGGCATTTCTCGGCCCCGGCTACCTCGTCGCCGTCGGCTATATGGACCCGGGCAACTGGGCCACTTCGCTCGCCGGCGGGTCGAAATTCGGCTACGCGCTGCTCGCCGTCGCGCTCCTTTCCAACATGATGGCAATCCTGCTGCAGGCGCTTTGCGCCCGTCTCGGCATTGGGGCGGGGCGCGATCTTGCCCAGGCCTGCCGCGACGCCTTCCCGCGGGCGCTCGCCTGGCCGCTGTGGGGAATAGCTGAGATCGCAATCTGCGCCACCGATCTGGCCGAGGTGATCGGCACCGCGATTGGGCTCAATCTGTTGTTCGGTATCCCGCTTGAAATCGGCGTCCTGCTCACCGCGCTCGACGTATTCCTGATCCTCTGGATGCAGAGGCTTGGATTCCGATGGATCGAAGTTTTCATTGTGGCGCTGCTCGGAATCATCGCGGCGTGCTTTGCCGTGCAGATCGCGCTCGCGAGCCCGGATTGGCGCGGCGTTATCCTTGGCTTTGCTCCGACGGTCGAGATCGTACGCAATCCCGAAATGCTCTATCTCGCGCTCGGCATCCTCGGAGCAACCGTGATGCCGCACAATCTTTATCTCCATTCCGGCGTCGTGTTGACGCGCCGCTTTGGCGACAGTGTCGAAGACCGGCGCGAGGCGATCAAATTGGCCACGATCGACTCGACCATCGCGCTGATGCTTGCGCTCCTGATCAATGCATCGATCCTCATTCTGGCGGCCGCCACCTTCAACAGCCGTGGCCAGACAGACGTTGCCGAGCTTGAGCAAGTCCATTCCTTCCTGGCACCGTTGCTGGGCTCAGGGATCGCGCCGACCCTGTTCGCGATCGCGCTTCTCTGCTGCGGCCTCAATTCCACCGTGACGGCTACTCTCGCAGGCCAGATCGTCATGGAGGGATTCATCGACATCAGGCTGCCGCCTTGGCTGCGCCGGCTGACCACGCGGGCAATCGCCATCATTCCGGCTGCGGTCGTGACGATCTGGTACGGCGAGAAGGGCACGGCGCAGCTTTTGATCCTGAGTCAGGTGATCCTGGGCCTGCAACTTCCCTTTGCGATCGTCCCGCTCGTCATGTTCACTGCCGATCGCCGCAAGATGGGCGAATTGATTGCCCCGCGCTGGGTGACGGTGCTTGCGGCGCTCGTTGCTGCGATCATCATCGCGCTCAACATCAAGCTGATTTTCGATGTTGTGACGGGCTGATCGTCTCTGTAGGTCCAGATATTTCTGGCGTCCTTATTTTCCTCCTTTTCGCGACTCGGGTATCAGGACGAGCCCTGTTTCTCACGTCCGGGCGATTGTGGGCCGTGACGGCCGGCTTCATGCTATTGCCAGGTCAAAACAATGATCGTTCCGACATACTGGTCCGAAGCGCGCAAGCAGCACCGTCAAAATGGAAAACAAGTCACCATCCGGCGATTTGGCTGGTCCGATATCAGCGAGTCGGAGGCGGCGGCGATGGCTGAGTCGCGCGCGAGCGAAGCTCTCGCGCGCAGGCTTAAGGGGCAGCGCCTTCCCCAGCGCGATCAGAAGGTTGCCTATGGCGGAGCCAGCGGGATACCGATCCGTGAGGAGATTTTGGGTCGACAGAACGACGTGGTCATCACACGCAATGGCTATGGGGCTCGATGCCTCAACACGCCGGATGTGCTGTTCGCGGACGTCGACTTTCAATCCGCGGCGTCCATCAAGGCAAAGTTACTGCTGTTCTTTGCCCTGGCCGTCGCGGCTGTTTTCGTTGGTGGGTTACTGCCATCCAGGGCGTGGGTTATGGCCATCATCTTCGTATCTTTTATTATTACCAGCCCTCTCGCCGACCTGATCCACAGGCTCCAGCAGCGTCTATTGGGCGGGCCAGAAAAAATCGTGAAAAAACGGATTCTTCGCTTCCTCGCGAAACGATCAACATGGAATCTGCGTCTCTATCGCACACCCGCCGGCCTGCGTATTCTCGCGACGCACCAACCCTTTCTTCCGACAGAGGAAGTTGTTCAGGAGTTCTTTCGTGCGGTCGGTGCAGACCCCGTTTACGTCAAAATGTGCCTGAACCAGCACTGCTTTCGCGCCCGTCTGACCGCCAAACCTTGGAGAATCGGAATCAGATCACGCATGAAGCCGCGGCCCGGTGTGTGGCCGGTTCGCCCGGAGCGCATGGCCGAGCGAGCACAGTGGATCGCGACCTACGAAGAAAAAGCCAAGGCCTTTGCCTCCTGCACGTTTCTGGAAGCAGTGGGGTCCGGCGCAATTCATCCGAAGGTGGCACCGGTCATCGCACTGCATGACAAGGAATCCAGAGCAACAATTCAAGGAAATGCAGTCGCATGATGGTCCGAAACGCTAGGAGATCGCGCGAACCTACTCGACGATCTCATCGGCGCGCGCCAGAAAGGCACCGGGAATCGTCAATCCAATTGCATTGGCCGCCTTGGCGTTGATCACCAGATCGAACTTGGTGGGCTGCTCGATCGGCAGATCGGCTGGCTTTGCACCTTTGAGAATGCGATCGACGTAACCGCCGGCGCGTCGATAGAGATCGGGCAGGCTCACGCCATAGGACACAAGTCCGCCGTTGTCGACGAAATCGCGGAACGTATACATGGCCGGCAGCCGATGTGCCGCAGCGAGATTGACCACAAGGCTCTGGTTGGTCTGCATCAGCGTATCGCTGCCAACCACGATGGCATCAGCATGTGACCGCGTTGCCGTTTCGAACGCGCGCTCGATGTCTGCCAGAGCCCGGATATCCAATACCTGTGCGGCTATTCCCATGGAGCGTGCGGCGGTTTCGATTTCACCCCATTCCGCGCGGCGCGACGGGTTGGAAAGATTCATGAGTGCGGCGACACGCTCTAGCCGGGGCAGCATCTGTTTGAGAGCTTCAATGCGCTTTCCTTCCGCGCCCGAAATGGACGCCCCGAACCCCGTCATATTGAGCGCCGGCCGGTCTCGGTTGCGCGCGATACCGAGTGGATCGCCCGCCGCTGCCATGACCACCGGTATTGTCGTGGTGGCGGCCTTTGCGGCGAGTGCCGCGGGCGTTCCCCGCGTCACGATCACATCCACGTTGAGCGCAACCAGTTCGCGTGCCAGAGCCGCAAACATGTCATTGCCGCCATCGGCCGAGCGATACGCGATGGTCAGGTTCTGGCCTTCGACAAGCCCGCGTTGCGCGAGTTCTTGCTGCAATTTTCCGAAATTGATGTTCACCGGACGTGGCGAAGTATCCAGCATGCCGATGCGGTAACGCGTCGTGGCGACCTGGGCCATTCCGGCCGGCGACCACAGGGTGGCACCTGTGAGGCCTGCGATGAATTTGCGCCGGTTCATCGATCACTCCGTGGTTAGGATCGGGGGATCGTACACGCAACGTCACCGAAAGCTACACCATTATGACCTCGACGCGGTGGAGATCGGGGCGTATACGCACTGTTCGATTGTTAAATCAATTGCTCAAACGGGAGATCGAAATGCGCCATTTTCTATGGATGTCTTTGTTCGTGGTGGCGCTGGACGTGCCCGTGGCCCTTGCTCAAGATAACAGAAGTGCCCAGGCCATGCTGCCGCGCTGCATGGCTTCATTGCAGCCGGGATCACAGGATGCGGTTGGCGAACGCTGCATGGGGATTCTCGCGACCCTGACGTTCGTCAGCCGCGTGCTTCCGGACAATTTGAAATTCTGTCAGCCGACCGGAACAACGCCTGAGCAGATGATGCAGGTGGTCGACGGCTTCATGACGGCCAACAAAGAAGCAGTCGCCCAGGATTTCCGGCTGATCGCCCTTGCGGCCATGCACGACAAATGGCCGTGCCCGGCGGAGTAGGGGATCTCAAGATTTTCCTCGTTTTGACTGGTTAACTCCTCAGCAATGCTGTCGCCTTGCCGAGCGCATTTTGGCCGTCGGCATCTGCACTGGAAAGGTGCGACCCAAGGCGTGGAGGGTCCAGTCCCACGGATCGAATACTGGGACGCCTGCGGCAATGAATTCGCTGGTGTCGCGGCTGACAACGATCAGGTCCGACAAAGCGGCCAGCGCCGCGATCAGCAGGTCGGGCTCGGAGAATGTGTGCCCTTTCTTGCGGCCGCCGTCGAGCATAAGCCGCCAGCGCAAGAGCGCGTCTTCCGTTACAGGCAAGACACGACCGGCAAATAACGGACGCAGAGTGCGATCAAGCCATTGCGCGATATCGGCCCGTCGAACAGGGTCGGTCATTTGTTCAATGCCAAATCTTACTTCAGCAAAAGTTACGTCGCTTGAATAAAGCGTATCGCCCGCCTGGCCGCCAACGAAAGCCCGCACTTTTTGCGCCGGTTTTGCGCGCCGCAGTTCGGATACAACATTGGTGTCGATCAACCATCCTCTCAAAGCTTGACGTCCCGAATTGGCGATTTCACCGACAAGCGCTCAATCGGCACGTCCCGCAACGGCGAGTTGGCCAAGGCTTCCACAATATCGCGGCCAGTCACCGGCTTCTTGATGCGATCCCACTCGTCGGCATCGACCACCACGACCGCGTCGTGACCGTGGACGGTCACGCGCTGCGGTCCCGTTTGGCGGGCGCAACGGACTAACTCACTGAACTGCGCCTTGGCATCCTGCAGACGCCAACGGCCTGGGCCAAGCTGGGTCGTCTTGCGTTTTGAAGCACTGGACATGAAGGCCTAACCTTTCTAGTCAGATCAACTAGAATGTACACCATCGGTACGCAACAGGGAAGCGCCATACCTGCCTTGTGCGTGCAGTCGAGAATCCATGCCAAAATTCGCGCACATACTTGTCAAGGCAATCGCAGCGCTGCTGGTCGGTTCGATCTCGGCGTTATTTGGATTTGTTGGCTTTACGGTTTGGCGCATTGACGCCCAGTTGAGCCTGCCGTCATATAGTGAACTGACCGCAATATCGGCTGCCAACCCGATCTGCTCATCAAATGGCGAACGCATATTCATTCCGTTCGCTGCCATCCCGCCGACAGTTCGATATGCCTTTCTTGCGGCTGAAGAACCTGATTTTTTCATAAGGCAGGAAATCAACATTCTCACTGACCTTGCAAGAGCTGCATTATTGGATCAGAGGCCAGGACACTCCGCCATTTCGTCGATGGTCGTGCGCTGCATCGTTTCTTCGAAAAGGGATTCGCACGTCCCTGCGGGGGACTGGCACGTCGGAAACGCTGTTCTGTTTACTCGTGTCGAAGCTGCGGTATCCAAAGATACCATCTTCGATGTCTACATGAATGAGATATGGCTGGGTCGTGGCGCCTATGGCGCAGGAGCAGCCGCTTATTTCGGGAAATCGCTTGCGGAGCTAAACCTCGATGAAGCGGCATTTCTTGCAGGATTGGTCCGACAACCCTCCCTTGTTCGACGTGGCGAAAAAGCAAGTCTTCAGCGGCGGAATTTCGTGCTCGATCGAATGCGACAAGCAGGCATGATATCAGCCGAGGAGGTGGCGTCAGCGAAAGAGCAGTCTTTGATCCTGCGGAGCGTTTCCGGGCCAGGCTAGATTTTTGCGGCGTAGAGATCCCAGAAAACGTCGATGCACATTTTGGCACCAATTTTGGGGCGTCACGACGGCGCCGCAACGTTACCCGTTCGTCCGCAGCCAGCCTTCCGCCGTGAGCCGCTCCTGCGGCAGGAAGCGGCTCTTGTAGTGCATCTTGCGCGAGCCCTCGACCCAGTAGCCGAGATAGACGTAAGGCAGCCCCATGCGGCGTGCGCGCGCGATGTGGTCGAGGATCATGAAGGTGCCGAGCGAACGGGATGCTTCGCTCTCCTCGAAGAAGGAATAGACCATCGAGAGTCCGTCACTGAGAACGTCGGTGAGCGCGACCGCGATCAGTTCGCCGGTGCCGCGGCCGTTGATGGCAGTGTCGGGGCCGCGCCTGCGATATTCGATCAGGCGGGTCTCGACGTGGCTGTCCTCGACCATCATGGCGAAATCGAGCACGGTCATGTCGGCCATGCCGCCGTCGCGATGCCGCGAATCAAGGTAGGATCGAAACACCGAATATTGTTCGGACGTCGGCGTTGCAACCCGCATCTCTCCGATCAGGTCTTTGTTGCGGTCTCGAATGCGGCGCATGCTGCGCGTCGGCTGGAACGCTTCCGTCAGGACGCGCACCGAAACGCAGGCCCGGCATCGCTCACAGGCCGGCCGGTAGGCGATCGATTGGCTGCGGCGAAAGCCGCCGTGGGTGAGGAGGTCGTTGAGTTCGGCGGCGCGCTCGCCGACAAGGTGTGTGAATACCTTGCGCTCTTCCTGGCCAGCCAGATAGGGGCAGGGCGAGGGGGCTGTGAGGTAGAACTGCGGGGTGTTGCGCGAATGTTGGGTCACGGCGGCCGACGGGTTCGTTGGAATCATAGGATCGCCCGGACCGGGCGCGTAGTCAAACGGTGTATTTCGGGAAAAGGAGGCCTTTCATGAGCATAACGTTGACCGACGTCCTGTCGGCGCGCGAGGTCATTGCGGGCCACGTGGTGCGCACGCCCATGTTGCCGGCACCGCGGCTTTCCGAACTCACCGGTGCGTCGGTCTATGTGAAATACGAGAACCTGCAGGTCACGAATTCCTTCAAAGAGCGCGGCGCACGCAACAAATTGGCCTCGCTTTCGGGCGTCGATCGGGGGCGCGGGGTGATCGCGATGTCCGCCGGCAACCATGCGCAGGCTGTCGCCTATCATGCCGGCAAGCTCGGTATTCCGGCGACCGTGGTGATGCCGGTGACGACGCCCTTCGTCAAAGTGGAAGCAACCCGTGCCCACGGGGCGCAGGTCGTGCTCGATGGCGAAAGCGTGGCTGACGCGCAGGTTCGTGCAGAGCAGATTGCGCATAACCAACATCTCATTTGGGTGCACCCCTATGACGACGCCAAGGTGATCGCCGGACAGGGCACGATCGCACTTGAAATGCTGGAAGATGCGCCGGAACTCGACATGCTGGTGGTTCCCATCGGGGGCGGCGGTCTCATTGCGGGCAATGCCGTGGCGGCGCGCGCCGTCAAGCCGTCAATCGAAATCATCGGGGCGGAGGCGGCACTTTATCCCTCGATGTGGAATGCCTTGCGGGGCGAACAGCTTCCGTTGGGCGGATCCTCGCTCGCCGAAGGTATAGCGGTGAAGAATGTCGGTACGCTCGCGCTGCCGGTCATTCGCGAACTCGTTTCCGAGATCGTGCTGGTCGATGAGGCGCATATCGAGCGTGCCGTCAACGCCTATCTGACATTGCAGAAGACCATGGCGGAGGGGGCGGGTGCGGCAGGGCTCGCCGCCATGCTGGCGCGACCGGACCTGTTTCGCGGCCGGCGTGTCGGCTTGATCCTATGTGGCGGAAACATCGATCCGCGTATTCTGGCTTCCGTCATGGTGCGGGAACTCCAGCGCACCGAGCGCATCGTCTCCTTCCGTCTTTCGATACCGGATCGTCCTGGCGTGCTGGGCCAGATCGCAACCCGGCTTGGACAACTCGACGCCAATATCCTTGAAGTCTATCACCATCGCCTGTTCCTGGACGTGCCGGCCAAGGGGGCGAAGCTCGATGTTACGGTCGAGACCCGCAATCGTGCCCACGGAGAGGAAATTCATGCAGCGCTGGAAACGGACGGTTTTCGGCCCCAGCGCATCGACGCCGCAATGACGATGCCGTAGGGGAGAACCCGTGCGCGAGAAGGAGCTTCGCATTGCATTGGTCTGTTTTGGCGGCGTTTCGCTCGCCGTCTATATGCATGGCGTCAGCAAGGAAATCCTCAAACTCGTGCGCGCATCGGCAGCGCTGCATGCCATTGCGGATCCCAACGACCGGCTGTCGGCATCCTTCTACGATTCCCATGATCTCAATGATCTGGAATACGATACTGAATCGGTCTATTTCAAGCTGCTGCGGGACATTGGGCGAGATACCGCTTTGCGCGTGGTCGTCGACATCATCGCCGGCGCGTCTGCGGGTGGAATCAATGGCACGATGCTGGCACGCGCGCTCTGCCATGACCTTCCGATGGCGTCGATGCGAGATCTGTGGCTCAAAAGCGCCGATGTGTCGGTGTTGCTGGCGCCCGATACGCGTGCTGCAGCCTGGAGCAAGTGGTTCCTGAGGCCATTGCTTTGGGTGGTGGCTGAAACCGGCATGCTGCATTCCATTCGCGATCGCGAAGTGCGCCAGAAACTATCACTCTTCATGCGCTCGCGGTGGTTTCGGTCGCCGCTTGGCGGCCGCATCATGTCGGCTCTCATGTATGATGCCGTTACGTCCATGGGCGCACCGCGGGATCCAACTGCTTCTTTGCTACCCTTGGATCAACAACTCGATCTGTTTGTCACGCTGACCGATTTTCACGGCTATCATAAACTGGTCCAGCTGCACGATCCGCCGCTCATTTACGAACTCGATCACCACCATATCCTGCAGTTCTCTTGTCGACGCCATGCCGGCGGGGAGGTCGAGAGCGATTTCGATCTGGACAATGCGCCGGCCTTGGCGTTTGCGGCTCGCGCCACGTCGTCGTTCCCGGGGGCGTTTCCGCCTGCACGTATCGTTGAAATGGACGAAGTGGTGGCGCAGAAAGGCGGTGCCTGGCCACGCCGGGCCGAATTCATCTCGCGCGCCTTCGAGGACCATCTCCAGGCTGGGGTCGACCCGACGCTGGCGGCTTTCATCGACGGGGCAGTGCTCAACAATCGGCCGTTCCAGCAGGCCATTTCCGCCATTCACGGCAGGCCTGCCTACCGCGAGGTCGATCGTCGCCTGGTCTATATCGAGCCGCATCCGACGCCGCCGATGCCGGCGTCTCAGGTCGTGCCCGGGTTCTTTGCGGCGCTACGGGGCGCGATGACGGATATTCCGAGTTCGCAACCCGTCACCGACGAACTCGGCTGGGTCACGGATTTCAACGACCGGGTGCGTCGCCTGCGGGCCATTATTGATAGTGCGCGACCCCAGATCAGTGATCTCGTGGCGACCGCCATCAATACGAATTTCAATGGGGTGATCACAGCCGGCATGTTGCGCTCCTGGCGCGAACAAGTGGACGCACAGGTAGTTCACGATGCGGGGTTTGCACACCAGGCTTATGTGCGATTGAAGCTCGCATCCGTGCGCTCTTTTGGCGCCCAGTTGATCGTGCGTTTGCGCGGCGCGCCAACCCAATCGCCCTTATCGCGAGTGGTTGCCGAAATCATCGATGCTTGGGCGGTCCGCAAGGGCATTGTTTATAAGCACGATGACGGTGAGACACTCCAAATTGCAGCACAAGACGGATCGGATGTGCCGGGCTGGGTCGGCTATCTGTTGTCGTTCGACATCAAGTATCGGATGCGCCGCCTGCATTTTCTGATCGAAGGTCAGAACCGTCTCTATGAATTGCTCGGCGATCCGCGATTTGCCGGGCTCGATCCGCAATTGGTGGATCGCCTCAAGAAGGAATTCTATCGGCGCCTCGATTCGCTTCGTCGTCGCGAGATGGCGGCCCATTACAGCGCCAATACACGCAAGATCGTGGCCGACCTTTTTCCGATGGCGCCCGCTGCAGACGAAATCAAGAATCTTCATTCCTACGCGGAGGCGTTCGCCGAACGCCATTTCGACAAGATCGACCACTTGATCGGTCGTGTTGCCGTCGAGATCAATCTCAGGGCTTTCACGCGCGATATCGACGAAATATTGGCGGGACTTGATCCGGCCAAATGGAATCCAGAAGCACGCCGCGAGATTCTCACCAATTATCTCGGGTTTCCATTTTGGGACGTGCTCACCTTTCCGGTGACGAATACGCGTGAAATCGGCGAACTCAATGAAATCCGGATCGATCGCATCAGCCCGCAGGACGCCGGTGCCTTGAAGGGCTTTGCCGGAATTGAGAGTCTCAAGGGCACAGGGTTTGGACATTTCGCGGCGTTCCTGTCGCGCGCCTATCGCGAAAACGACTATCTGCTCGGCCGCATGCACGCGGTCGATCGGTTGATCGATATCGTGTGCGACTCGGCCGGCCCCCAATGTGTTGCCAAGCTCAGCATCAAGGAACTCAAGTGCCGGGCCTTTACGCTCGTACTCGATGCCGAGGAAAAGCACCTGGTTGCGAGCCAGGATCTTATCAAGGGTTTGCGACGCTGCGTGGCGGGGCTCATGGATCCGGGCGTAGCGTAGTTTCCCGTTTGGAGTTTTTCGTTCGGAGTCCCGCCTTTAGGCGGCCCTTTACTTTGGGTCTTACAGCCCCGTAGGGCGCAATAGCGGAGGCGCGCGTTTTCGCGCGCCGCAGCGTATTGCGCCGCCTGTCGGTACGACGAAGCCCACGGCGCAATACGCCATAGCGCCACGCAATACCGTGCCACGATGATTGGGTTGGAAAGGCGCTATGGCTATTGCGCCCTACGC
>DATGVJ010000506.1:0-3167 GCA_035300505.1 Xanthobacteraceae bacterium
CCGGAGCTCCCCCGGTCCCCCATTCCGCTCCACCGCCGGTGGATGAGCGATGTCGTTCATTTCGGCAAGAAGTCCCAGGTGGTCGCGGGAAACTGGACCATCAACGTTTCGCCGGTCGCCGTTGCCCGTAAATTGAGGCGCCCGCCGATCGGATGGGGTGCGATCTGGGTGAAAGCGGTCGCCCTGGCCTGCCGGAAATGGCCGGAATTGCGAACCGCCTACCTGCCGTTTCCATGGCCGCGCCTGTACCTGCATCCGTATGCGGTCGCCACGATGGTGGTGGAGCGCGACTGGAACGGCAGGCCTGCGGTGTTTTTCGACCAGATCAAGCGCCCGGAATTGCTCAGCCTGGCGGAAATCGACGCTATTCTCCGGGGCCTGAAGCGACGGCCGGTCGAGAGCGTGGGCGGGTATCGACGCCTCATCCGTTTTTCCCGCCTGCCGTCGATCGTCAGGCGCCCGGTGTGGAGCTTCGCACTGCAGTGGTCCGGGCGGCTGCGATCCGAGTACTTCGGGACATACTCGGTCCATTCGTTTCCGGTGCGCCGCGCGCAGGTGATGCAGTCGACGACGCCCATCTCGTTCAGCCTCATCTATGGACTCCTCAATCCCGGCGGCGACATGCTGGTCCAGTTGCTGATGGATCATCGCATCGTGGACGGACTGACCTCACATCGAATCATGCTCGCGATCGAGGCCGCAATGAAGGAGGACATCGTTGCGGAATTAACCGCGGCGGCTCGATCGCGCGGCGACGGCGCGAGCTTTCGCGATTGATCCCTTCACGGCAATTTGCGGAGCCGCCCGCAGCCGTTTTCGAACAGGCTCGCAAGCGCTACCATGACCAGCCCGGTTCATTTCAAGGAGATGGCAGATGAGAAGGCAGATTGCGGCGGCCCTCTGCGTGGCGGCCTTGGGAGTAATCGCGTTATCCGCAGCCTCGCTCGCCATTGCTCAACAAAAAACCGCAAAGGCTTGTGCAGAGGAGTGGCAAGCTGACAAAACCGCAAATCGGGCCAATGGTGTGACCGAAAGGGCTTACGTGGCGCGATGTCGTGCCGGCTCCAGCAAAGCTGCCGGGGATCGTCAAATCTACTCCTCCATCAAAGATGTCATGGAATCCATGATCGATCCGTCTGCGGACACGCTTTGGGGCGCCGCAGGAACCGTTATCGATAAACAAGGTACTCAGGATTTGTCTCCCAAAACGCAAGAGGAGTGGCTCGATGTGCGTCGCGCCGCTGTGCGAATAATCGAGGGGGCCAACCTGCTGATGATGCCGGGTCGAGAAGCGGCTCCTGCCGGAACCAAATCGGAGGTTCCGGGGGTGGAGTTAGAGCCTGCCGAGATAACCGCGCTTATAAAGAAGAGACGAAAGAGTTTTGATGCATTTGCTAAGGCATTGCGAGCTCTCGGCTTAGAAGCGCTGCAGGCTAGCGAGGCCAAAAACGTCCCTTTGCTGGAGGACATTGGCGGGCGAATGGAGGATGTCTGCGAGAGCTGCCATCAGACATTCTGGTATCCGCAGGCCAAGCAAGCCTCTACCCGCAATTAGCCGCGCGTTTCGGTCATGCCGAACCATTTCCTCGGAGTCATTGCCTGGCTCGTCCCGTCCATCCACGTTTTGCTTGATGGCGCGCGGCAAGAAAGATGTGGATGCCCGCGACAATCCCCGGATCAAGTCCGGGGACGGGCATGACGGTGGAGAGATGATTCGATTTGAGTGATTTCCCAAGTCACTCACAAAGAAAGCGATTGACTCGCGAAAGTGTGCTGACAAGCTAACCTGGCCTAGAACTGGCGGCTGCACCTGCAGGGACATGCAGGGTGGTGGAGAGGAGGCGCAGATGGGAAATTGGTTGAGAGGGGCAAGGTTTGCGGGTGCTGCAGCCGTTTTGATGACAGCGCTCCAGCTTAGCCCGATACCGACCGCGAGCGGGGCCGAGGCCTATAAGGCGCAACGTACGGCGGACGGCAAGGCGGACTTGAACGGTATCTGGCAGGCGCTCAACACGGCAAACTGGGACCTCCAGGAACACGCGGCGCGACCCGGAGTGGTGGTCGCGCTTGGTGCGGCCGGCGCAGTTCCCGCGGGGCTCAGCGTCGTGGAGGGCGATGAGATCCCGTACTTGCCGGCAGCGGCGGCGAAAAAGAAAGAGAACTTTGAAAACCGTTTGACCGCTGACCCGGAAATCAAGTGCTATTTGCCGGGCGTGCCACGCGCCACGTATATGCCCTATCCGTTTCAGATTGTTCAAACTCCGCAGTTCATCCTGATGGCCTACGAGTTTGCGGGCGCCGCCCGCACGATCTACATGGATAAGGCGCCCCCAAATCCTGTCGACAGCTGGATGGGGCACTCGGTCGGGCACTGGGAGGGCGACACTCTGGTCGTCGATGTGACGCGTTTGAACGAGGAGACCTGGTTTGACAGAGCCGGGAATTTCCATAGCGACGCCTTGCATGTGGTCGAACGCTACACGCCCTTGAGCGCTGGCGCGCTCACCTACGACGTCACCATTGAGGACCCGAAGGTGTTTTCGCGGCCGTGGAAAATGAGCATGCCCCTCTATCGTCGGTTGGATAAGAACGCCCAGCTGATGGAGTTCAAGTGCGTGGAGTTCGTGGAAGAGCTCATGTATGGGCATCTTCGCAAGCAACCAAGCAAGTGAAAGGGAGGTTTCATATGAGCCATCGACTTCTCACTTCAATGGCTGGTCTACCGGTGGTGATCGCGGCCGCGCTGCTGGCGCCGGCGGCTGTGGCGGTCGAGACGTGGACTGTGCCGCGTACGGCGGACGCCCAGCCGGACTTGCAGGGTGTGTGGGACTTCCGGACCATCACCCCGATGGAGCGACCCGTCGCGCTCGGAACGAAGGAGTTTTTCACCGAAGAGGAGGCGGCAACCTTCGAGAAGGAAGAAAATCGACGGCAGGATCGCGATCAGATCGATCCGGAGGTGGGTGGTTTGATGTACCCGCCAGGCGGCGTCGTCCCTTACAACGAGTTTTGGTACGACCGGGGCAACAAGGTCGTGGGGACAAAGCGCACGTCGCTGATCGTGGACCCGCCCAATGGCCGACTTCCGGCGATGACGCCGGATGGGAAAAAGCGAGCGGATCTCCGCGCGGCGGAGCAGCGCGAGACCCAGCTGGGTCGACCCCACG
>DATGVJ010000507.1:0-2439 GCA_035300505.1 Xanthobacteraceae bacterium
AGACCGGTTCTAACTTCAAATCATGCCTGCCGGTTGGCGGAACCGCGGGCTAGTTGTTTAACCACGGACACAGTCGATTTTGTATCCTGATATGAAGGGCGAGAGCGCATCAACTTCCTTCCACTTTGCGATGCATTACAGACAAGGTGTGCTCCCGGCAGCGAAGCTGCGCCGGAACCGGTCCTCAATTCATCGCGGCAACGCGCAGGTTACTCGAGTTCGCGCAGAAGCTTGCCATAGCCAGCAATGGGAACACGGTATCCGATTATTTGCAGCGCCTTCCAAAGGGATGCCTGCAGGCTCGAAATGACAAAGGTTCCAAACTCGTCCTCGAGCGCATCGATGATGTCGACGCAAGGTTGCGGTGCGCCCGGGAAATAAAGTGCATCGGCGTTTTTCGCTTCTTCGAAAACTCGCTTTCCCAAATCCCAACTTGTTTGAAGCGGAGTCAGTGTCAGGTCAAGATAAGCGACGCCGGAGCCTCTGATGCTCAATACCTCGAATCCCAGTTTTTCGATAAACTCCTTGACCATGGCGTTCACGTTATCCGGAAAAGGCGTCGCAAGGGCGAGCTTGCGTGCTCCGTGTTTCCGCAGGGCTTCGAGCGCGGCAGCTTGAGCGGAAAATGCCTTCCTGCCCGATGCCTTTTCGATCTTGTCAACGATGACTTTTTCAAAGCCGTGGCCAGGCACGGCAACCGTTGGTGATCCACCGAAGATGATGCAATCCGGTCTGTACTTGCCAAGCTCTGCCGAGGCCTTTTCCGTTCGCGCCACCGCGGCATTGACCTCTTCGACGGTGACGTCCTTCAATTCCAGGCTGGTCCGCACCAGCGTGACGCCGTGCGGCGCCATACGGTAAAATTGGGCCGAGAGAGTCTCGTCGACGATACCCGGAGACAGATAGCCAACCCGGCCGATATGCCCGTATCCTTTTTTCAAGAGCTGCTGATAGTCGTCCGCCGTGCGCATTCTTGGTTCTCCTTGCAGGCCGTGACGCTATTCCGAAACAATAATACGGGCAATAGTCGCCGTGTCTTGTGCTGCGACTGTCGAGTAGATGACGGGTGGACCTTATCGTGACATACTGCGAATGGGTTACCTGTTCGCACGAGAACGTTCGGGAAGGGATCATGATACGACGCACAGCCATGGCTTTCGCCATCGGTCTTGCAGCTGTTGCCGCTCCGGGTCCAGCGGCAGCCGATCCCATTGCAGATTTCTACTCGGGCAAGAGCATGCGTCTTGTCGTCGGCGGATCCACAGGTGGAGGATACGACACTGTTGGCCGCCTTCTAGCCAAACATATCGGGCGACACATTCCTGGCAATCCCGGCGTTGTGGTCGAAAACATGAGTGGCGCCGGAAGCCTCATCCTGATGAACTACATTCACAACAGGTCGCCCAAAGACGGAACCGTCATGGGTATGCCGACCACGAATGTACTGCTCGACTCCAAGCTTCAGCTCCCGGGCACCGAAAACATTCCCTTCGATATCAATCAGGCGTCATGGATCGGAACTCCGGCGCAACAGCCACAAGTCCTGTTCGTATGGCACGACACCTCGTTCAATACGCTGACCGACTTGCGAACGCACAGGATGGTAGTGGGGGCGGTCTCAACGGCGACCGACACTTACATCCTGCCAATGCTTATGAAACAGATACTGAATACAAATACCGCGGTCATTCCCGGTTACAAAGGGAGCGCCGAAATCCTGGCGGCGATGGAACGTCGAGAGGTCGATGCACACGTCGCTCTGCTCGCTAATGTTACGGCGGGAAATTCGCACTATTTGAAAGACAACAAGATCCGCCTCGTTCTTCAATTCGGCCGCGAGCGGTCGTCGGAACTACCGAGCGTTCCGACGGCGGCGGAATGGGCGGACTCTGAGACTGACAAGCGGCTGTTTCAATTCTACGGAATCAAGTATGAGATGTCGTATCCAATCATGTTCGCTCCGGGTGTGCCTGCCGAACGCGTAGCGGCGTTGAGGGCCGCGTTCGATCACACCGTGAGAGACCCTCAGTACCAAGCTGATGCAAAGCGAATTGGACTCGAAGTCAATCCATTGAGCGGTAGCGCAATGCACGATTTGATGACGTCGATAAACGGCATGCCGCAAGATTTGATTGCACGACTTCGCGCCCTGATTATAGCCCAGACGCAGAGGTGACGAAGGCCCAGAGTCACGCGGCGGTGCCAACGCTTCTGCGCAATGCGCCGATCCGGCTCGCCATCGCCTCGAACAGCGGTGGGCAGGACAACATGGCGGTTGGGGCCGGCGCGTCTACCGGGACCGATCACGACGATCAGTATGTAAAGAAGCCGAAACGTCGTGGTTGTAACGACGAACATGTCGATCGCAACAATGTCGGTCAGGTGGTTGTGCAGGAAACTACGCCAGGTCAGGGAGGGGACCTTGGGCCGCCACGGCAT
>DATGVJ010000508.1:0-31544 GCA_035300505.1 Xanthobacteraceae bacterium
GCCAGCGTATTGTCGACGATCAGCGGCACGTGGGCTGATTTCGCGATTTTTCCGATCGCTTCGATATCCGTGATGACCCCGCCCGGATTGGCAATCGATTCGATAAAGATGGCTTTGGTCTTGGGCGTGATGGCGCGTTCGAAGGAGGTCACGTCGTCAGGGTCGGCCCAGACCACATTCCAGCCGAAATTCTTGAACGCGTGATTGAATTGATTGATCGAGCCGCCATAGAGTTTTTTCGACGCCACGAATTCTTCGCCGGGCTGCATAAGGCAGTGCATGACGATCACCTGTGCGGCATGCCCGGAGGCGACGGCGAGGCCCGCGGTGCCGCCTTCCAATGCCGCGACGCGCTCTTCCAGAACCGCATTGGTCGGGTTGCCGATGCGCGTATAGATATTGCCGAAAGTCTGCAGGGCGAACAGCGAAGCGGCGTGATCGACATCCTCGAATACGAACGACGTCGTTTGATAGATCGGGGTCGCGCGTGCGCCTGTCGTCGGGTCGGGCTGCGCGCCGGCATGAATGGCGAGGGTGGAGAACCCAGGGGTGCGGTCAGGGGTGCGATCGGTCATGGCCGCGTCCTTGTTTTCAGGTTTTCTCGTCGTTGCGCTGGGCGCGCGTCGAGGCGTCGGTCGCGCCGCCTGCCATGGTGGTGCGGTCAAGCGACATACGCTGAATGCCGCCGGGCAGCAATTTTGCTCGCTTGGAGGAGAGGGTGCGGGTATTGACGCCCATCCAGGCAATTTCCGACGATAGCCGCCCATATTCAATCTTCGGGCAGCGATTCATCACGACCTTGAGACCATGCTGCTCGGCCAAGGCGGCGGCTTCATCGCTGCGGACGCCGAGCTGCATCCAGATCACTTGCGGTCGCGGCGTGAGGGCAAGCGCCTCCTGGACGACTGCGAGTGCATATTGCGGCGCCCGAAAGATGTCGACCATGTCGACCGGCTCAGGGATGTCGGCAAGCCTGGCGTAGACGGGCCGGCCTAGGATGTCGTGACCGGCCTGGCCGGGATTGACCGGGATCATCCGGTAGCCGCGTTCAAGGAGATATTTGAATGCGAAATAGCTCGGGCGGTTGTCCCTTGGCGAAATGCCGACGAGCGCAATCGACTTCACGGTATTGAGGATGCCGCGGATATAGTTGTCGGGATAATTGTCGTGGTCCAGCTGCCAAGATCCACTTACGGGTGTTCAGTTACGGGTGCTCAGTTGCGAGTGTTTAGCTTGTCGAGAACGAAGCCGCGCCGGCAGGAGTTTGCCGGAGGGTGGAGGACCTCCTTCCGGCAATGCAACAGCGTTGGATGGATATCAGCCCGCGATGCGGGGCGACATCAATTCGCCACGGCGACCACGCGAAAACGCGCGCCGGCATTGCGGGCTCAAACGCCGCATGTTGGCGAGCAGGCAGGCCTTGACCCTGCGCTCGTCGGGAATCGCATGATTGCAAACCCGGAATGCGTCGTCCTGGCATGCTGACTGATCATTCGAATCGTAAGCGGCGGCTGGGCCACTCGGCAGGGCCGTCATAGCAAGCACAAAGGCGAGGGCTATTAGCTTCTTCATTGATCTGCTCTCCAATTGAGGCCGCACCTGCGACCAAGTCATAAGGACACCAACCGAGGCGCCTTTATGAACGATAAATGGGGCGTTTGGGAAGAGTGCCCCGGGGCTCAACAACTCCGGTGCCGCATTGGCGCGGGCAACGGGCATCGGGTAACCTGCCTTCTGTATCTTCTATCACAAGGAATCCCGCCAGGTTGGCGGGCGCTTGCCGATAAATGCAGAAATGCCTTCCTCCGCGTCACAGGCCATCATGTTCTCGACCATTACAGCGACGGCACGATCATAGGCTTGCGCCAAGCCCATTTCGATCTGCTGATAGAAGGCTTCCTTGCCGATACCGACGACGTGAGCAGACTTTGCGGCAATTTTGCGAGCAAGTTCCAGGGCCTTCGCGCGTTCGTCGCCTGGTTCGACGACATGATTGACCAGCCCCATGCGCAACGCATCGTTGGCCGAAACCGGCTCGCCGATCAGCAGCATTTCCATGGCATGCTTGCGTGCGACATTTCGTGACAGGGCGACCATCGGCGTTGAACAGAACAATCCAATATTCACGCCGGGAGTTGCAAATCGCGCGGTCGATGACGCGACCGCCAAGTCACAGCTTGCGACGAGCTGACAGCCTGCGGCAGTCGCGGTGCCCTGTACGGCGGCAATAACCGGTTGGGGCAGGCGCACGATCTGCTGCATGACGCAGGCGCAAAGCGCGAGGACGCGTTCGAAAAAGCCACGCCCATGGTCGGAATCCTGGCGCCGGCTGTTGAGTTCCTTGAGATCGTGTCCGGCGGAAAAGACCGGGCCATTGGCTGTCAGGACAACGGCGTGCACCGACCGGTCCGCCGCGACCGCAGAGCAAGCCTGCCCGAGAGCGTCGAGCATGGCTTGCGAAAGGCTGTTTCGCGCGTCCGGCCGGTTGAGGGTCAGGATCGCGATCGAGCCATTGCGTTCGCTCAACAAGACCGGCGCGGCTTCGACGGCAAGGGCGGCTTGGGCTTGGATTTGGGCTTGGACTGACATCGGGGCCTCGATTTTGTGCCACCTTATACCAATCCTCTGGGCGGTCGCGTCAATCTGTGAGGTGTAATATTACCATTTTTATAACTATATGATTTTACGTGATAAAAAATGACCCGCTGCGTTGACGAGGGCAGGAGCCTGTTGTATGAGGCGGCCCAACGGAGGCCCATGGGGCGCTCCGATGGACGCCCCATTAATCGATGGCCCCATTAATCCATGGATGTCAGGCTCATGAGCACCTTTGCGGCAAAGCCCGCTGAAGTTCAAAAGAAATGGGTGATGATCGATGCCGATGGCCTCGTGGTCGGCCGGCTTGCTTCGATCGTTGCCATGCATTTGCGCGGCAAGCATCTGCCGACCTACACCCCGCACGTTGATTGCGGCGACAACGTCGTCATCGTCAATGCCGCCAAGATCGTGCTGACGGGAAAAAAGCGCGAAAAGAAAGTCTATTACCATCACACCGGCTATATCGGCGGCATCAAGGAACGTACCGCGCGCTCGATCCTCGACGGCAAGTTTCCCGAGCGTGTCGTAGAGAAGGCGATCGAGCGCATGTTGCCGCGCGGGCCGCTCGCCCGCCAGCAGCTCGGCAATTTGCGGGTCTATCCGGGCCCTGACCATCCGCATGCGGCGCAAAGTCCAGAGAAACTCGATGTTGGCGCCATGAATCGCAAGAATATAAGGAGCGCGTGACGATGGCTGAATCCATGCAGTCGCTCGATCAATTGTCGGCACTCAAGTCAGCGGTAGCTCCTGAAGTGCCAAGATACGTCCAGAAGATCGACAAGCAGGGCCGTGCCTATGCGACCGGCAAACGCAAAAACGCCGTTGCGCGCGTATGGGTCAAGCCTGGTGCTGGCAAGATCACCGTCAATACGCGGGAACTTGAAGTGTATTTTGCGCGGCCCGTGCTGCGCATGCTGATCCAGCAGCCGATCGCCGCTACCAGCCGCAACGGACAATTCGACGTCGTTTGCACCGTATCGGGTGGCGGATTGTCGGGTCAGGCCGGTGCCGTTCGCCATGGGATATCAAAGGCGTTGCTGGCCTACGAGCCCGAACTGCGCGGCGCACTTAAACGCGGCGGGTTCCTCACGCGCGATTCGCGCGTGGTCGAGCGTAAGAAGTACGGCAAGGCCAAGGCGCGCCGCAGCTTCCAGTTCTCCAAGCGCTAATGGGGTAATGTCTCGCCTTCGCCTGACCTTCGCGTGTTGCCGCTATGATCGCATGGAGGCAATCCGTGAGGGGGCGGTGACGGTCGAGGGCGTCGACCTCACCTGCATTACGCTTAAATCGGGCCGCGATGTTTTCGATCGCATGGTCGGGGGCCAGGAATTCGACATCGCCGAACTTTCAGCGTCCGAATTCATCAGCCTTCATGGCACGGGCAAAAGCCCGTTCGTAGCGCTGCCGGTGTTTCCATCGCGTGTTTTTCGTCATGGTTATATTTTTATCAATAAACGATCCGGCATTCGCACTGCCAAGGATCTTGAAGGACGCTTGGTCGGGCTGCCGCTCTATACGCAGACCGCAGCGCTCTGGCTGCGCGGCCACCTCATGCATCAGTTCGGGGTCGATATCGGGACCATTCGGTGGGTGCAGGGGGCGGTCGAAGGTACCGGGACACATGGAAGACCGCATGCGCCGGCGTTGTTGCGTCCGGTTGCCATCGATCAGAATCAAAGTGGCTCGTCGCTCGCAACCCTGTTGGCACGCGGCGAGATAGATGCCCTGATCGGTTCGCGTCGTCCGGAAATCCTCGGCCGCGATCCCGACGTTGTACGGCTTTTTCCAAATTATCGTGCTTTGGAACGGGCGCTTTACGAACAGACCGGCATTTTCCCAATCATGCATCTCGTTGCAATGCGGCGGGAACTCCATGAGCGGCACAGGTGGCTTGCGACCAACTTGTACCAGGCCTTTGTGGAATCCAAACGACGTGCGCTTGCGCGCCTGCGTTATGCGGGGTCGCTCGCCGCGATGTTACCGTGGCTGCAGTCCGAAATTGAAGAAATCGACGAAGTGTTCGGCGGTGACGCCTGGCCCTATGGAATCGAACGTAATCGTTCGACGTTGCAAGCGCTTGTCCAATATATGATCGAACAGCATTTCATTCCGGAAGCGGTGCCGATTGAAAGCCTGTTTGTGCCGATCCCGCTAAGCGAAGGCGCATGAGGTCCCCAGTATCTTTGAATCAATCTTTATCGCTTTTTCCGTGAAAAGCCACGCAATCTCAATACGTGAAAAAAATATTTCCGAGCGATAGTTCACCCCGCGCATGCCAAGCGTCGTGTTCCACACGCAACCTTGGAAGAGTCCTGAGGAGGCCTCAATGCTGGAACCGATCGCCCATTCACCGATCGTCCTGGACGTAAAGACGATGTTCGTCGTCGCGACCAGCGTGACGGCAATGCTGGGCGTGTTCTTGCTGTTTGCCTGGGCACGCGACCGTGTGCGCGCCCTTGCGTGGTGGGGATGCGCCTATCTGGTTGGTGGCTTTGCGGTGGCGCTGTGGAGCATTGAGCCGATGATTTCTCCCGTGCTGCCGGCCGGAACGTCAAGTGCTTTGTTGTTTGTGGCCTGCGGCATGATTTGGAATGCGGGCCGATTGTTCCACGGCCGATCCATACTTTGGGGCGCATTGGCGGCCGGTCCGTTGGTTTGGCTCCTGGCCTGCATGTATCCGGAATTCGTGACTTCGCTGGCAGCCCGTATCGTGCTGAGCTCCATCATTGTTTCCATCTATACCTACCTTACTGCGATGGAACTCTGGAGCGAACGCCGCAAGCACCTGATACGCGGTTGGCCCGCCGTTGTGGTTCCGATATTGCACGGTGCCGTCTTTCTCGCGCCAATCGCGCTTGCAAGCATACTTCCAGACGACAGCGGCGCAGTTGCTTCGGCAAGCGGTTGGATTGCTGTCTTTGCTCTTGAAGTCACGCTGTACCTTGTCGGTTCCGCATTCATGGTGCTGGTGCTCACGAAGGAACGCACCGTGCGGTTCTACAAGGTCGCGGCATTGACCGACGACCTCACGGGTCTGCTCAATCGCCGGGGATTCTATGAGGCGGCTGAACAACTCGTTGCCCGCCAAGCGAAGTTGGGTCAGCCGGTCAGCGCGTTGGTTCTCGATCTGGATGACTTCAAGCAGGTCAATGATCGTTTTGGTCACGCCACTGGTGACGCAACGTTGCGCGTGTTCGGCAAAACGATTGCTGCCGGCACACGTACCACGGACATCCTCGGACGGCTTGGCGGCGAGGAATTCGTTGCCCTTCTGCCAGGGGCGATGGAGGGTGCCTTGATCGTGGCTGAACGGGTCAGGGCGGCGTTCCAGCTTGGCGGCGCCAACGTGGCGGGATGCCCGCTCGATGCGACCGTCAGCATCGGGGCGGCCAGCGCCATAGGCCCGGTCGATATTGCGGTTTTGTTGGCAAGGGCTGATGCAGCGCTCTATCGCGCGAAGTCGAACGGACGCAACCGCATCGAATTAGCGTCGCCCGAAGAGGTTGTGGTCGCGATAGAGGGCCAAGCCGCGGCGGCCAGCGCGGCGGCTAGCGCCGGGAAACCGTCCGCCTGGCGGGGCGCGACCAAGGTGCCATTGTCGGCGGCTTGAGCCGCTTTTTCAGTTGAAAGGTGGGGCCATACGATTGTTGATATCACTATACAGATGTATAGTTTTGTAGCTTGATCTATTATACGAGGAGGCAGACGCCCCACCCAAGAAGTGGAATTCGAAAGCCCGACCGTTCGTTTTTCATTGGTTGGCTTTCCCCGTGTCATCGAAGCTTTGGACTGCTGAAATTCAAAATGCGCAGCGTACCACCCTGGATTGCCGCTTTCTCTTTCGCGGAGAAGGTCATGGACGGGGCGTATCCGGTCGTGGCTTTGTCATGAACCGGAAGGATCGCAGGGCCACCCACAAGCGGAGCCAAACTTCTCACTCACAAACTTCTCACTCATATGCCGCCGCCTCATATGCCGCCGGCTCACGTGCCTCTGCCTCGTATGCCGCCGGCTCACGTGCCTCTGCCTCGTATGCCGCCGGCTCACGTGGCTTATCGGGGTCGATATTTCCTCACGCATGCTGGACCGGGCGCGAGCGCTGGCGGTGTACGATCGGTTGGTAACTGGCGACGCCATCGACTTCATGGCAGGGACGCCCGATTCATTCGATCTCGTGGTCGCGGCCGACGTTTTAGCCTATGTGGGGGATGTACCGCATTTCCTGCAGGCAGCCTGCCACGCGTTGCGTGTCGATGGGCGGCTTGCCGCCTCCACCGAAAGTCTCGACCAGGAAGGCCAGTCGGAAGGTTATGTGCTGTCGCCCAGCGGACGTTACAAACATTCGCGCAATTATCTCGCAAACGCAATTCGCCACGCCGGCTTCGTCGTCGACGCGATGGTCGAAAGCGATATGCGCCAGGAATCCGATCGTATGATCAAAGGAGGATCGTCGTCGCGCGTAAACAAGGATAAAAAAAGGGGCACCATCTGGTGCCCCTTTCGCTCGGTTGCGCGATTTCCTGTGTCGACTTATGCCGAATAGTACATCTCGAATTCGACCGGATGCGGCGTGTGCTCGAAACGGATCACTTCCGCCATCTTCAACTCGATATAGCTGTCGATGAAGTCGTCGTCGAACACGCCACCGGCCTTGAGGAAGCTGCGGTCCTTGTCGAGTTCTTCGAGTGCCTGGCGCAGCGAACCGCAAACCGTCGGGATGGTCTTGAGTTCGGCTTTGGGCAGATCATAGAGATCCTTGTCCATCGCCGGTCCCGGGTCGAGCTTGTTCTTGACGCCGTCGAGGCCGGCCATCAGCATGGCCGCAAAGCCCAGATAGGGATTGCACAATGGATCGGGGAAGCGAACTTCGACGCGCTTGGCTTTCGGATTGGTGGTGTAGGGAATTCGGCATGAAGCCGAACGGTTGCGCGCCGAATAGGCGAGCAGCACGGGGGCTTCATAGCCCGGCACCAGGCGTTTGTAGGAATTGGTCGTCGGATTGGTGAAGGCGTTGATCGCCTTGGCGTGCTTGATGATGCCGGCGATGTAGGAGAGGCAGGTCTCCGACAGGTCGGCATATTTGTTCCCGGCAAACACCGGCTTGCCTTCCTTCCAGATCGACTGGTGGCAATGCATGCCCGAGCCGTTGTCGCCATAGATCGGCTTCGGCATAAACGTGGCCGTCTTGCCGTAAATGTTGGCGACCATGTGGATGCAGTATTTGTAGATTTGCATCCGGTCCGCCATGATGGTCAGCGGCGCGAACTTGAGGCCGAGTTCGTGCTGGGCGGATGCCACTTCGTGGTGGTGCTTCTCGACCACGCAGCCCATGCGCGCCATCGACCCGAGCATTTCCGAACGCATATCCTGGGCGGTATCTTGCGGCGGCACCGGGAAATAGCCCTTCTTGGTGCCGACGTGGTGGCCGAGGTTGCCGCCCTCATAGTCGGTGTCGGAATTGGTCGGAAATTCGATTGAATCGAGCTTGAAGCCCGTATTATAGGGTTCGGCAGCGTATTTGACGTCGTCGAAAATGAAGAATTCGGCTTCCGGACCAAAGAAGATCGTATCGCCAAGACCCGATGCCTTGACCATGGCTTCCGCCTTCTTGGCAATGCCGCGCGGATCGCGGTTGTAGGGCTGTCCGGTGGTCGGCTCAAGCACGTCGCAGATCAGCGACATGGTCGTCTCCGCAAAGAACGGATCGATGGTGGCGGTCGAAGGGTCCGGCATCAGGTTCATGTCGGATTCATTGATGGCTTTCCAGCCTGCGATCGAGGAGCCGTCAAACATCTGGCCTTCGGTGAATGTCTCCTCTTCGATCATGGTGACGTCGAAGGTCACGTGCTGCCACTTGCCCCGGGGGTCGGTGAAACGAAAATCGACGTATTTCACGTCGTTGTCCTTGATCATTGCCAGGACGTCTTTGGCCGTTTTCATTGATTGCATACCTTTCGTGGAGTTGGTCGTCTTAACAGAGGGATGGCATACTTCCCGGCCAGTAGTTTAGATGGCGTCTAACCCGGATTCCCCCGTCCTGATCCGGATGGCTTCCTCAATGTTGGAGACGAATATTTTCCCATCACCGATCCGCCCGGTCTGGGCGGCGCGACGGATCGCCTCGATGGCTTTTTCAACCATGTCATCACCGAGCACAATCTCGATCTTCACTTTCGGGAGAAAATCGACGACGTATTCGGCACCCCGATAGAGTTCGGTATGGCCCTTCTGACGCCCAAATCCTTTGGCTTCCGTCAGGGTGATGCCTTGTAGGCCAACCTCCTGCAGGGCTTCCTTCACTTCATCCAGCTTGAACGGCTTGATGATCGCTTCGATTTTTTTCATTGCCATTTCATCTCCAAGCCCGCCGGACGGCGCTAGTATTCCTGCGGTTTCGACGATCGTATCGTAAGGGCGGCACGCACTTACGAGGGTCGGAACCTGGGAAACTGGTCGTGCGTCGCGAACCTACCGGTAGCAGGGTTCATGCCAAGTGGGATAAATCGGAAAACGTATGTCATTTCAAGTTGGTGTGGCACGATTTTGGGCAAAATCGGATCCATCTCCTTGAAGTATTGGATTAATTTTTGTGCCGTGCGCCCAATTTTTAGTCGATGGCAGCCGCGTTAGGCGGCAAGTGGACGGTCAAGGTGAGCATCATGTTGGAACTCCTTGCAAATACCGAGATGGCCGAGGCGGATCGGCTGGCCATTGCGGGGGGAGTTTCCGGGGCCACCCTCATGGAAAACGCCGGGCGGGCGGTCGCGGATGCGGTGGCCGCTGCTCATCCGGCCGGCTCGCGAATTGTGGTGGTGGCCGGACCCGGCAATAACGGAGGTGATGGGTTCGTGGCAGCCCGCATCCTGTCCGAGCAGGGTTTTGAGGTTCGCGTCCTGTTCCTGGGCGCCAGGGAACGTCTCAAGGGCGATGCCGCTTTGGCAGCGCAACAATGGACGGGCCGGACGGAGCCCGCGCATCCGGATGCAATCGGCACGCCCGCGGCAATCATCGACGCGCTTTTTGGGGCTGGCCTCGACCGTCCGGTCGAAGGCCCGGCACGCGCGATGATCGGTGCAATGAATGCCTGCGACGCCAAGGTCCATGCCGTTGACTTGCCGAGCGGCATCAACGGCACGACCGGTGCCATCATGGGGGAGGCGGTCTGTGCCACCCAAACGGTGACCTTCTTTCGCCGCAAGCCGGGCCACGTGCTGCTGCCTGGCCGGCTGCGCTGCGGCCACGTTCGTGTCGCCGATATCGGGATCCCGCCACAGGTGCTCGTAAACATCGTTCCGCGCACGTTTGCCAACAGGCCGCCGCTCTGGCGCCTCCCTGTACCGCGCATGGATGCACACAAGTACGACCGCGGCCATGCGGTGATCGTATCGGGTGGTCTTGCTTCGAGCGGGGCTGCACGGCTTGCCGCACGCGGGGCTTTGCGTGCCGGCGCGGGCCTCGTGACGGTTGCGTCGCCGCGCGATGCGTTGATCGTCAACGCGATCGCGAACCTCGCCGTCATGGTACATCCGGTCGATGGCGCGAAGGAACTGACCGGGTTTTTGGCCGATCGGCGCCGCAATGTTGTCGTGCTGGGTCCGGGCGGCGGCGTCGGGGCAGCGATGCGCGATCTTGTCATGGCGGCTTTGGCCGAACCGGTGTCCGCTGTGCTCGATGCCGATGCCCTGACGTCGTTTGCCGATGATCCCAAGGAGCTGATAGCGGCCATCAAGTCACGTTCAAGCGCCATCACGATTCTCACCCCGCACGAGGGAGAGTTCGGCAGGCTCTTCAGCGAAGTTGAATTGACCAAACAGGCGCAGTCAAAGCTCGAGCGCGCCCGTAGCGCGGCGGAAATGACCGGAGCCGTGGTGTTGCTCAAAGGTCCCGATACGGTTGTGGCATCGCCGGATGGCCGCGCCGCCATTGCGGAAAATGCCCCACCGTGGCTCGCAACGGCTGGTTCCGGCGATGTCCTGGCGGGCTTCGTCGCCGGCCTCTTGGCCCAGGGCATGGCGGGCTTTGAGGCCGCGGCTGCAGCGGTCTGGCTGCATGGTGAGGCAGGTAATGAGGCGGGTGTTGGCCTGATCGCCGAGGATCTGCCGGAAGTGCTGCGGCGGGTCTTTGCAAGAGTTTGATCAGGAATATTTCGTGTAGTGGGTTCATCACCTTGGAAACGGTCGCGCCTCATCTTGCGGAAGGAAAGGACATTTCCACCGGAACAATGGCCTTGCCGATGGGCCAAAGCGCTAGACCTGCGAGCTTGAGGTGTGCCCACGCGAACGGGATGCCGATAATGGTGAAAGCAAGGGCGATGGCGATGACAAGGTGGGCGAACGCCAGCCACCACCCGGCAAACACCAGCCAGACCGCGTTGCCGATCACGCCCCACGGCCCGGTTCCAACGTCCTCGCGTCCAAAGTATTCCGAGCGGGACACGGCCGTCTGACCGAATGGGAGGAACGTGTAGGCGGCAATGTTCAAGGCTGCGCGGGCCCACGGCAATCCGACGATGGTGATGGCCATGACGATTGCGGCAATCACCCATCCCAGAGCCATCCACAAGCCGCCGAATACGATCCACAGTATGTTGAGGAAAAGCGACATCATAAAGTTTGGCTCTCCCCGTCAGAAGGCTGCTTCACCGGCACCCATCAATACGGACACGAAAGACAAAAGACCCCAGCCGCCGGGGGGACGAACGGCCAGGGTCGGATGTTCGGACGCTGGGGGTGTGAGGGGGCGTCCGATGTAGACAGGGTGGCAACCCGAACTCAAATGAGCGAGCGCGGATGCCATCCTGGTAACGCCGCAGGTAATAGCTGGTTCCCGCGCAGGCAAAAAAACTTCGCGTTGGTGCGGGGTCTTCCGCAACGCGCCCGCCGATCGGCTCGCGCTATGGTTCACTTGGCTTTGAGCCCTTCACGGAAGGCCATCGCTTCGAGTTCGACCTTGACCGCGTCCATGACCGGAACCACGGGGCGTGCCTGGAACTCGAAAGCAGGTAACATCGAGCAGAACTTGTGAACCGCCAGCGGGTCGTCGCAGTCCAGCAGCATATACCCGCCCCAGTCACCTACCCGTATGACGAACATCTCGATCTTGAAATTGTCGGGCGCCTTCCATTGGGTGAAAACCTCCAGAATGCGCTTCTGGGCGTTCTCGTACTCCATCGGCGATCCTTGCGAACGTTCGTTCCAACTGATCATGTACTTCATAGGGGTCCTCAATTCTCACTGAAATCGTCAGAACGGACATGTTCTTGAGCATAAGACATGTTCTTAAGCATAAGCATCGCGCAATTGCGTTTCCCTTGCAAGTCCGCTCCTGTGACAGTCCGCTCCTGTGACAGTCTGCTCCTGTGACATCGTGGCAAAGCAGCAATTTGGTTACTTTCGAAGCGAAGACGTTCAGCGAGCCGCGTTTATAGGGCTGTGTTCATGAGTGCGCGCCTATCTGCCGAACACATGACCCAATCTTCATATGGTGTCAGGACTTTTGGCTCCTCCATCAAGGGACCTCAGCATGATTTTACGCGCGCTTCCCATGTGGTCTGACTTCTTCTGTGAAGAGCGGCACATCCGCCGTCGTTCAAACATAGAGAGGTCCAACATGAAAAAGCTTCGTATAGTTGCAGTGGCGATCGGGTTAGGATTGATCACATCTGCTACTCAAGCCCTGGCCCAAGGTCCGGTCTTTCACGTCGGTTCTGATACAAGAGCCATGTCACAAGCGAACTGTATGAGCCAGGCCAAATTCGCGATTGGCGAGACCGGTCTCAGCACGAGTTTTACCGACGGTCTCCATACTGCGGGTCAGGGGACGGACGTCGGCGTTCTGGTCACTTGTTTATCATTGGGTGCGCGGACCTTCATCGAGGTGGTAGGCTCGAGCCTGAATAGTTCGAGAGCCGAAGAAATTCGAAACAGGGTTCGGACGATTGTCATGGGCCCGCCGAGCTAGAGCGCGTCTCGGTCGTGTTGAAACATCCTGCGCACGTCATGGCCGGCGACGCAGTCAAGCTTGCGCAGACTTCGTAAGTTTGTCTGCGATGCCGCGACACCACGAAGATTACGACGGGCTTTGCGCGGGCCATGACGACTGAGAGATTCCGAATGACTGGAAACTGCTCTAGAGCGCGAGTTTGTCCGGGCTCTGAATCAAAGAGTGGCCGAAGTCGGATATATCCGACTTCGGCTGGCGCGAATACCGTTCATGACCTTTTGCAAAACGCTCCGCCCAAGTAGCGCGGGCTTAGATGAGGATGCCTACCCCATTAATTCGCTGACAGAATTACGCTTAATAAGCTGCAGAAACATAACCTGCAGAAACCAAATAAACCGCGGAAACCAAGATCGCCACGTCCCGCACGACCGATTTCCGGCATTCGCAGATGCGGTGTCGAAAGTCCGGGGTTGTAATTTACGATTTCTTATCGGATATCACCTACGGTCCGTTTCGCTCGAATTTAGCCAGACATTATGACAATTTTAACGTCCGTGAACCCTGCATGCTGACTGTATATGATTGTATTGTGACTGCCCACGACCTGTGGCTTGTGGGTTTGGCCGCGGTAATATGCGCGCTCGCCTCGTTTACAGCCATCAGCCTGCTGCATCACGTCCGCAGCTCGACCGGCCACATGCGTCTCATCTGGCTCGCCGTTTCCGCGACTTCGACCGGATTCGGGATTTGGGCAACGCATTTCATCGCCATGTTGGCATTCTCGCCTGGACTCCCGACCGCCTACAATATCGTGTTGACCATTCTCTCGCTGATTGTCGCAATCTTCCTGACCGGTGCCGGCTTGGCCGCTGCCGTGACGACGAAATGGCGGTTGGGTGTCTGGCTCAGTGGTGCCATGGTCGGCGGCGGCATCGCCGCCATGCACTATACCGGCATGGCTGCGTTCGAAATCCAGGGACGGATCACTTGGGACCCAACCCTGGTGGTGGCATCAATTGTGCTCGGCGGGCTGATCGGCGCCGCCTCATTGCCGGTCGGATTGCGCAGCAGTGCGTTGAAATGGAAAATTTTTGGCGCATTGCTGTTGACCCTGGCGATCTGCAGCCACCATTTCACCGCGATGGGTGCGGTCTCGATCATTCCCGATCCAACGATCGAATTTTCCGCGATTGCTCTGGCGTCGGGCTGGCTCGCAATTGCAGTGGCCCTGGCAAGTTTCATCATTATCGTTCTTGCGCTCGCCGGCGTGGCGATCGAGATGCGAGATCGGCGGCGTGCGGAGGTTGAGGTCGACCGGATGCAGGGCCTCGCCAATGCAGCAGTGGAGGGGCTCGTGTTATGCGAAGGCAACTTCATCGTTACCGTCAACAACAGCTTCGTGGGGCTTGTCGGTTCGCCGGCGGAATGCATGACCGGTGCCAAGTTGGAGCAATGCTTTCCCGACGAAGATACGCGCCTTAAGCTGTTCGAGCGGCCGAACGAGCCTGTCGAGGGGGATTTGCTCAAATCCGATGGTTCGCGGATACCGGTCGAGTTGATCCTGCGCGCGGTCGATTATGGCGGGAAGCCGCATCATGCCATTGCGGTCCGCGATCTGCAGGCACGCAACCAAGCAGAACAACATATCCGCTTTCTCGCACATCACGACGCGCTCACCGGCATTCCCAATCGCAGTACTTTCAACAAGAAGTTGGATCAGGAGATCGAGCAGGCTTTGCTCTCGGGCCAGCGGCTCGCGGTCCTGTGCCTCGACCTCGACCGGTTCAAGGAAGTCAACGATTTGTTCGGGCATGCGGCGGGCGACGCTGCGCTTCAGGCCGTCGCGAACCGAATTGCGGGCGTGCTGGACGAAGACCAGGTGTTGGCGAGGCTGAGCGGCGACGAGTTCGCTATCATCGTGCCGGGACTGTCCAATCCGGCGGCGTCGGGGCGTATCGCGGAGGACGTCCTGGAAGCTTTGCAAACCAAGAGCGAACCCGCGGAAGGCTTGGCGCCGATATCCACAAGCATCGGGATTGCGATATTTCCAGATGATGCCACCGATCGGCAGGCTCTGCTCTCTCACGCCGATACCGCGCTCTATCGTGCCAAGAATGAAGGACGAGGAACGTATCGGTTCTTCGAGGCGTCGATGGGCGCCGCTGTCCGAGACCGCCGTCTCCTCGAGCACGATCTGCGCAATGCCATTTCTTATGGAGAGATGAGGCTGGTCTATCAGCCGCAAAAGGATATCCGTGACGGTAGGGTCGTTGGCTTTGAGGCTTTACTACGCTGGAAACATGCGAATCGAGGAGACGTACCACCGAACGAATTCATTCCTATTGCCGAAGAGGCTGGTATCATTGTTCAAATCGGCGAATGGGTGCTGCGGTCGGCGTGCCGAGAGGCGGCAGCCTGGACCCAACCGTTGACCATCGCAGTAAACGTCTCGGCGGTACAAATCCACAATTCAAATTTCGCCCACACGGTGCATGAAATCCTGTTTGAGACCGGGCTCGCCCCTGGGCGGCTGGAACTGGAAGTTACCGAGACGGCGCTCGTGCGCGACATGAATCGCGCATTGGCCACGCTCCGACGGATCAAGATGCTGGGGGTTCGCATCGCAATGGACGACTTCGGTACGGGCTATTCCTCGCTTTCGAACTTGCGCGCCTTTCCGTTCGACAAGATCAAGATTGATCGCTCCTTCATTTCGTCGGTCAATGTCAACGATCAGGCAGCCGCGATCGTACGTTCAGTACTTGGGCTAGGCCGGGCGCTGCGTCTTCCGGTGCTTGCGGAGGGCGTGGAGACAGCCGCCCAACTCGCATTCCTCGAAGGCGAGCATTGCGACGAAGCGCAGGGCTATCTGTTTGGAAGGCCGGGCGATATCGAGGCCTTTCGACAAATAACCCACGGTGTGGATGCAACTGACGATCCAACCAACGTGACTGTCATGCTCAAAGCATCGTCCATGTGAGACGCTCACGTCACCTCGAATCAAGCGTGACGTTTACATCACCTCGAACCAAGCGTGACGTTCACGTCACCTCGAACTAAGCGTGACGTTCACGTCACTTCGAACCAAGCGTCCGTCGGTGCCGATGGGGCCGCAACGGAGCGCGCCGCGATCAGCCACTTGCCGGCATTGTCAGCGAGAAATGCAATGCGCTCAGTTTGGCGCGGAGCGACCATCAAGGTGTCGAGCCAGAACGGTTTCCATCCGTCATCGAGGCGGTCGAGCAGGCGAGCGTGATGGCCGTGCAAATGGATCGATTGCATTTTGTCGGTGCGGTTTTGGCACGCGAGAACAACCACGCGTCCGCGCCGGGCGCCAAACAGCGGCTTTCGCTCGTGCACGGGCGGCAAGGGGCGTGCGTTCAATTCGATCGAGAACTCGTGTCGTGAGGCGGCGCGAAGGTCGAGGCGTTCCGGCAACGGATTGGCAGGCAGACGCTTGGGCGCTGCGAGGGGAGCCGCTCGTGCGGCCATAGGCTCGTAGACAAAACGTGCAATGGAGATTTCGGCTTGTCCATCCTGTGACATGATGGCGGCGCGTGACCCGGGCGGGAGTCGTGCGTCGACCATCAGGTCAATCCGGTTGCCGGGTCCAAGCACGACGCGGCCTTCGCGGGCCGGGAACGGTTCGCTCGGTTGGCCATCGATCGCGACCACGGTCGGCTCATGGCCCTCGATCCGCAGCGCCAGGGCGCGAGCCGTGGTGGCGTTGACGATGCGCAGGCGCAGCCGCTCGTTGGTGCGTACTGGCAGGTCGATTGCGGGCATTGCGTTGATTGTAATGGTCGCAGAAGCATCGGATGCGTCGCTCAGCGTGCCGTCACGCGTGAGCGACCAGTCTTCGAGGAAAAGGAGCAGGTCGCGGTCGACGCCAATTGGCTCCGCTTCCTCCACGATCAACACGCCGCGCAGGCCTCGGCCGGTCTGCCCCGCATGGCTGCCCACGGGGTGCAGCCAGAAGGTGCCGGCATCGGGCAGGCGGAAGCGGTATTCAAAATTGCCCCCCGGAGCGATCGGGCTTTGGGTGAGGCCGGGAACGCCATCCATGGCATTCGGCACCCGCAGGCCATGCCAATGCATCGAGGTCGGCTCCGGTAGTTCGTTTTGCAGCTGGACACGAAGTTCCTCCCCACGCTTGGCATGGAGGACCATGCCCGGAATTGCTCCGTTATAGGCCCATACGGGTGTCGCGGCCGCGTTCGGGCCAAGCAGGTTCGCGTTTGCCTTTTGGGCGCGCAGCACCGTGACGCTGGCAGAGCCGGTCAGCGGCTGGGCACGTCCCTGGACTACGGAAAATGTTGCTGCGATGCCGGCGCTTGCCAGGATTTGGCGGCGGGAGAGGAGGCGGCGGCCGAAATGCACGGGCATGCTCCGAAAAGAGGCAATGGATAGCGGATTGTAGCCCGGATGGAGCGGATCGCACGCGCTTGCGCGTGTGATCAGGCGTAATCCGGGAGCGGTCCTGGTACACGTGTGGTCCCCGGATTGCGCCCCATATAGCCCGCATTAGACGGGCGTAAACGCCCTTATGATCGCGAAAACGCGTTTATGGTTCTCCATCCGGGCTACAAGCACCGGAGATCGTGGCCCGGATGGAGAACCAAATCGTTTTTTACATTTTTCGGTGTGCAGGGGGGCTTCGCGTGTTATAAGCCGCGCCGCCCGGCCGCAGCGCAAGTCGGTTTTCCGATTTGCAAATGGTGTGTGCCGATAACTGGGGTTACTCTTTGATTCTATGTTACTCTTTGACGTGTTCCCTGGCATCGGTACGACGGGCGCCCTTTGCGGGCGTGGCGGAATTGGTAGACGCGCGGGATTTAGGTTCCCGTGTCGAAAGATGTGGGGGTTCGAGTCCCTCCGCCCGCACCACGTCTCGTTGAGGGATCGAAAAGCTTAGACCGACGGGAGTGCCCGTTTTCGCAACCATGAGCGCCGCCAGCCGCGGCGGCCGAGAGCCATGCAAGTCACAGAAACAGTTACCGACGGTCTTAAACGCGAATTTCAGGTCACGGTTCCCGCCGCGGACCTTGAGGTTCGGCTAGCTGGCAAATTGAGCGAGCTCAAAGATCGCGTGCAGCTCAAGGGATTTCGCCCAGGCAAAGTTCCGATCACCCATCTCCGCAAGGTCTATGGCCGTTCTGTCATGGCTGAGGCGATCGAGGGGGTGATCCGCGAGTCGAACGCCAAGATCGTTGAAGAGCGGGGCTTCAAGCTCGCCATGGAGCCGAAGGTCACGATTCCCGATCAGGAGACGGAGGTCGATCGCGTCATCAGTGGACAATCCGACCTTGCCTATACACTCGCGCTCGAAGTGCTGCCGAAGATTGAATTCGGCGATTTCAAGTCGATCAAACTCGATCGTCTCCACAGCGAAGTGACGCCGGTAGAAGTCGACGAGGCGTTGGCCAAGCTCGCGGAACAGAACAAGCCATATGTGGCCAAGGGCGAGGGCGCCCAGGTCGAGAAGGGCGATCGTGTCGTCATTGATTTTACCGGCAAGCTTGACGGCGCACCCTTCGAAGGCGGCACGGGTGGTGACATTGGGGTGAATGTCGGGTCGGGGACCTTCATTCCCGGGTTTGAAGAACAGCTCATCGGCATGGCGGCGGGTGAGATACGCACCGTGAACGTGACGTTTCCGGCCAATTATGCCAATGCGGAACTCTCGGGCAAACCAGCAGAATTCCAGGTCACCGCCAAGGCAATTGAAGCCCCGGGCACCGTGACGCTCGACGATGCTTACGCCCAAACGCTTGGACTTGAATCGCTCGACAAGCTTAAAGATGCGGTAAAGGAACGCGTGGCGCGCGAGCACACCGCCATGAGCCGGCAAAAACTTAAGCGCAGTCTGCTGGACCAGCTCGACCAGATGCATAAATTTGAACCACCGCCGACCCTCGTGGAAGACGAGTTCACCAACGTCTGGCAGGCCATTGAGAATGATCTCAAACAGCAAAACCGGACCTTTGCGGATGAAGGCACGACCGAGGAGAAGGCGAGGGAAGAATATCGCGCCATTTCGGAGCGCCGGGTACGGCTTGGCCTTGTCCTTGCCGAAATTGGCGAGCGCAACAATATAACGGTGAGCGACGAGGAACTGTCGCGGCCAATCGTCGAGCGCGCCCGTCAGTACCCCGGGAAGGAGCAGGAGGTCTGGGACTTCTATCGCAAAAACCCGCAGGCGCTTGCGAGCGTGCGCGCCCCGATCTTCGAAGAAAAGGTCGTCGACTTCCTGATTGAACTCGCCAATGTCACCGACAAGACGATAAGCCGCGAGGAGCTTTTCAAGGACGACGAAGAGCCGGTAGAAAAATAGCGAGGATCTGCGGCACCTTGCGATTGTCGTTTCATTGAGAGGTTGAAGGATGCGTGATCCGGTCCGGACATATATGAATCTTGTGCCCATGGTGGTCGAGCAGACCAATCGGGGTGAGCGAGCTTTCGATATTTTTTCGCGCCTCTTGAAGGAGCGAATCGTTTTCATCACTGGGCCGATCGAAGACGGCACGGCGACGCTGGTCGTCGCTCAGCTCTTGTACCTCGAGGCTGACAACCCGAAAAAAGAGATCGCGATGTATATCAATTCGCCCGGCGGCGTCGTGACGTCGGGGCTGGCGATCTATGACGCGATGCAATTTATCCGTCCGCCTGTTTCGACCCTGTGCATCGGCCAAGCCGCCTCCATGGGCTCGTTGCTGCTGGCGTCGGGTCACAAGGACATGCGATTTGCACTGCCGAATGCCCGCATCATGCTGCACCAGCCTTCAGGCGGCTTCCAGGGGCAGGCCACCGACATCATGCTCCATGCCCAGGAGATCCTGAACATCAAGAAGCGCTTGAACGAGATTTACGTAAAGCACACCGGACAGGCGCTGAAGAAAATCGAGGACGCGCTGGAGCGCGATTATTTCCTGACGTCCGAAATGGCCAAGGAGTGGGGTGTCATCGACAAGGTGATCGACAAGCGTGCCGAAGAGCCGGCAGATAAGTGAAAGGCCGCCGAATCGTAGCCCGGCATGGCGGGCCACCAGGGCGTTTTACGCCCGTCTTGGCGGGCCATCAGTGCGATTTACGCCCGTCTTGGGCGGGCTGTGGCGTTCCAGCCGGGCGGCCAAGGTGGCAAAATGGTGCGGAGGTCCCCATATGCGCCGCAGGTTTTTGGGTTCAGGGGGTGAGGTTCACGACGATAGGGTATCCAACTCCATGACTTCATTGATAAATTTTAGTTCAACGACCGCTGTCCTGCTGGTCTGCCGCGGCGCCCTGTGGCATAATCGGGCCATTGCGGGGAGCCGGACATACCTTCAGAATATTGCCTTCAAAATATTGCCACATGTGTGAATTTTCATCGTTAATGATTTCTTGATTATGCCTGGGCTAACCTTTTTCGCGAGCAACCTGGGGCAGGGGTGCAAAAATGGGCTAAGAATTGTAGCTTTCATTTTACGGGCCTTTAGCGGTACCCTTGTTATGTTTGGCGCAAAGCGGGCTGCGACCCAGGAGCAGCAGGCGGACGGAGTGACGGAATGAGCAGCAAGGTTGGCAGCGATTCGAAAAATACTCTTTACTGCTCGTTTTGCGGCAAGAGCCAGCACGAGGTTCGCAAGCTCATCGCCGGTCCGACGGTGTTCATTTGCGATGAGTGCGTGGAACTATGCATGGACATCATCCGCGAGGAGAACAAGTCTTCGCTGGTGAAGTCGCGCGATGGAATCCCGACGCCCAAAGAGATCCGCAAAGTTCTCGACGACTATGTCATCGGTCAGGATCACGCCAAGAAGGTTTTGTCGGTCGCGGTGCACAACCACTACAAGCGCCTCAACCATCAGACCAAGCACAATGATGTCGAACTCGCGAAGTCCAACATCCTGCTTATTGGCCCGACCGGTTCCGGCAAGACGCTGCTCGCGCAGACGCTGGCGCGTATTCTCGATGTGCCGTTTACGATGGCGGATGCGACCACGCTTACCGAAGCCGGCTATGTCGGCGAGGATGTCGAGAACATCATTCTCAAACTGCTGCAGTCGGCGGACTACAATGTCGAGCGCGCGCAGCGCGGGATCGTCTACATCGACGAAATCGACAAGATCAGCCGAAAGTCGGACAATCCCTCGATCACACGTGACGTTTCGGGCGAAGGCGTGCAGCAGGCGCTGCTCAAGATCATGGAAGGCACGATTGCCAGCGTGCCGCCTCAAGGCGGCCGAAAACATCCCCAGCAGGAGTTCCTGCAGGTCGACACCACTAATATATTGTTCGTGTGCGGCGGCGCCTTCTCCGGCCTCGAAAAGATCATTTCCTCGCGCGGCCGCTCGACCTCGATCGGATTTGGCGCCAAGGTGATGGCGCCTGAGGACCGCAAACAAGGCGAGATTTTCCGCAACGTCGAACCCGAGGACTTGCTCAAATATGGTCTGATTCCGGAATTCGTCGGCCGTTTGCCGGTGGTCGCGACGCTCGAGGATTTGGACGAGCCATCGCTCAAGCTCATCCTCACACAGCCCAAGAACGCGCTGGTGAAGCAGTATCAGCGGCTGTTCGAAATGGAGACGATTGATCTGACCCTTGCCGAGGAGGCGCTCGGCGCGATCGCTCGCAAGGCCATTGAACGCAAGACCGGCGCGCGTGGACTACGCTCGATCATGGAATGCATTCTGCTCGATACCATGTTCGAACTGCCGAGCCTCGAAGGCGTCGAAGAAGTTGTGATCTCCAAGGAAGTCGTCGAGGGCACGGCGCGGCCTCTGTACATCTACGCGGACCGCGGAGCCCGGGCCAACGATACGCCTGCGAGTGCGTGAACCTGCGGTTGATGGACGGCACGGCACGGCACGGATGGGTAGACGAGAAGCGCGTGGCAACATGCGCGCCTGCGAAACCCATCATTTCCCCTCGCGGCGAGTTCCTCGCGGCGAGGCGGTGGGTCTCGCAAAAAAAACGCGTTCGAAGACGTGTTTCATTCTTTGGCTCTACCCATCTGGCCCCCGACCGTCTCGTCCCAGCTTGCCCGGTAGTGGCCTTATTTTACCATTAATTTGATGAACGCCACACATTTGATTTGTCCTGAGGCTGCGCCTTTACCGCCAACTATCAGCATTTGCTCAGGTTATTATGGTTGCTTGACACCCCTGGAAAGGGTCGCCACCTATTGAGGGATGGAAGGGGCGGCTAACACTTGGAGCCTCGTCCACCCGGGAGAAGCTTCTACCTGTCTTCAAACGCACGGCTTTCCTGCCGTCTGTTTATCTGCCGGGAACTGGTGTGGGGAATTTAACCTGCAGTCCATGGTCGGCGTCAACCAACTGTGGAGGTAGAATTAAAATACCATACTAGAATCATAATGTTGCTGATATCCTTTTGATTCGGAAGTTCGTATCAATGGGTGTGCGAAGGTTACCACGAACTTCACGGTTGCAAGCGTAACAGAAGCACTCGCATGTGATTGCGCATCCAGCGGATCCTGGGCGAGGGGCATAGCAATAAAGGAATATTCTTCCATGACTTCCGCAAAACCTCGCCCTCCATTGGTTCCGGGTGAAACACGGGGCTATCCTGTGTTGCCGCTCCGCGACATCGTCGTTTTCCCCCACATGATCGTACCGCTGTTCGTGGGACGCGAGAAATCGATCAAAGCTCTTGAAGAGGTGATGCGCTCCGACACGTTCATCATGCTGGCGACGCAGAAGAACGCCTCGGATGACGATCCGGCGACCGACTCGATCTACGAAGTTGGTACGCTGGCCAGCGTGTTGCAGTTACTCAAGTTGCCGGATGGTACCGTCAAGGTCCTGGTGGAAGGTGCAGCGCGTGCCAAGGTGCTGCGCTATTCCGATCGGGCTGAATATTATGAAGCCGACGCTGTCGTGCTCGCCGACGACAAGGGTGAAGCCGTCGAAGCTGAAGCGCTCGCGCGTTCGGTGGTCAATGAGTTCGAAGGCTATGTGAAGCTTAACAAGAAGGTGTCGCCTGAAGTCGTCGGTGTCGTCCAGCAGATCGAGGACTATGCCAAGCTCGCCGACACGGTGGCGTCTCATCTTGCCGTAAAAATTCCCGACAAGCAGGTGATCCTGGAGACGCCCTCCGTCACCGAGCGGCTGGAAAAAGTGCTCGGTCTCATGGAGAGCGAGATCTCTGTGTTGCAGGTCGAGAAACGCATCCGCACGCGAGTCAAGCGGCAGATGGAGAAGACCCAGCGCGAGTACTACCTCAACGAACAGATGAAGGCGATCCAGAAGGAGCTTGGCGATGAGGACGGCAAGGATGAACTTGCCGAGATAGAAGAGAAGATCAAGCGCACGAAGCTCACCAAGGAGGCGAGCGAGAAGGCGACGCATGAGCTAAAGAAGCTGCGCCAGATGTCGCCGATGTCGGCGGAAGCTACCGTCGTGCGCAATTATCTCGATTGGTTGCTGGCGATCCCGTGGAACAAGAAGACCAAGGTCAAGAAGGATCTCGTGAATTCGCAGGAGATTCTCGACCAGGACCATTTTGGCCTGGAGAAGGTCAAGGAGCGTATTGTCGAATATCTTGCCGTACAGCAGCGTGCCAACAAATTGACGGGCCCGATCCTTTGCCTCGTCGGGCCGCCTGGCGTCGGCAAGACTTCGCTTGGCAAATCGATCGCGAAGGCGACCGGGCGCGAATTCGTGCGCGTGTCGCTTGGCGGCGTGCGCGACGAGGCCGAGATCCGCGGTCATCGGCGCACTTACATCGGCTCGATGCCCGGCAAGATCATCCAGTCGATGCGGAAAGCGAAATCGTCGAATCCGCTGTTCCTGCTCGATGAAGTCGACAAGATGGGCGCTGATTTCCGCGGCGATCCGTCGTCCGCGCTGCTGGAGGTGCTCGATCCGGAGCAGAACCACACGTTCAACGATCACTATCTTGAGGTCGACTATGACCTCTCCAGCGTGATGTTCATCACCACGGCGAATACCCTCAACATCCCGCCGCCCTTGATGGACCGGATGGAGATCATCCGCATCGCCGGCTACACCGAGGATGAAAAGGTCGAGATCGCGCGCAAGCATCTCATTCCGCATGCGATCAGCAAGCATGGGCTGGAAGCAAAGGAATGGTCGATCGATGACGAAGGCCTGCTGCTGTTGATCCGTCGGTATACGCGGGAAGCGGGCGTGCGTAATCTCGAACGCGAGTTGTCGACCCTGATCCGCAAAGCCGTGAAGGAACTCACGCTGACGAAAAAGGAGGCGGTGGCCGTGGAGGCCAAGAATGTCTCCGACTACATCGGCGTGCCGAAATACCGCTACGGCGAAGTGGAGGACGTGGACCAGATTGGCGTCGTCACCGGTCTTGCCTGGACGGATGTGGGCGGCGAACTGCTCACGATCGAAGCCGCCATGATGCCCGGCAAGGGCAAGATGACGGTTACCGGAAACCTGCGCGACGTCATGAAGGAGTCGATCTCGGCAGCCGCTTCCTATGTGCGTATGCGCGCTGTCGCCTTTGGCATCGAGCCGCCATCCTTCGACAAGAGGGATATCCACGTGCACGTTCCTGAAGGCGCGACCCCGAAGGACGGACCGTCTGCCGGAGTCGCGATGGTCACCGCCATTGTCTCGGTGATGACCGGCATTCCGGTGCGTCGCGATGTTGCGATGACGGGGGAAATCACGCTGCGCGGGCGTGTATTGCCGATCGGCGGCCTCAAGGAGAAGCTGTTGGCCGCAAGCCGCGGCGGCATCAAGACGGTGCTGATCCCCGAGGACAACGCCAAGGATCTCATAGAGATCAACGACGCCATCAAGAAAAACCTCGAGATCATCCCTGTTTCGCGGATGGACGAGGTTTTGGCCAAGGGGCTGGTGCGAATGCCTGTGGCGATCGAGTGGGACGAGGAGAAGGCCAAACCCACCGAGACCTCGGTTTCAACCGAGCCCGCGGTGGACGAGGATTCCTCGACCCTGACGGCGCATTGACGTTCGATCGGGGGTTGCGGGCGGAATAGCAACGGCGCGCTGGGTTCAGCGCGCCGCTTTGCATTTCGCCCAGATCATGTGCGGAGCGTCGAAAGGCGGCTACGGTCTCTCATCGCATCGCACCCAAACTGGCGCCGGTATTTGCGGTGTCGCTCGGCGACCTTGAACTCATCTAAGTAGCCAAATCCGGCATGCAAACTCGGCTATGGCCACCGCCGCGGACGTGCCGTATGTATGCGCCCTAATCCCATGAGTTAAGGACCGCCGTCCGTGATCGATCTCTACACTTGGAATACGCCCAACGGCCGCAAGGCCTCCATAGCGCTTGAGGAATTCGGCCTGCCCTATACGGTCCACCCGATCAATATCGGCAAGGGCGAGCAGTTCACGCCGGAATTCCTCAAGATCAGCCCGAACAACCGGATCCCGGCGATCGTCGACCGCGACAACGGCATGGCGCTGATGGAGTCGGGCGCGATCCTCATCTACCTCGCGGACAAGACCGGCAAGCTCATGCCGGCGTCGGGCGAGAAGCGCTATCGCGTGCTCGAATGGGCGATGTGGCAGATGGGCGGACCGGGCCCGATCTTTGGGCAGACCCACCATTTTGTGAAATACAACAAGGGCAAGGCGCCCTATGCGGAGGAGCGTTTCTTGAAAGAAACGTACCGGCTCTATGGCGTGCTCGACCGCCGCCTCGCCGATCACGAATATGTCGTGGACGACTATTCGATCGCAGACATCCTCATCTGGCCCTGGGTGTCGCGCTTTGAATGGCAGACCATCGATCTCAACCAGTACCCGAACGTGAAACGCTGGTATCTTGCGATCGTCAAAAGGCCTGCGGTGCAGCGTGGCTATCACGTGCCGGCCAAGGTGCAGGAAATTCCGATGCCGTGATGTCTAAAATGCATTTATAAAGTTGAGCAATGACGGCGCCACGATCTCCGTAGACTCCCTCTCCCCTCCGGGGAGAGGGTTGGGGTGAGGGGGCTCCGATGTTTCGGCAAACAAATGAACATCGTCGAACCTATTCTGTATCAGTGCAAGCTCAATCCCTTCGCAACCGCGATTGCGACGCCGGGGTCGGGCCTTAATTCCATCAAATATGGCCACCTCGAAAGGCTGATACATAACGTCGCGCGCGCGGCACTGCGCACGGGCTTCACACCAGGGCAGACGGTCGCGCTGCTCATTGAAGACGCCGTCCTGCACGCGGCCCTCGCACTTGGGCTAATGCGCATCGGCATCGTGACGATGTCATTGGCGGAAGGCCGCGTGCCGGAACATCTCACCGTTGATGTCGTCATTACGGATTCGCCGCAACTGTTTGCGGGTCAGTCCCAGAGTGTTATCGCGGCGAATAATTCATGGCTGCAAGGGGAGGGGACGCCGCTCGATTATGCGCGTGTCTATCGCGGCAATGAGAACGATATCTGCCGGATTATTCTGACGTCAGGATCGACCGGGCGGCCGAAGGGCGTCGCCTTCAGCCACAAGGCACTTGCCGATCGCGTCGCGCATTATACCTATGCCAAGGGCCCGCTCTTGGCACGAACGTCACGGTTATTTTGCGATCTTGGCATCCCGTCATCGCCTGGGTTTCGTTACTTGATCTTTATGCTGTCGCGCGGCGGCACGATTTACTATTCCGGTCGCGATCCGACGGCGATCTTGCACTATTTGCATCCTTTCAAAGTGCAGGGCTTGGCGTTGTCGCCTCACAATCTCGAGATTATCGTTCACGCCTTTGAGGAAGATCCTGATCTCGACTGCAATCTTGAATTCATGATCTGCCAAGGCGCGCGCTTGTCACGCGAACTGACGGAGCGTGCGCGCAGGAGAATCTGCCAGAATCTCTACGTCTCCTATGGTTCGACCGAGACCACGACAGTGGCGTGCGGGCCAGCGCATGCGATCGGTCACATTCCGGGTGCTGTCGGTTATGTGGTGCCCGGGGTTACCGTCGACATTCTCGACGGCGATGGCAGGCCGCAACCGCCTGGCAGCGAGGGCCGGGTTGCCATTCGCTCGCCGCACCAGGCGAGCGGCTATGTGGGTGATCCCGAAACCTCTGCACAAATATTCCGCGGCGGCGCCTTTCATCCCGGCGACCTCGGGCTTGTGACCGCCGACGGGCTCTTGGTCATAACGGGTCGCGCGAAGACAACGCTTACATTGGGCGGCGACAGTGTCGCACCGGAAGTCGTGGAGGAAGCGTTGTGCACATTTCCCGGTGTTGCCGAGGCCGCAGCCTTCACTCTCGATTCTCTGCTTGGCGTGCCCGAACTCTTTGCATTGATCGTGGCACGCGGGTCGATCGATGAGGAGGCATTGCGCGCACATTGCGTGCGTCACCTGCGGCCGGTGTTTATTCCGCAACGCTTTATCGCCGTCGATGCCATCCCGCGTGGGGGGCAAAACAAAATCGATCGTCAGCGCGTGGCTGAAATCGGCCGAGCCAAAGTGCAAGTGACGCAATGATGCCGGCGGTTGGAAAAGCGTGAAGTCATGAACATCGTCGATCCGATCCTGTTCCAGAGCGAAATCCAGCCGAAAGCCGCTGCCCTGTGCGCACCCGGATCGGCCATCGGCCTCATCAGCTATGGCCGGCTCGTGCAATTCATCCACAATATCGCCCGCCATATTCGCAAGCTCGGCCTTGCGCCGGGGCAGATAGTTGCGGTGAGCATCACGGATGAGATTTTCCATGCGGCGGTCATTCTCGCGCTGGCGCGGCTGAACATCGCGAGCGTATCGGGATATGATGGCCGCAACAGGGTGGCATTCAAGATCGACGCCGTGATCGCAGATGCGCCAACGGCCTTCGCCAATGCACCACAACTCTTCCTGGCCGATCTTTCGTGGACCCGGGGAGACGGAACGCCGCTCGCGCCGAATGAATATCCGCAACTTGCGCCAACGGATCTTTGCCGCATCGTTTTGACCTCGGGATCGACAGGTGGGCCGAAAGCCGTGGCCCTGGGCCATGCTATTCTCGGCGCCCGCGTCGCCCATCGCGCGCTGATATTTGCGAGCGCGGCGTTGGATTGCCTTCGCGTCTATTGCGATCTGCCGATCTCCACCGGAGTAGGCTATCATGTGCTGTTGTCGACGCTGTGGCGGGGAGGAACTTTTGTCTTTCCTGGTGAGACGTTCGAGGTGACCGCCGACGCATTCGAGGAATATCGTGTGCAATCTTGTGTTGTCTCGACTGGCGGTTTGGAACTCATGCTCCAGGGCTACGAGCGCTATCCTTCTCTGCAAAGCGAACTGGAACTTGTCATTGCGACGGGTGACGTGTTTGCGAAGCCCCTGTCCGACCGTGTGCGGGCGCGTCTGTGCTCCCACGTCGTAACATTCTATGGTTCGACCGAAGCTGGGGCGACCGCAACCGCACCCGTGCAACTTGTTTCGGAAACAATGGGGGCCGTTGGCGTCGTGGTTCCATATGTCACGGTCGAAATCAGGAACGAGGCCGGCGTGTCATTGCCTCTTGGCGAAGAGGGCCTCATCGCGATCAAGACGCCGATTGCCGTGGACCGCTATATGGGCGATGTCGAAGCGACCACGCGCTCTTTTCGGGGCGGGTGGTTCCTGCCGGGCGACATCGGAACCCTGGACGCCCGGAATGTCCTGCGGCTTACTGGACGACGGGACGCCCTCATCAACCTCGGTGGCGACAAGATCAATCCGGAAAGGATAGAGGCTGTCCTCGCAGGCTGCGAGGGGCTAAAGGAATGCGCTGTGTTCGGCGCGCCGAATGCGTTGGGTATTTTGGAATTGTGGGTCGCCGTTGTGGCTGATCCGAAACTTCAGGATGATCAATTGCGGGCCTATTGCGGATCGAATCTGAGGTTGACCACGGTCCCTGCTGGCTTCGTCCGGGTTGAACGCCTTCCCCGTAACCAAATGGGCAAGATTGAGCGTTCGCGATTGCCGGAACTTCGTCGTTAGCTGGCGCACGCCTGAAGCGTCATCCCAATTCGGGCAGGCAGGCCAATAATGCCGTTGGCCAAGGGCGCGAAGCGATGAATATCTTTGATCCGATCCACTTCCAGAGTGAAATGCAACCGAAAGTCGCTGCACTGTGTGCGCCTGGATCCGCCATAGGCCTCATCAGCTACGGCCGGCTCGCGCAATTCATTCACACCGGGTTTGTCCGGGTCGACCGTCTACCCCGCAACCAGATGGGTAAGATTGAACGGTCACGGCTGTCAAAACTTCTCTGTCTGCAAATGTCATCGTCAGTAAGTAGCTGATATTTTTATGGTATTTTTATTTCTGTTGGGAGTTGCCCCATCGGAGTGTTGCCTAAATATCACGCTCAATGACTATCTTTCTGATAGGCTCCAATGATGGGGATAACAGGTTGCTTCAGTGGTCACGCCCAGATTAGGGTGTTGCGTCAGGTTCGTTCACGACAACTGGGGATGATCATCATGCAGATGAAAAAAGTATTGCTCGCAGGCGCCGCGGCGGTGGCCGGTATTTCAGCGGCAAATGCAGCCGATATGCAACTCAAGGCACCTCCGCCCCCACCGGTGGCTTCGTGGGCCGGGTGGTATATCGGCGGGCAACTTGGCACCGCGCTCGTGGAAATCAATCGGTATGAACAATCTGGCTCTCCGGAGTCATTGTCCGGCAAGAAATCGGCTTGGACTGGCGGTGGTCAAATTGGCTACAATTGGCAGCAGGGAAATTATGTTTATGGATTGGAGGTTGATGGCTCGTCTGGCAGCAAACATTCCAGTTCCAACGGATCTGATACGTTCTCCAACCGCTTGGACTGGGTCGTTACGGCGCGGGCTCGCGTGGGACTGGCGGTAAGTGATACGTTTATCTATATCACGAGTGGCCTTGCTGTTGGCGACATTACGACAAAGCATTTTGATGGCACAAACAGCTACTCGCAGTCCAAGACCCGTTACGGCTGGGTTGCGGGCGCGGGCGTCGAGCATATGCTGACGCGTAATTGGACCATCGGAACGGAGGTTCTGTTCATGGATCTGGGCGCCAAAACCTATCACACAAAGAGCGTTAACACCATTCAACGTGTGACTGGGCAAGTAACGACGGCGCGCACCAGGGTCAACTACAAGTTCTGACGCTTTGCCGCATCGACGCGTTTGTTGATCGAGATCGTAGCCCGGGCTTGCACCCGGGGCTATTGCTTTGTGAGGGTGTTGAATTTTCCCAATGAACCCCGCGGACATGATTTTTTTCTGGGCTCGTGCAACGCCGGATCATCTGGCGGTCATCGAGCCGCAAATGACCATAGCCTATCGCGCCTTCGCGGGGGCCATTGAATCGATCGCGGCACGCCTTGCGCAACTTATTCCCGCCGGTAATGGAACAGCCGCGGTTGCAATCGACCACCCTGCCAAGCTCCTCGCCGTCTGTGCTGCCCTATTGCGTAGCGGTATTGCTGCCGCACCGGTCGGTGAAGAAGCGTTATCCCATCTTGAGGGTAACGACATACGCTGGATAATTTCTTCCGATGATGCTCCGATGCTTGGCGGAGCCCGCACCATCCGTTTCGACGATGGTTGGCTTTCGGGCAGTTCCTCGGTAGCTCCTGGGCTCACGGCTGAACGGACCAAGGCTCCCACCGATACGGATTTGATTTTTTTCGTCCGCGGGAGCACCGGTGTCGTCAAGAAAATGATCATGCCCGCCGCCTCTCTTATGGATTGCGCCAATCAATTGCCGATTACCAGACACGCCAATTTTGACCGGACTCTCATCTTGCCGAGCCTCGCGACGCCCTATGGCTTCATGCGCGCCCTCATGCAGCTCTACGCCGGTAAGACCGTTTGCTTCGCACCGGGCACGAAGGCGTGCCTGCGCCTGATCGGCACACACTGCGTCGAAACAGTTGTTGCATCGACGCAGCAGGCGCTCGGCTTGGTCGAGGAGGTCGAGAATGGGGCGCGACATCTGCTGGGCTCGCTCAAGGAAATTCGGATAGGCAGGGACGTTCTATCTCGCGATCTCGCGCGGCGCATCCAGTCCCGTCTTTGTCGGCAGGTGATAACCGAATACGGCGCCACGGAAGCCGGCCTGATCGCGCTCGCCAATTACGACATGATCGCCGATGTGCCCAACGCGGTTGGTTTTGTGCTACCGGACGTCGATCTCGAGATCGTCGACGAAACCAATGCAGTCGTGCCTCTTGGTGAGGAAGGCTTGGTGCGCTGCCGCACGAGCTACTTCGCAAGGGTCATTGCGGCGAATAACCCCGACCGGGCGCAAGACGCTGCCGATACCTGGTGTTATTCGGGCGATCTCGGCCGGCTCACCCCCGACGGAATGCTCTGCATTGACGGGCGCGCCGATGATGCCATGTTGTCTGGCGTGGCCGGTGAAGAGGTTGCGCAAGGTTCGCGGCCCATTGGTTTGGCGTGACAGTTGTTTCAGGAACCCGCGCATGCGTGCCGTGGAGATGACTTCTTTCTGGGCTCGGATGAATCCAGAGCAACCTGCGATCTTTCAATCCGACATGGCGCTGACCTTTGGGGACGTGACGCAGGCAGTCGACGCCATTTGCGAACGCATCGAACGCTATAATTTGGCGAAGAGTGAGATTGTCGCCGTCGCCATCCCGCATCCGGCGCGACAATTGATGGTTTGTCTCGCCCTCATGCGCTGTGGATTTGCTGTGGCACCAATCAGCCAGGGCGCCTTGTTCTACGTCCGCCAGGCCGGCATCAACACTGTCATCCACGCCGGGCAGGGGCTGATGACGGCCGGCGGCCGCAACATTCAATATGAAGACTCCTGGCTGCGCCGCGACGATAAATTGTCCGGTGCCGCGGCTCGAGTTGGGCCACGTGTTGCCAGCGATTCTGAGTTGATGTTTGTTACATTGGGAGCAGCGGGCGCAGTCAAGAAGTTGATCGTGTCCCAGCGCGCGATTGCGGATCGCGTCAAAGCACTGCCCGTGACTGGCGAGACGAATTTTGAACGCACCTTGATCGTCCCTGATCTTTCTTCCCCGTCCGGATTTTTGCCAGCGCTCATGCAGCTCTGCGCAGGTAGGACAGC
>DATGVJ010000509.1:0-3912 GCA_035300505.1 Xanthobacteraceae bacterium
TCAACTCCTCCCCGGACGAGGGCCCGTCGATTTCGAGCTTCTGGCGCGCCATATCGGCAAGGAACGCAGGATCGCGCACGGTGGCATCGAATGCCCGTCGCAGGATTTCCAGCCGCTCCGCCGGAATGCCGGGTGGCGCGAGATAAGGCCGCGTGACGTCGTCGCGCACATTGAGCAGTTCGATCATCTGGCGTTCTGCGCCGGGTCGCGCAAGATCACGCAACAGCGGCACGTCGGGTAGCGCGCGATGCTTGCGGCTGCCATGCTGCACGATGATGCGCACCAGATTGCGCGCAACCCAGTCAGTCTGATTGAGACTCGAAAAGGCATTCGCAATCGTGCCTTCGATCTCGCCGCGCTCAAGCGCTACTTTGGTTTCGTTGCTGTTGCGGTACCCGGACACGATCCGAAACTTATAGCCAAGCACCTCCTTCATCACGATCGCCATGTCGATGCCGTTGCCGCCGACACTGGTGCCGCCCAGGATGAGCTGCTTGGTCTTCGCCTCCTCGAGCGACTGCACCGGCGCCGTGTGCCACACATAGCCCACATAGGTGTCGCGGGTCGCATTGCCGATCCAGGAAAAGCGCGTCACGTCGAAATCCGCGGCGCCGGGATTCATGAACGGGCCCGTAAGCACTGCGCCATGCACGCCGGCAATCACCGTGCCGTCGCGCGGTGCCACTTTGTAGATAAAGCTCGCCGCTCGCGCGCCGCCGGCGCCCGGCATCGCCTGCACAATCATGTTCGGGTGGCCCGGAATGTGTTTGCCCATGTGCCGCGCAAAGGTTCGACCATAGGCCTCATAGGCGCCGCCACCGCTCGTGATGACATTGATGGTGCGCCCGGCATAGAAATCTTGTGCCGCGGCAGGCAGTGCCGGCAGGACGGCCATGATCAGCCCGCACAGCCAAGAAGTGTGCAGCCAAGACTTGTACAGCCAAGACTTGGATCGTTGTGCATTCGATGATCGCATTTTCATGAATTCGGCCTACATCCCGGCAGGACAAACGCACTTGTGACCGCAATACCTTGCTGCGATCATGATGGAATGCCGCCTCGGCGGCGTCAATGCGGCGGCGGAAAGACCGCCTGAATGCAGGACTCCAAACCCGACCGTTCGGAGACCCGACTTTAGGCGGCTATTTGCCCGAAGTTGCACCCCAAACGCGATAAACGCCAAGGAATCCGGATGTTTGACGAATTCAATCCGAAGCTCAAGATCGGCTGCCTGCAGCCCGGCGCCGTAGTCGACAACCACCCTTACGAATTCTACCGCCTGGTCCCGCACGGCGTCATGCTGGTCATGGTCGGCGTAGGCCTCAAGGAATTTTCGAGCCAGGATGTCGCGCGCGTCTTTGCCCCACTCGATCGCTATCTCGACCAGCTTATGGAACGCGGAGTCCACCTTGTGATCCAGAACGGCGTGCCGCTGCCGATCCTCATTGGCATGGAGGCGCATGACCGGATGATTGCTCATATGGGGCAATACAGCGACCTCCCCGCGACCTCGACGGTGCTGTCGGTCGTCGGCGCCGCGCGCGATCTCGGGATTCGTAACGTGGTCGCCGTCAACAAATGGACGGACGTCATGAACCAGACGCTCGCTGCATTCTTTGCGCGCGGCGGCGTCGAGGTGATCGGCAACGCGACCAGAACGCTGCACCCGCACGACTTCCACCAGATCGCGGCCGGCGACCACATGCGGCTTGCCTATGATCTCGGGCGCCAGGCCTTCCGTGATCATCCGGATTGCGACGCGGTCTATATCGGCGGAGGCTCTTGGATTGCCGAACCGGTCGCGGTCCGCCTGGAGGCGGAATTCGGCAAGCCCGTGCTGTGCAACCAGGCGGCCGTCATCCGCAACACGCTCAAAATGCTCGACGCCTGGAAGCCCATGCCGGGTCACAGCCGGGTGTTGGCGATGGGGTGATAGAGGTCCCGTAGCCTGGGCTTGAGCCGCAGGCGCGTTGAAAACGCGGCTCTAGCGTTCCATCCGGGCTACGGATACGAAGAGGCCCAAAGGGAAGAGGCAATGAAAATTACGTGCATCGGGACCGATCCGGCGGCCCTCTATCTCGGAATCCTGCTCAAGCGGCGCGATCCGTCGCACGCAATCCGTTTTGTCGAAGACCCCTATGCGGCTTCGCACGAACCCGCATCCCTCATATGCAATCCGCTCAAGCCCCGCCTCAAGCTCGTCGACGCAGAGACGGAGACCGACGTCAGCCAGACCCTCGCTACTATCGAAAAGATCGCCGTCAACACGGAGAACCGCACGTTCGAAACCGTGGGCCTGCGCCACGCTACGGTCGATCCCGGCACCCTCAATCGACTGCTCAGGGCGCGCGCCGAACGGCTCGGTTGCGCGTTCGAAGAACGTCACACGATCGCGGATCTTGATGCCTTCGCGGATGCCGACGTCATCGTGGCAGCCGACGGCGTCCACAGTCGTGCGCGTGCGTTAGCAAAGGGTTTTGTTCCGGAACTCAACCGCAGCACCAACCGGTTCGTGGCGTTCCAATCCTCCCAGCCAGTCGACGTGCTGACCACCATATTCCGCACCACGCCGCATGGCATCTTCCATGCCTTTGTGGTCCCGCGCGGACAGGAAGGGTCGAGCATCATCGTGGAAACGCCCGCGGAAGTGCTGCGCGTCAGCGGACTTGATCGCGCGCCAGCTGAATGCATCATCGCTTATTGCGCAAAGCTTTTCGGCATTACGCTTGATCGCATGCTGGCCTCGAGCGAGGGCGTGTGGAGCACATTCACGACTCTCCGCAATGCCAACTGGCATGCCGGCAAGGTAGTGCTCATCGGCCGCGCCGCCTATACGTCGCATTTCTCGGTCGGCCTCGACATCCGCTCCCAGCTTGAAGACGCTGAGGTGCTTGCGCAACAACTCACCGCCGACACAAACACGTCCGCGGCGCTCAAGGGATTCGATTCCACACGCCGGCCGAAGGCCGACAGCCTGCAACGCGCCGCATCCGCGAGTTTGATGTGGTTCGAACACGTGCGCCGCTACGCGCAAAAGCCGTTCGAGCAGTTCGCCTTTTCGCTGCTCACCAACACCATGCGCATTACGCATGCGCGCATCGACAAAGCGGTCCCTGACCTCGTGCGCACAGTCGACGAACTGGTCGCGGGCGAACCACACGGGAGCAACCGGCCGCCGCCGCCGATGTTCGCACCGATCCGGTTGCGTGACCTCACCGTGCCCAACCGCGTCGTGGTCTCGCCGATGTGCCAGTATTCCGCAAAAGACGGCACCGTGAATGATTGGCATCTCGTCCATCTCGGCAGCCGCGCGGTCGGCGGCGCCGGCCTCGTCATCGCGGAGATGACGGACGTTGTTCCTGAGGGACGTATCAGCCTGCATTGCGCCGGCATGTATTCGCCCGAGCACGTGCCCGCATGGAAGCGCGTGACCGATTTCGTCCACGCCAACACTGATTCCAAAATTGCGGTGCAGCTTGCGCATGCGGGTCGGAAAGGTTCACTCACGCGCTCCTGGGAAGGGCACCAGTCGCTCGGCGAGGCTAAGTGGGAGATCGTCGCTCCCTCCCCGATCGCTTTCGCGGAAGGCCGTCAGGTGCCGCGCGAAATGAACCGCGCCGACATGGACAGAGTGCGCGATGCCTTCATCCGGGCAACCGAAATGTCGGACGAAGCCGGCTTCGACATGATCGAGCTGCACTTCGCCCACGGCTATCTGATCTCCTCGTTCATGTCGCCGTTAAGCAACCAGCGCCAGGACGAGTATGGCGGCTCGCTTGAAAACCGTATGCGGTTTCCGCTCGAAGTCTTTCGCGCCGTGCGCGCCGCATGGCCGGCGTACAAGCCGATTTCGACCCGCATCTCTGCGGTCGATTTCGTCGAGGGCGGCAACACGATCCAGGCAGGCATCGA
>DATGVJ010000510.1:0-5476 GCA_035300505.1 Xanthobacteraceae bacterium
TCGCCCGTCATCGGCCCGACGCTCAGTGTCGAGCGCGTGACGTCGGCAAGGAATTCCGGATCCCGCATGGTGGCATCGAAGGCGCGGCGCAACGCCATGAGCCGGTCGGCTGGCACACCAGGCGTCGTGAAGAAGGCTGAACCAATCTCCGCCGACACCATGATGGCACTTAAAATGGCGCGTTCTTCCTCGCTGCGTCCGAGTTCCACAGCGGTCGGGACATCCGGCAATTCGGGATGGCGTGTGAGCGAATATTGCACAAGGAACGAAACCTTCTTGTCCCTGATCCAATCCGGATGCGCGACTTTGAGCGCCACCAGGGAGGTCGAATGGCCTTCAACTTCGCCACGTTCGAGCGCCAGCATTCCGTCGTTCGAACCACGATAGCCCATGATCAGCTTGAACCGGGTCTTGAATACATTGTTCATGACGGTTGGATAGACCGAGACCGTCGAGCCGGCGCCGGTTCCCGACAAGGTCGCCTCCTTTAAAAGGGCGTCCCTGAATGTCTTCACCGGCGATGTGTGCCAGATGAAGGTCGTGTTGATGAGCGAGTCGACGCGGCCGATCCAATTGAGTTCGGAGGTCTTGAAGCGCACGCCCTGCGATCCGAGCTTCTCGTCGAGCACCGCCGTCGGCGCCCCAATGGCAACGATCGTGCCGTCCTTGGGCAGCGTTGCGTAGACTTGATTGATGGCGAGGAAGCTTCCGGCGCCCGGCGTGTTCTTCGGCACGACATTCGGACTGCCGGGGATGTGCTTGCCGAGATGGCGGGCCAGCAACCGCCCCCACACGTCGTTGCTGCCGCCGGGCGGATAGCCGATCACCATATCGACCGACTTGCCGCGGTAGAATTGCTCAGGCGTCTGGGCGAAGGCATGGGCGCAAGGAAGTGCGAATAGTGCGGTAGCGACCGCAATTCGAACGAATGTCATCGCATTTGTCCTTCTCGCGCAGGGTAGAGGTGACGGAGCCCACGGCCAACACGTAGCCTGTAGGATGGGTAGAGTAAAAAAAGCGCGTTCTTCACGCGTTTTTTTGCGAAACCCATCAACTCCCGCGTGGCTGCCGATGGGTTTCGGCAAAACGCGTGAAGAAAGAACGCGTTTCACCTCTACCCATCCTACGACTCCTCCACCTCCGGCAAATTGAGCGCCGCATCGACCAAAGCAGTCGCCCGCTTGAAGTCGTAATTGCGATAGACGTTCTGTTTCACCACGAACGATGCGCCGCCGTAGAATTTTTCATATTGCGCATGGCGGCTGCCGAATTCAGAGCCGATAAAATCCCAGGCGAGCCGCATGAATTGAGTGCGGCTGCGGGCGTCCGATGTGGCCGAGCCCATATAGCGCGCGATGTCGCGGGCGATCTCAGGGTTCTCGAAATCCTTGAGCGAGGAGGGCTGCGTGATCATGGCCGCGCCTGCAAGCTCCCGGATCGTCTCCAGCATGCGGCCGTTGAACTCCGACTGCAGCGCCATCACCGAATAAAGCGTCATCTTCGACGGCCAGAGCACGCCGTTCTCGATCGGCGCGACTGTCTCGTGCGCCAGCAACATGGATTCCACAATCGACACAAAAGCTGCCAATTCGCCCATCACGGTCTGCACAGAGGGGTTGGCTTCATTGCCCGTCATCTCGTTCATGCGCTTGGCAAGACCGATCATGAAACGCAGCTTGGTCGCGTAGCGCACCTGCGCCTGGTGGTTGCCATAGAGATGCGACGGCGTCTTCCACCATTGGTCGCGGCTGGCTTCGATATTGCGATAGATGAAGACGCGCTCCCACGGCACGAACACATTGTCGAACACCACATAGCTGTCGGATTCGTCAAACCTGCTCGATAGCGGATAGTCGAACGAATTCGTGGCGCGCAACGCAAAGGGCCGCCGCGGATAAAGTTTCACGCCGGGCGCATTGACCGGAATGGCCACGCAGTTTGCGTAATTCTCATCGCCTGGCTGTAACGGATGAATGCAGCTCAGGTGGATAAAGTCGGAAAGGACGCCGCCGGTCGCAAGCTGCTGGGCGCCGGAAATCACGATCCCGTCGTCGCGCTCCTTCACGACGCCGGCATAGAGCGTCGGATCGCTCTGCTTATGCGCCGGTTTGGAACGGTCGATCTGCGGGGGAACGATCGCGTAACTCGCATAGAGGTGATTGTCGCGCAGGTGCTCGTAGAACTTCACCACGTTGTCGGCAAATTGCTGGCCCGCCCGCGCAAAAACTTCCGGCACCGCCGCGTAACCGCAAAAGAACCCCGCCACATGGTCGGGCGTGCGCCCCATCAGGCCAAAAGTTGCCTCCGCCCATTTTTCCGAGAACAGCCGCCTTGCACGCAGGTCGGTGTGGTTTTTCGGGATCTGGTAGGCGCGCAAGACCGGCGCACCCGTCGCCGGCGAGGGAAAGGTCATGCGCGCGCGGTTTTCGGGATCACCCGCAATGTCATAGAGCCGCGCGATCGAGCGCGCGGCCTCGCGGAACGCCTTGTGCTGCGTGACATCCGCAACGCTCTCGCCTTCGACGAACACCTGGCGGCCGTCGCGCAAGGATCGCAGATAGTCCGCGCCGGTGCGCAAGCAGTGGCTGGCCGCCGCGCCATCTTTTGCCTCGCTCCGGTTGTCTGAAGCGCTCATGATGTCGACCTTGATGGCATCGCGACTCATGTGTTGTGCGTCCGTCCATGCATGCCCGTTTGCGCCCGCGGCGCATCCGCTGCAAAGCGTCGAACGGATTGTCACGTTTTTCGCCGGACCCGCAAGTCCGGCTAACTGGACGGGCCCGCGTATCGTCTATCAACGGTTGCCTTGCCGAACTATTGGAAAAGTGCGAGCATTTGCACGGAATCTTCAAGGAGAATGGTGAACACAATGTCTTATCGCTCGCTCGGCGCCATCGCGGTCATCGCCGGCCTCATCGGGGCCCTGGGTAGCGCGCAGGCCCATGACGAAAGCAAGTATCCCAACTGGAAGGGCCAGTGGACGCGGCTCGGCGGCGTGCAATGGGATATGAGCAAACCGGGCGGCCGCGGGCAGCAGGCGCCGCTGACGGCGGAATACCAGAAACTCTACGAAGTGAGCCTCGCCGAGCAGGACCGCGGCGGCCAGGACTACAAGCCGCAGGTCAAATGCCTCCCCGCCGGCATGCCGCAGATGATGATCCCCTATGAGCCGCTCGAATTCATCGTGACGCCGGATGTGACCTATATCTGGACGGTCTATATGCATGAGTTCCGCCGCATCTTTACCGACGGTCGCAAATTTCCAGAAAAGATCAAGCCGGCCTTCAAGGGCTATTCGGTCGGGACTTGGCTCGACACGACCGGCAACGGGAAGTTCGACACGCTGGAAGTCGAGACTCGGGGCTTCAAGGGTCCGCGCACTTATGAGCCGACGGGAATTCCGCTGCACGAGGACAATCAATCCGTGTTCAAGGAGCGCTTCCGGCTCGACTCCGCCAATCCCGATGTTATGGAAGACGAGATCACGACCATCGACAATGCGCTGACCCGGCCGTGGAAGGTAACGCGCAAATTCAAACGCGAGGCCAAGGCGGCCTGGGCGGAATATTTCTGTAACGAGGCCAACAATATCGTGATCCTCAACAAGGAAACCTATTTCCTCCGAGAAGACGGCTACCTGACGCCGTCGGGCAAAGACCAGCCGGCGCCGAACCTGACGCGGTTTGGAGTGATCAGCCGATAACGTCGAGCTTATAAAATCGCGCAGCCGTCATGGCGAAAAGATCGACTCTGTCAGCGTTGCTTGCGCCCCTGGTCAGCAACTTGCAGGCGTTCCAGAACACCGGATAGCTATAGGAGCCCTTGTCCACGGGGAAGTTGCTCTCGAACATGGACCGTGATGACCCGAAGGCCTCGATGCACGTTTCGAAGTAAGGACGCCATGTTGCCACCAGCGTTTCGGAGGACGGCGGCTCTGCCTGCTCGTGGAAGCCGAAACCACCTATACGCATGCCTAACCCGCCGACTTTGACAAATACGTTGGGACAGGCGGCAAGCGCCTTGATCGATGTCGCCCAGCCGGGAAACACCTCTTTGTGCTTGCCGCCGTAGGCGCCGATTCCGATCGGCCCGCCGACGTGGTTGAGGACGATCTTGGTATCGGGGAACGCCCGCGCTAAATCTGTGAGTTCGTCGATCTGCGGATGGTAAAGCCAAGCGTCGAAAGACAAGCCGAGACGGCCAAGGACAGCAAACCCCTCACGGAAGCTCTTGTCGGCGAGCAGCCCTGGTGGTGGGTTGTGGGCGGGATTGCGCACCGAGGCGTCCGCGTCCCAAGCCGTGATATGGCGGATGCCGCGGAAGCGGTCGCCGCCGGCACGAATATGGGCCGCCAAGACCGGCTCGACGCGTCCGCCCAGCGCCAGATCGGCGTTCCCGACAATGCCGGCGCCGACTCTGGTCTTGCCGTAGATTCCGCTCGCACTCATGGCCGCGACACCGTTGATGAACTCAGTCTCGCCCACGGGCCGCATCTCCACGGGGCCGGTCTCGCGGTGCATCGCGCGGGCCTGAACGAACACGGTTGCGACGATGTTGTGGCCGCTGTTGGTGTCGGCGAGCAACTCATCAAGCAGGTAACGCCAACCGGGCCGGTCCCACAGATGGTGGTGCGGATCGATGATCGGCAAATCGGGCTCGAGGATCGGCTCCTTGCGCCGATCAAGCCAAGCCTGACGGACGGGAAGATAATTTGCGGTGGGAGCGGTGTTGGAAGTCGTGGACATTGGAGGGTGTTCTCAATCTGAGCCGGCACAGAGAGATGTACCGCGATGCCAAAGCAATTTGTCGCCACAGTCGAATATCTGAACCGCAGTTCGTGGATCACTCCGGCTTGATGCCCGCAAACTTGACCACCTTTCCCCACTTTTCGGTTTCATCAGCTATGAACCTGCCGAACTCGGCCGGCGAGCCCGCGAGCGCCGCGCCACCAATCTCGGCAAACCGCGCTTTCATCCTGGCATCAATGAGAGCCGCGTTTATTTCCTTGTTGAGCTTGTCGACGATTTCGGCGGGCGTGTTTTTGGGCGCGCCGAGGCCATACCACTGACTTGCTTCGTAACCTGGCACGAATTCCCCTACGGTCGGCAGGTCCGGCAACACCTCCGCGCGCGACGCGGTGGTTACGGCGAGCGCGCGTAGCTTGCCGCTTCTGATGAAGTCGGTCATGCCGGGCGTCGTGGCAAAGAAGACTTGCACTTGACCGCTCAGCAAGTCAGCAAGGGCCGGACCTTGGCCGCGATATGGTACGTGGACCATTTTGATGCCAGCCAAGAAACTGAACAGTGCGCCGGCCAGATGTGGAGCGCTGCCACTTCCGGCGGATCCCATGTTGACTTTGTCTGGATTGGCTTTGGCGTAGGCGATGAATTCAGGGATGGTCTTCGCCGGAACTGATGGATGCACAAGAATGACCTGGGGCACGCGGATGATGCCTCCAACCGGCGCGATGTCGCGG
>DATGVJ010000511.1:0-20906 GCA_035300505.1 Xanthobacteraceae bacterium
GAGGATCACTCGAAAACCGCATGCGGTTCCCGCTGGAGATTTTCAAGGCCGTCCGCGCGGCCTGGCCGGCGCACAAGCCGATCTCGACCCGCATCTCGTCGGTCGATTTCGTCGAAGGCGGCAACACGATCGCGGACGGAATCGAGATTGCGCGCATGCTGCATGAAGCCGGCAACGACATCCTCGGGGTTTCCGCCGGCGGCGTGTCGAGCGTGCAGCGCCCCCAGGATGGCCGCGCCTACCAGGCGTCGTTCAGCGACCAGATTCGCAACGAGTTGAACATTCCTACCATGGCGGTCGGCGGCATCGTGAGCCACGGCGACATCAATACGATCGTGGCGGCCGGCCGCGCCGACATGTGCGCGCTGGGGCGCGGCTTTCTTGAAGACGCCTATTTCGCGCGCCACGCTGCGCGTGAGCTGAATTATTCAGGCCTCAAATGGCCGAGCCAATATCGCCGTGCGGGCGAAGTGCAATTGAGGGGGGCGTGAACGCCCCCGATCGGAGTTCCGCCTTTACGGCGGCTTCGCCGCGGGCGGCTCTTCCTTCAGATTCTCGCGTTTAGGAAGAAAGCCCGCGTAAACGCGGAACTCCAAACTGACTCGATCACGCCGGATCGAGTCCGCGCTTCTTGTAGGCTGGTGCGGCGGCTGGCGCGGAGAGGAAATTCACCAACGCCTTGGCGGCTTGCGGTTCCTTCGCCGCCGTATGGGCCCCGACCGAGAAGGTGGTAACTTGCTGGACCGCCGACGGTAGCGGGCCGACATAGTCGACGCCAGGGAACTGCGACATCTCGCTTACCTGCTGGAAGCCGATTTCGACAGTGCCATTGGCCACGATGGTACCGACAAAAACGCCGGTCGGTGTCTGTGTCAGCTTGGGTTTGACTTCTGTGCCGACGCCGAGCTTATCGAACATGCTGATAATGTAGACTCCGCTCGGGCCGGTCGAATAGCCGATCGATTTTGCCGCCAGCAACGTCTTCTTGAGCGCATCGACACTGCTGATATCGGGCTTTGCAGCGCCGGCTTTCACGCCCGCTCCAACAGCCGATTTTGCAAGATTGACCCTGCTGCCCGCCACGGCCTTGCCGAGCTTGATCTGGTCGTCGACTGCGGCGTCCGCCATGATGATGAGATCATAGGTCTCGCCGGCGGCAAGACGCTTCTGGACGTCGAGGGTACCGGTGAAGATGGTCGAAACCTTGTGCCCGGAAGATTTTTCGAACTGCGCGACCAGTTCCTTGTAAGCCTCTTCCGTGGCTTGCGTGGAAAGCACCTCGATGTCGGCAGCTTCCGCGACGCCGGAAATCAGCAAGGCGGCTGCAATGAGTGGGGCATATTTCATGATTGTCCTCCCGTGCGGTATTTGGTGTATTTGAGAGCGCCTCGACCGATTTTGTGTCGTGCCAGCCTCGAAATGCAGTAGATTGCCAAGTGACACGCAAGTTTGAAATCATCATAGCAATTTGCCGCGCGACCCGAAAGTCCCAACCCGGGTCCCAGATTGACTGAGTCGTGATGGACCGAAATGGAAACGATCGTAGGATTCATACAGACGCACAAACCATACTTCGACGCCGTTTCTGCCATCAGTTCGGTGGTCACTTTACTTTGTTGGGGATTTGGCTCCATGTTGCTCTGGAACGCTTGGCGGCGTCAAGGCATTCGTAGCGTCTCGGTCGGTCCGCTAAATTTCCAGATGCAACAGGCCGCCGTCGAGGCCACGGCTGCGGCGGCCCGCGATTGGCAAGGCAGGGCGCCCACGAAAGAGGTCGATGTCGCCAGGATCAGATCAACGGTTGCGCGCGCGTTTGATCCCGAAACAGCCGATCGGCTTGTGGGAAAGTCAATCCTTTGGGTTGATGACAATCCGACCAACAATGAACTCGCTGTCCGGGCATTGCGCAAATTGCAGATGGAAGTTGAGCAGGTGACCTCGACCGAGGCAGGGCTTGCGGCTCTCCGCAACAGACACTTCGACCTCATCATTTCCGACATGGGGCGCGACGGCAATATGAGAGCCGGATACGAACTCCTCGAAAAAGTTCGACAACACAATGATCATATCCCGTTCTTGATTTTTGCCGGGTCCGACACGCCCGAATTTCGCCTGGAAGCACAGCAGCGCGGGGCGCAATTGTCGACGAATGACATGATCGAACTGACCGACAAGGTTGTTACTGAACTGGGTGAGCGGCACCGGTGAGCAATTCAGCCATGGCAACGCTGGCCATACTGGCGACGTTTGCCATAGCGTCGCCGGCGGTCGCCCAAGATTTACGTGCCCAAAACTTACGTGGCCAAAACTTACGCGACCAAGACTCCTTCACCGGCAAGACCATCCGCCTCACGATCGGCACCGGACCGGGCGGCGGCTACGACACCTATGGGCGACTGGTGGCGCGTCACATCGGCCGCCACGTTCCAGGCAATCCCGCGGTGGTGCCGCAGAACATGCCGGGCGCGGCGTCGCTCACGCTCACCAATTATCTCTACAATCAGGCGCCGCGCGACGGCACCGCCATCGGCATCATCAACCAGGCGATGCCGACCGAACAATATCTGCTCGAGCAGAACATTCACTACGACGCGGCCAAATTCAATTGGATCGGCCGCGTGTCGTCCGCGGTCGAAATGCTGATCGTGTGGCACACGGTGCCGATCGGCAAAATCGAAGACGTGCGCAACCGCGAAGTGCTGATGGGCGGCACCGGACCGACCTCATCGACGGTGTTCGTGCCATACCTGCTCAACAACCTCGCCGGCATGAAATTCAAGGTTATCGCCGGATTCAACGGCACCACCGAAATCGGGCTCGCCATGGAACGCGGCGAGATCGAAGGCAGCGCTACGCCGCTTGAAAGCCTGACCAGCTACCGCGCCAATTGGGTGCGCGACCGAAAGATCAAGATACTCCTGCAGCAGACTTCCGCGCGCGATCCGGAAGTGGCTGACATCCCGACCATGGTGGAAATGGGTTCGACGCGTGAAGCGCGCGATATATTGGGCTTCTTTGCAAGCGCCGCCGAAATCGGCCGCTCCATCGTGGCACCGCCCGCATTGGAGCCCGGCACGCTGCGCACGTTGCGCCGGGCCTTCGATGCCATGTTCGACGACCCGGCCTTCCTCGACGACGTCAGGCGGGCTGGCATCCAGCTCAAGCCCATGACGGGCGAGCGGCTGCAAACGGTCGTGGCGCAAATTGCGAATTTTCCGCCTGTGTTGGTGCAAAAGGCAAGGGTCGCACGGGAGAAGCCGCAATAGCGTCACGGGGCCGTAGCCCGGATGAAGAGCCATGAGCGCTCGTTCGAGCGCTCATGGCTCTCAATCCGGGGATCGTGCCAGGTCACGAAATCCGTCCCGCATTATGCGTCGTCGCGTCAAGGACGCGCCGATAGCTACATAGCCCGTCGCAGACGGGCGTAAACGCCCTGATGCCGGGCTACACCGTGTGCCAACTAGGATGACAGCGCCAGTCATGGCCTGCTATCAACTTCACGCAAACCTTACATGCGGCCCGCAAACCCGAAGGCAAACCCCATGCCCCGCACGCTCTTTGACAAGATCTGGGACGCCCATCTGGTGGCCACGCGCATCGATGGCCGCGATCTCATCTATATCGATCGTCACGTGTTGCATGAGCTGCACGCGCCGCACGCCTTCGAGCAGTTGGAGAAACAACAACGGCCGGTGCGCCGGCCGGACCTCACGTTCTCGATGCAGGACCACACGGTCTCCACCCAACCGGGCCGCACCGACGAGACCAATCCGGATGGCGCCGCATTTCTGCGCGCCATGCGGGCAGGCAGCAAGCGGAATGGCATTCGCGTCTTCGATCTGGGCGATCCGCAACAGGGCATATCGCATGTGGTGGCGCCCGAAATCGGCATGGTGCTGCCGGGGGCAACGCACGCGGTGCCGGACAGCCATGCCAGCACCGTTGGGGGGCTTGGCGCGCTTGCGTTCGGTTGCGGCACCACCGAACTCGGCCATATCCTTGCAACACAAGTGATGGCACTCAAGCGGCCGAAAAGCATGCACATCCAGCTTGACGGCAAACTGGACGCCCATGTCACGTCCAAGGACGTGGCGCTGAAAATCATCGCCGAACTTGGCGTCGCAGGTGGCCGCGGCTACGTGGTGGAATATGCCGGGCCCGTCATTCGCGCGATGCCAATCGAGCAGCGTATGACGCTGTGCAACCTCAACATCGAAATGGGCGGGCGGTCCGGATTCGTGGCGCCCGACGACACGACGTTCAATTGGATCAAGGGCCGGCCCTGGGCTCCGATAGGATCCCAATGGGACGAAGCGCTCGCACAATGGCGAACGCTTGCAAGCGCGGGCGATGCGGAATTCGACTCTGAACACGTGCTCGATTGTTCCAACTTGGAGCCGCAGATCACCTGGGGCACCGACCCGGGCCAGGTGCTCGGTATTTCGGGCCGCGTGCCCGACCCCGCGGGCGCTTCTGATCAAAGCCAGCGCGCCGCGATGGAAAGCGCGCTCGCTTACATGGACCTCAAGCCCGGCATGGAGCTTAAAGGCTTGCCGGTTAACCGGGTATTTATCGGCTCGTGCACGAACAGCCGGCTGCCCGACTTGGCAGCAGCCGCCGACGTGGTGCGCGGTCGCAAGGTCGCGCAGGGGGTCACCGCCATGGTGGTGCCGGGCTCGTCGACCGTAAAGCGCGAGGCGGAAGCTTTGGGCCTCGACCAGATCTTTCGCGACGCCGGCTTTTTCTGGGGCGAGTCGGGCTGTTCGATGTGCGCAGGCGGCAACGGCGACCGCGGCAAACCTTACGAGCGCATCGTCTCGACCACCAACCGCAATTTCGAAAACCGCCAGGGGCCGAAGACGCGCACCCACCTCACGAGCCCCGCAACCGCAGCGGCGGCCGCCGTCACCGGCCGCATCACCGATGTGCGGCAACTGCTCGGGGGGAACGCCTGATGCAACCGTTTCGCAACCACACCGGCATTGCAGTTCCGCTCTTGCGCGACGACATCAACACCGACCAGGTGGCGCCGATTGCATCGATGCGGCAACTCAAGCCCGACTACAAGACGATGCTGTTTGCGCGCGCGCGACAGCGCGACGACGGCAGCGAAGACCCGGACTTCGTCCTCAACAAGCCGCAGTTCCGCAATCCCGGCATTCTGGTGACAGGGCAGAATTTCGGCGCCGGTTCCTCGCGCGAATCCGCCGTCTGGAGCATGCTCGCCAACAATATCCTGGTCATCGTGGCGCGCAGCTTTGCCGACATCTATCGCGAAAACTGCCTGCAGAATGGATTGTTGCCGGTCACGCTTGCGCCCGTCGACGCAGAAACCTTCGAGGCGCGCGTGATCGCTGCCAACGGCGCTGCGCCTTTCACGGTCGATCTTGAGATGCAACGTATCAGCGGACCGGGTGGCGCAGACATCGTGTTTGAAATCGCAGCCGCCGATCGCATGCGGTTGCTCGAAGGCCTTGACGACATCGGGCTGACGCTAAAACACGCTGATGAAATAAAGGCTTGGGAGGCAAGGATGGCAGCTGCCCAGCCCTGGCTGCAGACCGCGAGAGAGCAACGCGGGTAGGGTGGGCAAAAGGCGCCTGGCACAATGGTCGATCATGCAAAAAGTTGTCGTGGCGCCGTTGCCCACGCGTGACGGTGCCTCTATCCGACGACGCGTGGGCAAAAGCGCCACAAGGTCGCGTTTCTAATCGACCATTGTGCCAAGCGCTTTTACCCACCCTACACGCCAACTCTGGAGACACTCATGACCGCACGTAAAAAATTTCGCACCATCATGTCGGGCAAGCGCCTTGTGCTGATGCCAGGCGCCTATGACGGGCTTTCGGCACGCATCATCGAAGCCGAAGGATTTGAGGCCGTTGTGGCAGGCGGCTATGCGGCCGTCGGCAGCATGCTGGCGCAGGCCGACATGGGCCAGTCGAACATGCGCGACTATGCGAGCCATTACGGGCGCATCTGCGACGCCGTGCAAATCCCGGTCTATGTCGATGCCGACACCGGATTTGGCGGCGTCAACAATGTGCGGCAGATGGTGCGCGCCTTCGAGGCGGCCGGCGTTGCCGGAATTTTTATCAGCGACCAGGTTTTTCCCAACCGTTGCGGCTATCTGCCGGGCAAGCAGATCGTCCCTGTCGAGCAGATGCTCGCCAAGCTCAAGGCGGCGCTCGATGCGCGGCGCGATCCGGACCTCTTCATTGCGGCGCGCACGGACGCAGCCGGTGTGACCTCGATCGAAGACGGCATTGCGCGTTGCCAGATGTTCATGGAACTCGGTTGCGATATGGCGAAACCCATGGGCGTCGATACGATCCCTGAAATCAAACGGGCGCTGCGCGAAATCCCGGGGCCACATATGGCCACGCTGTCGCAGGCGGCAGGCCCCAAGGCGCGCAGCCTCAACGAACTCGATGAGGCGGGCGTCGTGGCCGCCACTTTCCCGTCACTGCCGCTGTTCGCAGCCGCCAATGCGGTTCGCAATGTGCTGCGCCTGCTCAAGACCAACGACACGCTTGCGCCCTGCCAGGAGCATCTCATATCGCTCGACGACTATTATGACGTGGTGGGGCTCAAGGCGCTGCTGACCCGTGAAGAAGCCTACGACACGGCGGCGAGTGCCTTGGTGCAAAAGCGAGCCGCGGAGTGAGTTGTGGTTCCCGACTTGGCGCTGCCGGACGCTGCGCTCTGGCACAGGAAACCACATTGAAGAATATTCCCGTTGACGAGAATATTATTCTATATATAAAGGAAATGGTCTCTCAAAATAGAAAAATATTCTACTCCTGATGATCTTTTGGTTGGAATAACGAGTGCGTGCGAATTCAAAAAAAGAGTGGGCTTTTTTTCATCCGGAACAGTCGCTGGCGGAGGAGGCTGACCGGCTTGCCGCACTTTTCGCCACGCAAAACGCTGCCGAAAGACTCTCGCTTTTGCGGAAGGAAGTTGTTGGCCGCATCGTCTTCACGACCAGCTTTGGGCTCGAGGACCAGATCATCACGCATCTGCTTTCCCAGCAAGGAATTGATGTTGATGTCGTCACGCTCGATACCGGACGCTTGTTCGAGGAAACCTACGCGGTTTGGGTCGCCACCGAACGACGCTATGGCATTAAAGTCCGCCCCTACTATCCCCGACGCGGCGATATCGAGGACCTGGTAGCACGTCAGGGCATCAATGGATTCTACGAATCCAAGAGTGCTCGGCTCGCCTGCTGTCAAATCCGCAAGGTCGATCCGCTCAACCGCGCCCTGGATGGTGCGCGCGGCTGGATTACGGGATTGCGGTCGGAACAATCTGCTCATCGCCGCGATATGAGCCTCGTTGCCGCCGACAAATCCCGGGGTCTCATCAAGCTCAGTCCACTGTTCGACTGGACGCAGGCGCAATTATTGTCTTTTACGGCCGAACATCAAATTCCCGTCAATTCGCTCCACGCCAAGGGTTTCGCATCGATTGGCTGCGCACCTTGCACACGTGCCATCGCACCGGATGAGCCTGAACGGGCTGGTCGATGGTGGTGGGAGGATGACCAGAAGGAGTGTGGTCTCCATCTTCCGACGGCGGTGGCGCCGTAACGTCCTATCGCACGACCTTCGCGCCTGCCTCTTTCAAGATTTCGCGCAGCGTTCCTTCGAACGTCCCAAGGAACGCCTTGAACTCCGCGGCCTTGACAAACTCGCCATCGAGTTCGCTGTCATGGATGAATTTCTGCCAGGCCGGCGTCTTGGTGACCTTGAGGAACATGTCTTCGTAGAATTCGATCGCCGCAGCCGGCATGTTGGGCGCGCCGATGACGCCACGCATCTGCGGAACGTTTGTAATTTCGAATCCTGCTTCCCGGATCGTCGGCACGTCCGGGAAGCCCGGCAGTCGCCGATCGCTGACCTGTGCAATCGGTCGCAATTTTCCGGCCCGCACCTGTTCGCCGGCCTCGCTCGGATCGACAATCATCATGTCGACATGGCCGCCGAGCAGAGCCGCAATACGCTCTCCGCCGGAGGGAAACGAAATGAAGGCCCAGCGTGCGCCGGTGGTCTTCATCAACAGTTGGCGCACCACATTCTCGCGCGACCCGATCGAACCGCCCGACATCTTGAGCGCACCGGGTTTCTGTTTGGCGGCGTCGATGAAATCACCCAATGTCTTGAACGGCGAGTCCGCTCGCACGACGGCAAGCGCGGGCTCCACGACGAGCCGTGCGATCGGCGACATGTCCTGCGGCCTGTTGTTTGCCGCCTGCTGAAGCAGCGGGTCAATGAGCCAGATATTGGTGAAACAGGCGATCACATGCGGGTCGCCCTTTTTGCTGACCACATAGGCCGCCGCCGTCGTGCTGCCGCCGCCCGGCTTGTTGACGACCTGCATGCGAACCGGTGAGAGTTTTTCCTGGTCGATGATCGTGTTGAGCGTGCGTGCGAACACGTCGTTGCCGGAACCGGGCCCACCATGCACGACGAATTCGATCGTGCGGGTCGGCTTGAATTGCTGGGCCGAGACCGGCACGGCGGCCGCGACCAGCAACGCGGCAGCAAGAAGAAGGCGCCTCTTGGTCATCAATTCCTCCAACGACATTTGTTGTATTGTATCAGCCGTTTTCCGTGATCGCCCGCACCCGCGCCTTGTTGAAGCTGCCAAAAAGCGGAATGAGCAGGATCAGGACCGCAATTCCCAGCATACACGCTGAAATCGGCCGTTGCACCAGGACCATGAGGTCGTTCTGCGACATCATCAGCGATTGGCGCAGTGCCCGTTCCATGGAGTTGCCCAGCACAAAGCCAAGGATGAGGGGTGCGGTGGGATATTTCAATTTTCCCATGGCATAACCCAACAAGCCAAACCCGACCAGCAAGCCAAGGTCGAATATCCGTCCCGAGGCCCCATAGGCACCAACGATCGAAATGCCGAAGATAACCGGAAACAGGATGAAGACCGGCAGCCGCAGGATCTGAGCAAACAGGGGCACCAGCGGCAGATTGAGGATCAGCAGCACCACATTGCCGATATACATGCTGGCGACCAAGCCCCAGAATACGTCGGGCGAATCCTGCATCATCAGCGGACCTGGTTTGACGCCCCAAAGGACCAGTGCCGATAGCATGATCGCCGTGGAGCCCCCGCTCGGGATACCGAGCGTGAGCAGGGGCACCAGCGCGCCGCCCGTATCGGCATTGTTGGCGCCTTCGGGCGCGGCGACGCCCTCCGGAACCCCGGTGCCGAATTTCTCCGGGTGTTTCGATGCCGCCTTCTCGATCCCATAGGCAATGAACGAGGAAATCGTAGCCCCGCCCCCGGGCAGGCAGCCGATCAAGAAGCCCGTGATCGAGCCGTTAAGGAAGGCGAAACGGCAGGCCTTCAACTCTTCCATATTCGGCAACAGGTTTCGGATGCCACGCGGCACCGGCAGGACCTCGGCGTCATCGCCCGCCTCGATGCTGGACAGCACCTCGCCGATCGCAAACACGCCGATCGCCACAACCATGAAATCGACACCGCCGAGCAGCGGCGCCTGCCCGAAAATGAACCGCGCCTGCGCGGTGAATAAATCGGTGCCGATGCTGGCGACCCAGAGCCCGAACAGGAGCGACAACAATCCCTTGGTCAGCGACGTCCCCGACAACAGAACTACGAGCGCGAGGCCAAGGCACATCAAGGCGAAATATTCGGGCGAACTGAACGACAGTGCAAACACCGCAACCGGCGGCGCAATCAGCGTCAGCCCGATCACCCCGACCGTGCCGGCCACGAAAGACGCGATTGCGGCGATCCCGAGCGCCGCGCCGGCGCGGCCCTTTCGCGCCATCTGATAGCCGTCGAGGCAAGTCACCACTGAGGAGGATTCGCCTGGAATGTTGAGCAGGATCGACGTGGTCGAGCCGCCGTACTTGGCGCCGTAATAGATGCCGGCCAGCATGATTATGCCGCCAGCCGGGTCCATCTTGAAGGTCAGCGGCAGCAACAGCGCTATGGTGGCGGCGGGCCCAAGCCCCGGCATGATGCCGACAATCGTGCCGAGCAGGCAGCCGATGAAGCACCAGAGCACGTTGTAGGGCTGCAACGCGACCGCAAAGCCATGCAGCAATCCGGATGCGATTTCCACGTTAAAATCCCAACATGTCAGAATCCGAAGAAGCCGGTGGGGAGGTCGACGCCGAGCGCCACCGGGAAGGCCAGATGGAACGCAAGCGCGGTTACGACGGCCGTTATGCCTGCGGTCAGCAACGGGCGCCGGAACACCCAGGCCACGATAAAGAACGTCAACAACGCAAAGCTGAGCACGAAGCCGAGCGGCGCCATCAGGACAACCGCTAGGGCAAAAGCCGCCCAGGTGCCGAGCGCCCGCCCGGTCGTGGTCCAATCCAGCAAAGGTGGCTTGTCTTGCGGCGTTCCTGTCTGTGTTTCCGGCTGTATTCCTTGTTGCGGTTCTTGGCCCGCATTGGACTTTCGCACTTTGCTGATGATTAGAACCAGCGCCAGCGTCGTCATGGCGGCGCCATACCAGAACGGAAAAAAGCCCGGTCCCGGTCCGTCAAGACTGAAATAATCCCACGCGCTCGCCTGGACCAAGATGTAAATGCCCAGCGCCGCCAGGGCGGCGCCGGACCACACATCGCCATCCCTGAGAATCTTCGCCATGCCCTGCCCATCCGATTTTCCCGTTCGGACCGGAGCATCTGGCCCCAAGAAAATCAAGCCGATAAGCGCGGATCGCGGACAATGCCGAGCACCGAGCCCGACCGGCACGCGCTGGAGAGCAGTCAGTCGTATGATTGGCTTCGTTTTGGCCAAAAACGGTGAGTTCGATTCCTACCCAACCCCATGCGATGCAAATCTATTGTTGAATACGACAGTTTTGATCTACCATAAGGTGTAACAAAAGGTCGCCGCGTGACCCGAGCGCCGTGATCGAGACGCTGGCGGCGCAGATCACCGCGACACCAAAACGCGGCCGGTCGATCGGCGCTGCGGCAGCAAATAGCTGCGGACACAAATTCACATACGCATTTCGCCAATAGTCGATCGTCAAAGGACAGTCAAACAAATGCTTTGTGCGATCCTGTGCGATGTTGTGCGATCTTGTGCGAGGCTGTGCGAGGCTGTGCGAGAGCCCGCGTAACGATTTTCGCGCGATCGCCGACGCGGAAAATTACGGAGCCAAATCAGTTCACCCAAATTAGTGTCAGCCTTTCCGGAAAAGTGATCTTCCAGTCTTCCGCGGAAAATGCGACCACGCAAAGAGAAAATGCGACCACGCAAAGAAACGAGAGCGCGTATCGCCATATTGTCGGGTCAACGTAAATGGAACGCGCGCCAGTATTGCGTTTCGCTGGGGAACCTTGCCGATGCAGGACCTTTCGACCGATCATCAGCGTCACCCTGAGCTCTCATTCATGAGCCGGGCAGGCAAATACATCGAACGGCGCTATAAGGCACTTTACTATCGGCTACGCCGTACACTGTCTCACGCCAGCATCCCTTATCGGCCAGGCGGTCGGGCATGGGCAATCGACTTGCCCCTTAAGGCGCTGGATTCGATCCAGTATGGCACGCTACGATATAGCTATCGTGGCATATCGATGCTCAAGAACCCTTTTGAGATTGCGCTTTACCAGTTGCTTTTTTGGCAGGTCAAGCCACGTACCGTAGTCGAGATCGGGTCATATCTCGGCGCAAGCGCAATCTGGTTTGCGGATATGATGCGCAATTGCGATGTCAACGGAACCGTGATTTCGATCGACATCAAGGTGCCAACGCCTGCCGAGCAGCGAGAGAATGTCCGTTTCCTTGAAGGCGACGCCAATGACCTCGACACTGTCCTGACGCCAGCGATTCTCGCCACGCTCGAGAGGCCACTTGTGGTAATTGAGGACTCAACGCACACAGCCGAGACAACGCTCGCAGTGCTTAAGTTTTTTGCCCCCATCTTGAGATCCGGTGAATACATAGTGATTGAAGATGGTGTGGTCTCCGATCTTGGAAGAGCGCACCGCTTCAATGGAGGACCTGGCCTTGCCATTTCGCAGTTTCTTTCTACTCATCCGGAGTTTGAAATTGATGCGGGATTTTGCGACCGCTACGGCCACAATTTCACCGGCAACCCGAATGGCTATTTGCGGAGATCCTAGCCTGTTCACTTTGTAACAGTTCAAAATTAGAAATAGACTCATAAGACTTGATAACGGACTTTGTAACGGCTCAACCGAGGTTAGACATATTCCAATTGAACTTGTCGATAGTCACATTGACGTTGGAGAGCACATATCGCAATTTCTCCGCTGTGATCAGATTTCGTTTCTGAATAGAGGATCATCATGAGCCAGCTCCTCACGCGCCGCTCATCTATATTCACACTGCTCGGCACCAGCGGTTTCGTGCTGCCCGCCCTCTCGGCTTTCGCGCAAACACGCGGGGGCGAGCAAGAACACGATTTCGGACTCTTGGTAATGGCTCACGGTGGTGGTCCAACCTGGAACCGTGAAGTGGAAGCCATGCTCGCACCGCTGCGAGGCGACTACCACGTGGAAATCGCATTCGGCATGGCTGAATCCACGAGCTTGCAGGAAGGTGTACGCAAGCTCGAAGCACAAGGCCCGAGCCGGATCGGTGTTGTTCGTCTCTTCATCAGCGGCGAGAGTTGGTACGCGCGCACGGAACAAATTCTGGGCCTAAGACCCGGCGCACCACCGCGACCCGCCGCAGAGGCACACGGCGGTCACAATGATCATGCCGGGCACAGCATGGCCAATTGGCGGATCAATACGAACGCCGCCTTTGCCCTCACCACGCAGGGATTGGCGGAGGCGCCGGAAATCGGTGCGGTGCTGGCCGAGCGCGCACGCGCGCTTAGCGGAGATGTGCGCCAAGAGAGCGTCTTGAACATTGCCCACGGCCCCGCCGATAACGCTGAGAATCACAGGTGGCTGGCTCATATCGACGCGCGCGCTGCGGTGGTGCGGCAATCAGCGCCGTTTAGGCGCGTGCATGTTGAATCACTTCGCGAAGATTCGCCCGCAAAGCGCTCGGCATCAGAAGCGCGCATCCGCGCCTTTGTCGATGAGGCCCGCCGGGACAGTGGCCGCGTGATCGTCATTCCTTTCCGGGTTGCAGGTTTTGGTCCTTACGCAAGGGTGCTTGAAGGATTGCCATATGCCTCCGATGGGCGCGCTTTGTTGCCGAGCGCAGAGGTCGAACATTGGGTGCGCCGTCAGGCGCAGGAGTTGAAGGCCGGCACGTTCCGAATACCCGCGCGCGCCCCGGAGCGCGAATGAACACTGCAAAATTGCCCCTGCGTACAGCGTCGCAAAACGACACTTAGGACACTTCGAACAATAATGAATCAGGTGGCTTTGTTTGGAGTCCCGCCTTTACGGCGGCTTCGCCGCGGGCGGCTCTGTCTTTCTTGCTCGCGATTCAAGGCCGCCTAAAGGCGGGACTCCAAAGTTTTTGCAGATACTTCGGCGAACGGCGCTCTGGCGCTACTACCGACTTCCTCGGTCGCTGCTGTCGCCTCGCTGGCTGCTCGGCGGAAGAGCCGTGCCATCGCCACTGTTGACGGATTGGCAATCGGGGTCCGTCCCCGATTCCGAGAGCGCAGGTGAGGAGGATGACATGCTGGGCTGGCTCTTGCGTCGCTGGTGGCACGGCCACGCCCCGGATCCGGGCGCGGCAACTTATCGGGCATATACGACCAAATTCGATCGCGTCATCAGCGGTGAGGAGATCCCGCATTTCATCGGCGACAGGCGCAAAGTCACTTTCGAGGAGTACGCGACTGAACTGGACGGTTCGATTGGCAAGTGGCGCGCAGCAGCGGAAATCGCTGCCGTCGAAGCGGTCGGTTCAGTCGACGAAAGTGTTGCAAGCGACACGGTCGCAAGCCTGCTGGTTGATCATTCTGGCTCTCTACGAGGTCAGCGAGCCATTATCGCGAGGGCAATCATCGAGATTGTAGCAGAATATTGGAGCCGTATCGGGATTCGATTTGAGATCCTTGGATTCACGACGCAAAGTTGGCACGGCGGCAAAGCGCGACGGAGATGGAAGTGGGCCGGAAAGCCTAGAAATCCCGGCCGTCTGTGCGATCTCCTGCACATCGTCTATAGGTCTGCAGACGATAGCGCTCCGGGCGCGCCATGGACCGTGCGCTATATCAATCATCCAGAGTTGCTGAAGGAGAACATAGACGGGGAAGCAATCGAGTGGGCAGCCTCAAGACTTTTGGCGCTGCCCGAGACCAACCGACTCCTCGTCGTACTCTCTGACGGCGCGCCGGTGGATGACTCTACATTGCTCGCAAATGACCCCGAATATTTAAATCGTCACCTGCGATCCGTACTGGCTGCGACCCAGGCGCAAGGGATCGATATTGCAGCGGTCGGCGTGGGCGATTTCGTGGAGGACTTTTATGCGAAGCAGGTGATGATTAGGAATCCCCAGGATATGGCATCGCTCCTGATCCCGTTTATCGCCGGGTTAAGTCGGCTTCGGGTCCGGGCAGAATAACTGCCCGACCACCTCCAAGCGCAAGCCGAATTCATAGCATCAATACGTGGTATTGGCCGGCCCTTTCGCCACACCAAAGCGATAGTTCAGGCCAATGAGAATCGTCTGCAGATTTTGCTTTTGCGCATAAAGGTAAGGGTTCGCAAAATCGCATGTTCCGACGCAGGTATATGAAAATGCGAAAGTCTTACTGCCGAGATCGACGTAATTATATTCGATGAACACGGTCCAGTCCGGCCGCAACAGGTATTCTCCGCCTCCGCCGATCGTCCAGCCGGTCCGAGTCCCACGGGCCTGCCCCCAGAACGGGACAAAATTTGATCCACTCGGATCCGTGTCCGAATATCGGCTTTTCACCCATGCCGCGCCGCCTTTGAAATACAACATGGCTTGTGGTGAAATAATGTATCCGATGCGCGCCGTCAGCGTTGCGAAAAAGTCGGTCCTGGTTTCACGTGTATTGGTATTGGTTCCCGCGTAAGAGAAGGGAACGATGTGACTGCCTTTTACGTCTGCACCATCGAACATTCCCTGGATACCCAGGACCCAGTTGGGGCAACCTGAAAATCACAACCGATCTGGCCGCCGCCAACAATCCCCGTTCCAGTATTGGTGCCTGCATCGAACGGAGGGACGCCGGTCGGGTCGACGTCAGTTGAAGTGGATTTTTGCCAACCGTAACCAATGTTTCCACCGACGTAGCAGCCGGTCCAATTATAGACGGCCGCCGCCGGGGCCTTGTAGACCGGCGCCTTGACCCGCATGTCGGCCGCGGTCGCCAATGGCGCCGAACCAAGACTCAAAATGGCACTTGAGAAGAGCACGACGCCAAGGCGATGCATGGAAGCCCCCGATGATTCGCGACGATAACGGTACCATTTTATGGTTAATATTTATTGCCCAAACTTTCTCCCTCGTAAATGTGCCCGAGGCGACTCGATCCCAGATGCCACTCCGTTAATCGAGTTATCCACTGGGTGTTGCTTCAATCTCTATGCACCGTCTGCGCCGTTGTGTCGGCACAGACCATCTCGGTAAGCGGTCCACGTAGCACCCGCCGCTCACGCTGAATCGCCGTGATCTTATCTTGTCTGCGCTCGCAAGGTCCTCCACACTCGCATCACATTGACGAAGGCTCGCAGACCCGGAGGCGCACCCATGAATGGCCGTCGAATTTCTACGACGATACGAGTGCTGGCGTTCGGTCTTTCAGCTGCCGCCTTTGGGCTCCTGGTCTCGCTCATGGCCCAGGCGCAGCCGCAGCCGGCGGCCAACGACCCGGTTCGACAACTGGTTGGGCACCTTGATCTCGCAGCCTACAAAGCGACTATCAAAGGGCTGACCCAGTTCGGCGACCGGCGCGAAGGGACCGCGCGAAATCGTGCGGCGGTCGATTGGATCGAGGCGCAGCTCAAGAGCTATGGCTGCACCAACACCGAACGGATCAAATACACCTACAACGCTCCACCGCCGTTGTCGCAACCCGCGCCGTCGGCGGCCACGCCGCGCGGCACGGCGATCGCGAGTGGCGATGTCCGGCAGGGAGTTGGGGGCTCGCGCCTGCGCGGCATCACGCTGCCGGTGACGCCGAACACCAGCCTTGAAGCGCAGACCGATCCGGCTTTGCGCGCATTGAATGCGGAACTCCCGACGCCAGGCGCGCGCGAGCTGGTTTATTGCACCAAGGTCGGCGCGAGCCGCCCCGATGAGATGTACATCGTCGGCGCGCACATGGATGGCCGCGGCTTCGGCGAAGCTGCAGACGACAATGCGTCAGGAACGGCGCTTGTGATGGAACTCGCACGCGTCTTCAGCGCGCCCGATGTCGTCACCGAGCGCTCTATACGCTTTGCGCTTTGGAACAATGAGGAGACCGGCTTTCAGGGCTCGCGCGCCTATGTGATGCAGCGCGAACCACTGCAGGGCAAGGAAGACCCGCCCGGCTCAGGCCGGTATCCGGAGCCGCGATGGCTCGGGATGATCCAGCACGACATGATGATGTGGGACCACGGCATGCCGCGCCCCGATGGCGCGGTCAGCGCCGCGCAGCGCCCGGAGGCTGATATCAACATCGAATTCCAGTCGAATTCGCAATTTGCCGCCAAGTCGATGACGCTCGCATTCCTGTTTCGCGACGCCAATGACAAATACGCCACCGACTATCCGGCCTCCGTCGGCAATCACATGACCAATACGGACTCCAGCGCGTTCATGGACCTCGTGCCCGCAATCAGCCTGCGTGAAAACGAACGCGGCATGCAGATCGGCGCCGGTTGGAACCCGCATTATCACCAGCCTTCCGATCGCTTCACGTCGTACTCCGACCAGGATTTCCGCCTCGGTCTCAATGCGGCGCAAACGACCCTTTCCGGTATCGCCCAACTCGCCGGCGCAAAGCTGAAATGAAAAAGACCCCGCGAACCTTTCAGCGTGTGCGCAAGTGCGTGTTGACCGCGGGCCGCAAAACAGAGACCATCCACGCACTTGTTCGACGCGATTCCTTTTCCGGCACCGGGGCATGGCATGACAACGCGCTTTAAAACAATACGATACACAATGGCTCAATCCACCGCGGCGATCCGGCGATGGTCTCCCGCTATTGTGACGCTCGTGGCCATGGCCGCCCTGACAGCGCCGGCCGACGCCGCGCCGCGCCAGGCGCGTCCCGAGGTCACCACCGAGGCGACGGCCCCGCGCAACGCGGGCGAGCCGCTCATGGCGATCGTGTCGGTCAAAACCCAGAAGGTGACCCTTTACGACGCCGACGGCTGGATTCTGCGCGCGCCGGTATCGAGCGGGACGAAGGGACGCGAAACGCCGGCCGGCGTCTTCAGCGTCCTGCAGAAGGACAAGGACCACCACTCGAACCTTTATGACGATGCCTGGATGCCGAACATGCTGCGCATCACCTGGTCGGGCATTGCATTGCACGGCGGGCCGCTGCCCGGATATGCGGCCTCGCACGGCTGCGTGCGCATGCCCTATGGCTTTGCGGAGAAGCTGTTCGACAAGGTACGGATCGGCATGCGCGTGATCATCGCGCCGGACGACAGCGAACCGGTCGAATTTTCCCATCCGGCGCTGTTCGTGCCGAAGCCCGAGGTGATCGCGGCTGCGCCGGCGCGCGCCGAAAGGCTCGCCCGCGAGGCGGACGTGGCCGCCAAGACGGCCCTTGGGGCGAAGAACGCCGCAGCCTCGCTGCGCAACCTGGAAGGGCTCAAGGCCCGCGCCGACGCTGCGTTTGCATCCGCCGAGAAGGGGTTCGCCGCCGCCAAGACGGACCAGGCCGAGGCTCGGGCCGAGGACCAAAAGCAGAAAGCCGCCGCCAAGGTCGCGGAGCTGCAGACACAGCTCGACGCTGCCAGGGCAAGCGCGAAGTCCAACGCGGAAGCAGCGGCCCAGGACGCCGCCAAGGCGGCGCGCGAGGCGAAGCTCGCGCTCCAGCCGGTCTCGGTCTTCATCAGCCGCGCGACGCAGAAGCTTTACGTGCGGCGCCCCACGCGTGATCGGGCGCCGGAGGCGGGTGAGATGTTCGACACGATCCTCGAAGTCCCAATTACGATCCGCAACGCGGACAAGCCGATCGGCACTCATGTGTTCACGGCGGTTGCGCCCGCTAACCGCGGTTTGCGCTGGACCGCGGTCACGATCGATGGCGGAGACAACGCCAAGGCGGCGCTCGACCGCATCACCATTCCGCAGGAGGTGCTCGAGCACATCGCGCCGACCGCGGTGGCGCGATCCTCGATCGTCATTTCAGACGAGCCGCTCCACCGCGAGACCAACTATCGCACGGAGTTCGTCGTGGCGCTGCACGACCAGCCACAAGGCGGCCTCGCGATGCGCAAACGCCCGGCCGAGGTTCGCACCGCGCGCCGTGACGACGGCTCCAATCGCCGGAGCGATTGGAACTCCTGGGGCGGCGGCCAATACTACAATCAGCGGCAAAACGGCGGGTTCTTTTATCAGCGGCCGTGGTGAAGCGGCGCGTCCGCCTTGCAGCTGGAAAGCGTTGGCGCGCTTTACGGTATTTGGGGATGCGCGCCCGCCTTGCGCGTTGGATAATACGGGGATAACGGTTCACGCATTCACCGACGCCTCGATCGCATGAGGCACGAAGTGTAGTATCCTTGAGGTCGCCCGCTAATTCACGCAAGGCCTATGTTCATTCGATGGCAATCAAGTCAGGGGCAGAAATCGCAATCCAGTCCCGATGGAATACTGGACATCGGATGGACGGCCATTCTTGCCGACAGTTACAGTGTCGACGGCGATCCACGGCCGCGTCTTATTGCCTATCTGGGGAGCATTACTGAGAGTTCCATCAAGATTGATCCACAGCGCTGTCATTTTTGGGATCGCGTAACGCGGGCGCTGGACCGGCTTGGCGATCAAGTTTCCGATGACGACCGCGCTCAGATCGAGGCTGCAATTGCCGTCAAGGTGCCGCGTCCGTCACTTGCTGAATATAGGGATATTGCTCGCGACAGCGCCAGAAAACTTGGGTGGGATTTCCTCACAGAGGCGCAACAGGCCGCCCTGCGGGATGAAGCGAAGGAATTGCAACGTTCCGAAGTCGCCACGGACGAAAGTATCGACACTTCGATCGGGGAGACCAGTGTTGAGGAGACCCGTGTTGAGGAGACCAGTGTTGAGGAGAGCCTTCTCTGCTCGTTCTGCGGCAAGTCGCAGGATGACGCATTTGCGTTGGTTTCGTCTGGTCAAGCGCATATCTGCGACGAATGCATTGAGACCGCAGCCGCGCTTGTTACCGCGCGCAAAGAGAACGAGGCCGCTCCACAAAAATGAGACGCATAGTGATGGATTGAGCGCCTCGCCGCCGCCCTTAAGGGCTGTCCGATCGGATGCCTGGTTCTTGCGGCTCACACGTATGAGACCACGATCGACAATCTGAACAATATTGATGCATTTGGTGTAGGGCAAGATGGGAGCAAGCCATGCGGCTTTCGCAGTATTTGAGTCTGGCATTGGTGGCTCTGGCGGCGGGGTCCGAACCCGTATTGGCGCAACCGCCCGATACAGTGACGTGCCCTGAATCGATTGCAGCCGTCGCGACCTGCTACACGGCAAAGCTTGACACCGGCGCGTATCTTCTTGCTGCCGTCCCAAAAGACTGGAACGGAAGCCTGATCGTCTTCGCGCATGGAGGACCGGGTCCGATTCCACCGAGCCCCACCTACAGTATGGGAAGCCTCCGCAGATATGGTCTGGAGGTGAAGCTCGGAAATGCCTGGATTGCTTCGACTTATCGTAATCTTGGGTTTGGCGTGCAGCAATCCGCCGACGATACCGATCAGGCACGCCAGTATTTCATCGATCGCTTCGGCAAGCCGAAGCGGACCATAATTCACGGTGCTTCCTATGGCGGCCTTGTGGGAGCGATGCTGATCGAGCGCTACGGCAGAAACTACGACGGCGCTTTCTTCAACAGCGGAATGCTGGCGGGCGCAGTCGCCGGCTACCAATTCCGTGCCGATCTGCGCGCGGTCTATCAATATTACTGCAAGAACCTGCCCCGCCCGAGCGAGCCGCAATATCCGATCTGGATGGGCCTGGCCACCGACTCGCGGATGACGCTCGATGAATTGACGGCCCGCATCGACGAATGCACCGGCGTCACAAGACCCGCCGCCACGCGCACGGAGCTGCAGAAGAAAAATCTCGCCAACATCCTGGGTGTGGGCGGTTTCCACGAGAGCGTCCTCATCCGCCACATGCAGTACGGGACGTTCAACTTTCGCGACATTGCCAACATCACGCACGGGAAAAGCCCGTTCTCCAACGTGAATTCGATCTATCGCGGCTCCGACGACGACGAGGCGTTGAATCGCGGAGTCATCCGGTTCGAATCCGATCCTGCCGGCATCGCGGCCTTGAAAGCCGATGCCGAGCCGAAGGCGGCACTTGCAATCCCGGTGATGGCGATCCACTCGATCAACGATCCGCAGGTCACAGTGAATGCGGAAGCCTTCTATCGCGATCTCGCCAAGTCGACCGGGAGCGCCGACAAGTTGGTGCAGGCCTACACCGATGAGAACGGGCACACCGCCCAAAGCGACGCCGAGATTGCCGCCGCGCTCGATAGCCTGATGCAATGGATTGAATCAAACACGCGTCCTTCGCCGCAATCGGTCACTGTCGCGTGTGGAAATTTTCGCGCCACCCTGGCCGGACCCTGCCGTTACCACCCCGAATTCGAGCCAAAAGGTTACGCAACGACCGGCGCGCGGTAAGGGCGACAAGAAGGTGCATCCGGGACGCAACGCTGCAACGCTCAAGGCGGGCCCATAGTGCTCACCTTCGTCGACCGTTACGCGGGTCAGATCTGCAAATGGCAAACCGGGCCGTCGATCGACAGGGCCTTG
>DATGVJ010000512.1:0-5347 GCA_035300505.1 Xanthobacteraceae bacterium
TACCGCGGCTGCTGGCACGAAGTTAGCCGGGGCTTCTTCTGCGGGTACCGTCATTATCTTCCCCGCCGAAAGGGCTTTACAACCCTAGGGCCTTCATCACCCACGCGGCATGGCTGGATCAGGCTTGCGCCCATTGTCCAAGATTCCCCACTGCTGCCTCCCGTAGGAGTTTGGGCCGTGTCTCAGTCCCAATGAGGCTGATCATCCTCTCAGACCAGCTACTGATCGTCGCCTTGGTGAGCCATTACCCCACCAACTAGCTAATCAGACGCGGGCCGATCCTTCAGCGATAAATCTTTCTCCTTTCGGACGTATTCGGTATTAGCCCAAGTTTCCCTGGGTTGTTCCGAACTGAAGGGCACGTTCCCACGTGTTACTCTCCCGTCTGCCACTCTCGTATTGCTACGAGCGTTCGACTTGCATGTGTTAAGCCTGCCGCCAGCGTTCGCTCTGAGCCAGGATCAAACTCTCAAGTTGGACGAGAATTTTAATCCGGCTGATCACAACGTTTTGACGAGGTCCCACCCGAATTTTGTGTGCGCTCGGCCGCGCGCGCATGCATCACTCACACGCTGTTACACGCGCTTGCACTGCATCGCCTTCACGTCCGTCGCTTTCACGAACAGGGTGTTGACCAAAAACGTCGACCGCCGAAGTCTCTATCCGACCGCACCTCGACCCCAGACAAGCCCAAAAGAGGACAAGCCCAAGATCAAAGACGCAGTCCGCAAGGACTCCGCCGTCCACGTTTCTCTTTCTTCCAATTCACTTGTCAAACAGCCCGGGAGCGCGTCAACCCCCCACACCCTATGGCAAGCCAAAGGGCCATCGAAGCATCAAAGCTCCCGACAACAATCGGAAGCTTTGTCACACTGGTCAGTGAGGAGCTTCGAAGGCGCATCATCGCGCCGTCAAGCCGGCGGCGACGCCGTGTGCCGCTATATAGGCTTCGCCCGAGGACGATGTCAACACATTCAAATCCAAAAATACGGATTTATCGCGTTTCTGCGACAATCCGTTAACGACTTCCGCGCCGATAGGTTCCGAAGCTTGCCCGTGGCAACGCTTAATTTAAACTCAAGTATTTGATTATAAATATATTTCCAGCACAATTAGACGGCCGCAGGAGGGCACGGCCCCGCGTTTGTTGCCCTGCCCACGAGAAATCGAGGGCTGCCCTTTCGTCATCCGGCAACATTTGCGTCACAAATTCTACGTGGGATTGCGGGGATAAACGTCCCGGGAGCGATTGAGCACACACACAGATGGGAACGCCCGCACAACCTGATCTTATTGAAAATGTGGGCAAGATTGGCCCGCCGCACTGCGGCCACATTCGTCCGCCGTTGTTGGGGATGTTGGTGGGAGGTGTCAGATCGGGGAGGGGTTTGCGTCAACGCACAGATCGACGTCACGATTTTTGTCGGCACGGCGCTATCCGATACTTACACTGGAGAAAACGAATCAACGTGGCACGCCTTCTGCGGGCCGCGTGGCGAGGGGTTCTGCACGGCATGAGCGGCAAGCTTGTCAGAGGCGAGCTTGTCACTTAGGGGCTTTCACTTGGGGCTCATGTCACATACGGGATTTAGGATGGGGCGTAGGGACTAGCGTGCATCTTAGTCTTGTTGGTCTTGCGAGACGTTATTCTTGGCAGGGCTCAATTAGCGTAAGGCCGAAAGTCTTTACGTGAGACATTGCGTAACCGGTGATGTTCAAGGAGCCGGGGCGCAGTGGGAAGTCGGAGGGGGACGACGATCTTGGACCACGGAAAACGGCGCGGCGCATATCGGTCTGCCTTGGATGCCGAGCGTATTGACCTCGGCAACGAGCCCCCGATGTCGGTGGATGGCGAAACGAATGACTTCGTCGATCGCCGGCGTATTTCGGTACAATGGTTTTCAGGAACAATTCTGACAGGACTTTGCGGCGCAGCCCTGATGGGCGGCGCCGTTTTCGCGTCGCTCGATGGACAAACCAATTTTGCAACTGTTCCCGAGCGCGTCGAGCTTGCGCTCCGCGCCACTCTCGGTGGTGATCGTGCTTCGGGCGGCACGCGCAAAGCCGATCGTCTGCCGCCGGCCGTCGAACAAAATAGCCTGCGCCGAACATTCCCGATGACGACCACGGTCCGCGGGGCCAACAATCGCGAAATTCTACGGGTACGCCCATTTGTGCGGATCGCAGGAAACCTCTCCCTTTCCGTGTCCGAATTATCTGCCAACATCCCGCCGTTCAATCCGCAGAAAACGATGCTGGCCGAATCCGCCGCCGGTACAACGGGGGGCGAAGACGCTCCCACCGGCGAAGCAGACGCCGAAGTGTCGTTCATCACGCGCGATCTTGGCAGTGTGCTACCGCGCGCGAAGATAGCGGCGGTTCTGCCGATCGACGATGTCATTGCCCGTGTCCGCGATATCGCAATGTTGTCAGGCAATGCTCCACCGCGCGGACAGGGTCCAGACCCACGCTCCACCGCCAGACTTGCTTATGCGGCAGAGGGAACGCCTGATCCATATGTGGGTTTTGAATCGCGCATGATACCGGAGAACGTCACGCTGCTGCCGAAGACGGCCTCGCAGGCGACCGGCGGCAACGACTGGAGCGAGAAATCCATCTCACTCAAGAAAGGCGATTCGATCTCAAACCTATTGCGTGATCTCGGGGCCAAGCCGGAGGATATCAAGGCAATCACGGCGGCGCTCGGCGCCCGCGGCAAGGATGGAACGGCAAAAGAAGGTCAGAAGCTGCGGGTATTGCAATCGCCTTCCGTCGACGGCAAGCGGGCGCCGCTGGTTCGGGTGATCGTCGCAAATGACAGCAGCATAGAGGCCGTCGCGGCCTTGTCCGACCAAGGTAAATATGTTGCCGTTGACGTTCGCAGCATGGACACCGACGTTGCACATGCGCGAGACGAAGACGAAGACGACGGCAAGGGCGTGCGCCTCTATCAGAGCATCTATGAGACCGCGCTTCGCAATCAGGTACCGCGCACAACCATCGACGACCTCATCCGCATCTATTCCTACGACATCGATTTCCAGCGCAAGGTCAATCCTGGCGATTCATTCGAGCTGCTTTACGCCGGCGAAGAAGAAGCCACCGGCACCAAGGCCGAAGTCCTTTACGCCTCGCTGACGACCGGAGGCGAAACCCGCAAGTTCTATCGCTACCAGTCGACCGACGACGGTGTCGTCGATTTCTATGACGACACCGGCAAGAGCGCGAAGAAATTCCTCGTTCGCAAGCCACTTGCCGAAGGTCAAATGACCTCCCCGTTCGGCTCGCGCAACCATCCCGTCCTGCACTATACACGCATGCACACCGGCCTGGACTGGGCGTCCCCGATGGGCACTCCGATCTACGCCTCGGGCAATGGCACGATCGAAAAGGTCGGCTGGGAAGGCGGTTACGGGAAATATATCCGAATCAGCCACGCCAACGGTTATGCAACAGGCTACGGCCACATGTCTGCCTTTGCGCGCAATATCGTAGAAGGCAAGAAGGTGCGCCAAGGCCAGATCATCGGCTATGTGGGCTCGACCGGCCTCTCGACCGGGGCCCATCTGCACTATGAGATTCTGATCAATGGCCGTTTCGTCGACCCGATGAAAATCAAACTGCCTCGCGGTCGCGTCCTCGAAGGTCAGTTGCTGACGGCGTTTGAACAGGAGCGTACGCGGCTCGACGGCATGATGAACAGCGTCGCGACCGCCGGCCGGGCGCCGCCACGCTTCGCGCTGGGTTCGGCGAGCCGCTAGTGTTCCGACTCTAACAGGTTCCCGGTCTTGTTGGCTTCCGTGAGTGAGTCACTGAACGATCAACGAACTCGGTCGACTCCCTCTCCCCAAAGGGGAGAGGGAACAGACCGAGCCAGCCTCGCGGCCATCGACTCACAACTTCCGGAATCTTTCGTCAGCGCCGGAACACTAATGCCCGGCCATGTGCCGCCCGATCTCGGTCAGGTCCGCCTCGCTCGAGCGGGCTTCATAGACGAATTGGCCATTGAATATTACCAGGATTCGATCGGCGAGTTCGAGTAGCTCGTCAAGGTCTTCACTCACCAGCAGCACGGCGGCACCGCGGTTGCGCACCGCCATGATCTCGGCGTGGATCTGCGCCACCGAGGCAAAATCCAGCCCGAAGCAGGGATTTGCTGCAATCATGATATCCACATCGCTGCCAAGTTCCCGCGCCAGCACCACGCGCTGGACATTACCACCGGAAAGTTCGCCAATCGGAGTATCGTAAGTGCGGGTCTTGATCTTGAATTGATCAATCTGCTCCCCTGCCCGCTCACGAAATCGAGCACGATTCAGCCACCAGCCGCCAAGCGCGAAGGGTTGCCGATCGAAGTCCCGGAACGCGAGGTTATCGGCGACACTCATGCGCGTAACGCAGGCATTCTTCAGCGGCTCTTCGGGAAGACATGAAAGTCTGTGACGGCGCATCTCCTCGCGTGTTGCCTGGTAGAGTTCCCCGCCCACACGAATTTCCCCGCCCTCCGGCTCGCGCTGACCGGCGAGCACTTCGACGAGCTGGCGCTGGCCATTGCCCGATACGCCCGCAATGCCGACGATTTCGCCGGAATGGATGGTAAGGGACGCATTGCGCACCGCCGGCTGGCCATCATCGTTCAATGCATCGAGTCCGCTGATTGTAAGTCGCGGTGATCCGAACGCGCCGGCCCGTGCCGGTTGAACGGTCAGCTCTTCGGCGCCGATCATCGCGCGTGCCATATCGTCTGGCGTCAACGTCTTGACCTTGCCTTGTCCGGCGAGCTTGCCGCGGCGGAGGATCGTCACTTCGTCTGCAAACGACATCACCTCGCGGAACTTGTGGGTGATCATCAAGATGGTAAGTTCGCCTTTGGTCACGAGGTCGCGCAGCATTCCGAGGACTTCATCGGCCTCTCGTGGCGTCAATACCGACGTCGGCTCATCGAGGATGAGGAATCGGCGCTTGAGGTAGAGCTGCTTGAGGATCTCGCATTTCTGCCGCTCGCCGGCGGAAATATCCGAGACTTTCGCGCCCAGCGGCACGCGAAACGGCATGGTGTCGAGAAACGCTTCGAGTTCCGTGGTCTGCGCGCGCCAATCGACCACCCGCGACACCACGTCCCGTCCAAGCACGAAATTTTCGGTCACCGTCATCGCGGGCACGAGCGTGAAATGCTGATAGACCATCCCGAGACCGAGCGCGTGGGCAGCACGAGGATTGCTGATCGGTTGCTCATGGTCGCCGACAATAACGCCGCCTTCGTCCGGCTGGTAATAACCCATGATTCACTTGACCAGGGTGCTCTTGCCGGCGCCGTTTTCACCGAGAAGCGCATGGACGCTTCCTG
>DATGVJ010000513.1:0-2878 GCA_035300505.1 Xanthobacteraceae bacterium
CCGACAAAAGGATATTGACTATGAGCTGAGGCTCCTGAGCGGGCTCTTTTTGCTGTCATCGATCGACTGGGCGAAACGTCAGTCTGCGACCCTGATTGAATTAAAGGCTGCGAAAGACCTTGCCGAGCTGTTGCTGAAACAGGGTCGCATGCCAGAAGCCTACAACCATCTCAGCGCGGCTCTTGATCGAACGCCGGCTGGAATTCTATGCGCCGCTCACAAGCGCACACTGCAAATCCTCAACCGGCTCCAATCCGGCACCGAGGGCGTCGGCTAGAGCGGAACCCTCGACTACCGTGCGCTGTTTGCGCAGGCGGATTCAAGTCCTCGCATTCCCATGCAAGCCCCGGGAGTGCGGTTGGGTGCATGTTGTGGCAGGAATGGTCGATATGAAGAAGGATACTTCGGACATGAAGAAAGCAGTATTGGCGTTAGCGACCGCTGCCACCATCGGTGTCACTGCCTTGGTGGCCCCGTCACCAGCTCAAGCTTGGCGGGGTGGTTGGGGTCCCGGTCTCGCGGGCGGACTAATTGCTGGCGCGGTGATCGGTGGCATAGCCTCCAGTGCCTATGCGTATGGCCCTGGTTACGGCTACTATGGCGGACCGGGTTACGGCTATTATGGCGGCTATGCCCCCGCTTATTACGGCGGGTACGCCCCAGCGTACTATAACTACGGCTACGCCCCCGCATATTACGGCGGATACAGGTCGAGTTACTATGCTCCCGCCTACTACGGTCCCCGGTACCGGCGCGTTGTTCGCCCCGCATACTGGTGATCGCGAGGGGCGACGCTGAAGTCCGGACAACGAAAGGTCGCAGAGATGGCTGCGGCCTTTTTTTGTGCCGACTTGGGGCTGGTGATGACGAGACGAGAATAGCGCGATCTGCTAATGCCCATGAGTCCGGGTTTGGCACTTAGCGGACATGACCAGCCCTGCCAATGATGTCCGTTTGCAGGGCGCCGGGTAAAGATGGGGTAATCGGCCGGCCCAGCTTGTGGATAGCTGAAGATTTTGGGTGCTGCGCTTCAGGCTGATGGTGAAACGAGGTCCGTTGTTACGGCCTCAAGCATCAGAAGGAGAAGCGCGGCATGGACCATTTTGCTGGATTGGACGTATCGGTCAAGGAGACCAGCATCTGCATTGTGGATGACACGGGCAGGATCGTGCGGGAAGTGAAGGTAGCGAGCGAGCCGGAAGCTCTGTTGCAGGTTCTGGGAAACCCCATCTACCGCTTCAAGCGGATCGGACTGGAAGCCGGGCCGTTATCGCAATGGCTTTTCAGTGCGCTTGCCGAAGCAGGCTTGCCAGTGATCTGTGTCGAGACGCGGCACATGCGGGCGGTGTTGCAGGCGCAGATCAACAAGACCGACCGCAACGATGCGCGCGGCATGGCGCAGATGATGCGGGCGGGACTGTATCGCCCGGTGCATGTGAAGACGCTTCGCAGTCAGAAACTGCGAATGCTGCTGACTCATCGCAAACTGCTGCAGTCCAAGGCCATCGCCATCGATAACGACCTGCGGGGGACTTTACGTAACTTCGGCCTTAAGGTGGGTGTGGTTGGGGCGGTGAAATTCGAGGCGCGCATCAAGGAGCTTGTCGAGAACCTGCCCGATCTAGCCGTTCTAGTCGAACCGCTGCTCATGGTCCGGCGGATACTACGCGAGCAGTTCAGTGTCCTGCACCGCCGTTTGCTGGCCATCGTGCGAGACGATGAGGTATGTCGGCGCCTGATGACGGTTCCTGGTGTCGGGCCTGTGGTGGCGCTGACCTATCGCGCTACCGTCGACGTGCCCGCACGCTTCCGAAACTCCAAGGCGGTCGGGGCGGTATTTGGGCTGACGCCTTCCAAGTATCAATCCGGCGAGATCAACCGAACCGGCGCTATATCAAAGTGCGGGGACGAGATGATGCGGGTGATGCTCTACGAAGCGGCTCAGATCATGCTGGTGCGTTTAGCAAAGTGGTCATGGCTCAAAGCTTGGGCGATGAAGATCGCCAGGCACCGCGGAATGAAGAAGGCTATCGTGGCGCTGGCGCGCCGGTTGGCCGTGATCATGCACCGCATTTGGGTTGACGGCACTGAGTTCCGGTGGACCCGAGAGGCCGCGGTAGCATGAGGGACGCAGGTAACCAAATGCGATAGGAGAAAACTCGAAATTCCACCAAGCCGTGGAAAGAAGTCCCTCGCGGGACGATGGATGAGGTGAGTTCGCATGTCCGCTTGGACCTATCGTTCGTCTCACGGTAAGGCCGCGGTAAAGATTGTTCCACCTTGTCTTCGAATCCGATGATGGAAGGGCCTTGGTGCCGATTCCGAAGAGAAGCACGAGCCCGCGAGCGACATCGACACTGTGGTCGTGGATAGTCTGAAAGCGCTTGACCCCAAATGGCCGATTAGAGAAGCGGACATCCTCCACGTGGGCCAATGTTCCGGAATTGACCGATTTTGTTGCAGAAGTCGGTTGAGACAGGCCAGGAAGCGTGATTCCGTTGTGTTGACGCGAATCGCGGCGAGGTCGATCCATGATGGGCCGTCTGAAGAGTGACCAAGGTCAACTGTTCTACGAGTTTCATCTCAGCGACGCGGTTCCCGAAGATCATCTGGTGCGGAAGATCGATGCTGCTCTCGATCTGTCCTGGCTTCGCAGCGAACTCGCACCTCATTACTCGTCCACGGGTCGCCCGTCGATCGATCCGGAACTGATGATCCGGATGCTGGTGGTAGGGTATGTCTTTGCGATCCGCTCGGAGCGATTGATCTGCCGTGAAGTGCAGGTGAACCTCGCCTATCGCTGGTTCTGCAAGCTCGGTATCGAGGAGACCAGCAGGACAAAGTGAGTACGATTCCAGCGACACACAGACGAGTGCCG
>DATGVJ010000514.1:0-3106 GCA_035300505.1 Xanthobacteraceae bacterium
GCCTATCGCGAAAACGACTATCTGCTCGGCCGCATGCACGCGGTCGATCGGTTGATCGATATCGTGTGCGACTCGGCTGGCCCCCAATGTGTTGCCAAGCTCAGCATCAAGGAGCTCAAGTGTCGGGCCTTTACGCTCGTACTCGATGCCGAAGAAAAGCACCTGGTCGCGAGCCAGGATCTTATCAAGGGGTTGCGCCGCTGCGTGGCGGGGCTCATGGATCCGGGCTAGGCTGCAGCGCAGCCTCGATCGTCACGTTTTCGATGCATGTGATCAGGGCACGGCCGCGAAATCGTAGGGGCGGCCCTTTCTTGTGGCCGCCCGGCGAGCCGCACATTCGATCCAACGATCAGGGCACCTGTTGCAGGATCAAGCGGCTCGCACGCATCAAGCGTGGTTCGACCGGCGAGGATAAAATCTCAATCCGCATATGCTGGCCGGCCGGCGGGCGCGCACAAGAAAGGCGCGCCCCTACGGCTTCGCGGCCGTGCCACGATCGTCGGACAGCGCATGTCGCAAGCACCGCAACGGCAGCAATGAGCCTCGAACCCAATTGACAAATACGACTCTTGAACCATCTCTTGTGCAAGTGGAACGGGAATGCTCGTTCGGCGTTGGGTCTCGGTGAATACCGGGGCCTTTCGCTTTCTCAGTGCAAATTTACTCCGGCCGGCTTACCGCGGCCGTTACGCGCTCTTCTTCAAAATCTCCGCCACGCGCGGCGCGAAATAGCTCAGCACACCCGACGCCCCCGCGCGCTTGAAGGCGATCAGGCTTTCCATCATGGCGCGTTCGCCGTCGAGCCAGCCGTTTTGCGCCGCCGCCATGATCATCGCGTATTCGCCGGAAACCTGATAGGCGAAAGTCGGCATGCCGAACGTCTGTTTCACGCGGGAGAGCACGTCGAGATAGGGCATGCCCGGCTTGACCATGACCATGTCGGCGCCTTCGAGGATGTCGAGTTCTACCTCCCGCAAGGCCTCGTCCGTGTTGGCCGGATCCATCTGGTAGGTACGCTTGTCGCCGGTCAGCGTCTTCGATGAGCCGACCGCCTCGCGGAACGGACCATAAAACGCCGAGGCATATTTGGCCGCATAGGCCATGATCGAAACATCGGTGAATGAAGCCTCATCCAGGGCGCCGCGGATTGCGCCGACGCGGCCGTCCATCATGTCGGAGGGCGCGATGATATCGGCGCCGGCTTCCGCCTCGACCAGGGCCTGTTGCGCCAGCACATTGACGGTCTCGTCGTTCAGGATAAGGCCATCGCGCAAGAGCCCGTCATGACCATGGCTGGTATAGGGATCGAGCGCCACGTCGCACAATATGCCGATGTCGGGCACTTCCTTCTTGATGGCCCGGATGGTACGGCAGACCAGATTGTCGGGATTGAGGGCCTCGTTGCCGTCGTGGTCGCGCAGCTTCGGATCCGTATAGGGAAAGAGCGCGAGGCACGGGATTGCGAGCTTGGCGGCACGCTCGGCTTCACGCACGGCTTCCTCGACCGAGAGCCGCTCGACGCCAGGCATCGAAGGGATCGGCGTGCGCGCCTTGCGGCCATCGACGAGGAAGATGGGCCAGATCAGGTCGTCCGCGGTGAGCACGTTTTCACGCACCATTCGGCGGGACCAATCGGTCTTGCGGTTGCGGCGCGGGCGTACCGAGAGGCCAAGATTGGCTGGCGCCATTGCCTCGACTGGGGCAAGGCGGGGCTTAACATCGATCGGGCGACCGTATTTGATGGCCATGGTTTTCTCTCAAACGTGAAGGGCGGAAACAGTCGATATCATATGACGGACCAACACGATACTGACATCCTGTTTGCTCGTCGTGGCGTCGCCGGGCTGGTCACGCTCAACCGGCCGCAGGCGCTCAACGCCGTGACGCATGCGATGGTGCGGGCGCTGGCGCAACAGCTTGCCGAATGGGCGGGCGATCCCGCGATCACGCGCATCGTCGTGACTGCCGCAGGAGGCCGCGCATTTTCGGCCGGCGGTGACCTGCGCCGGCTCTACCAGCTGCGGCAGGAAGGGCGCGTTGAGGACGCGCTTGCGTTCTGGCGCGACGAATACCGGCTCAATGCGCTGATCAAGCATTATCGCAAGCCCTATGTGGCGCTCATCGACGGCGTCGTCATGGGCGGCGGTGTCGGACTGGCGATCCACGGTTCGCATCGCGTGGCCGGCGATCTCTTCCGTTTCGCGATGCCGGAGGCCGGTATTGGCTTTTTCCCCGATGTGGGCGCATCGTGGTTCCTGCCACGGCTGCCAGGCGAGCGCGGCACTTTTTGTGCCCTCACGGGCGCGGAACTCAATCCTGCGGAAGCTTGCGCGGCCGGCATCGCAACACATCGGGTGTCGTCGGCGCGGTTTTCCGAACTGGCCGATGCGCTTTGCGGCAACGTTTCGGTTGATGCGCAGCTTGCCGCCTTCGCAGAAAAAGTGGAAGAGGGAGCGAGCGATCGGGCAGCGGAAGACCGCTGGGCAGCGGGAGACCGCTGGGAGGTGGTCGATCGCCTGTGCAAGGCTGACCGTGTCGAGGACATCCTCGCGGCTTTCGAGGCGCAAGCGGCTGGCCAAAACAAGAAAGAGGATACCGACGCTGCGTTTGCGCGTTCGTCGGCGGCGAGGATCCGAACCAAATCTCCGACAAGTCTCAAGGTCACCCTGGCGCTCCTGCGGCGCGGTCGATTGCTCGATTTCGATGCGTGCATGCGCACGGAATTCCGGGTAGCTTCCCGCGTCGCCAGGGGGCATGACTTTTACGAGGGGATTCGATCGGTGATTATCGACAAGGACCGGACACCGCGCTGGCAGCCGGACCAGCTTGCGGCCGTCAGCTTGGCCGCCGTGGAGCGGTATTTTGAGCCGCTTGACGCGGAACTCGATCTGCCATGAACGATCCTATGGTGACCCAGCAGCGCCGGGCGCTTGAGCCGGTGCAGGCCGACCAGGAGGAGGCCCGTCCCGAACGATGGGCATGGTGGCTGGTCGTGTTCCTGCGGGTGATGGCGGGCCTGTCGATGATAAAGGGTCTTTATCATTGGGCCGTTGTGTGCGGCATCAATGCTCCAACCTCTGTGGGTTTCGACGGATATGAAACGCCC
>DATGVJ010000515.1:0-2026 GCA_035300505.1 Xanthobacteraceae bacterium
CTGCGATGAGCCTTCGGCGCATGGTGGCGATCGAGTTTGGGATGTGCCGTTCAGGCCGCAAGGGGGGATCCTCGGGGTCGGTAACTGTCGGGTACGGCAAGTTGCGGGAGCAGCGTGGCGGAACGAGGTCCTGAGGGGGGAATCGTCTCCCTCTCGGAGACGAGGAATCCGTAGGCTGCGATGCACAGCGTGGCGTGATGATGGAAGCCACGCCACCCGCGCCCTTCATAATGCCCGAGCCCGACCTCCTGCTTGAGTTCCTCATAATCGCGTTCGATGCGCCACCGCAGCTTGGCGGCGTCGACCAAATCGCGGAACGTGATGTTTTTCGGCAAGGTCGAGAGCCAGTACTTGGTCGGCGCATCCTCGCCCTCGGGCCACTCGATCAGCAGCCACTCTTTGCTCGATTTCCCGGAGCGCTCGTGGCTCGATGCCACATGAACACGCACACGCGCAAACCGCGACGATAGCCATTCATTGGTGCCTTCCCGCCATTTGATGGTGCGCCACGCTCTCGCACGCAGCCCGATGGCGAGGTCCTTGACCGAGGTCGTATTGGGTGCGTCGCGGCGCCCCTTCTTGGGCGCGCGACCCGGCCGCACGCCCGGCTTCCACACCAAGGTTTGCGGCTGAATGCCGGCCACATAGGTGCGTCCCAGCTCCGTAATGCCCGCACGCAACTTGGAGTCATGACCGTAGCCGGCATCCACCAACACCATCTTGCCGGGGAGGCCGACCTTGCATGCCCAACGGATCTGTTCGAGCGCGATCTCCGGCTTGGTCTTGAATTCAATATCCTCAGGCACCTTCGCCTTGCGGCGACGGATATCGTCCTCGGCCCAGGACTTCGGCAAATACAGCCGATACGCCACCGGCAGGCTCGCATCGTGATTGGCAATCGATAACGTCACCGCGACCTGACAATTCGCCTGCTTGCCAAGCTGTCCGCAGTATTGGTGCGACACCCCGACCGAATGCCGTCCCTGCTTGGGAAAGCTCGTGTCGTCGATGATCCAGGCCTCGATCGCTCCATAACGCTCGATCGCCGGCAACACCATCTCCCGCACCTTGCCCAACACATCGTCGTCGGACCAACCCCCTTGACCGACAAAATGTAGCAACGATTGATGCTGTGCCGCCGTTCGCCCAGGCGCCGTGATCGCCGCCATCGGCTCTACGCTCTTGCGCTCACCCGGCATCACCAGTCCCAGGCAGTAGTCGTGCAGCGGAACAGCGCGATCCGCGTGCCCGATCACGCTCACAAGCCCCTCGACATAGCGCGTAAACCGCGATTCAATGTTCTTCGCTCCGTGGAGACCCATCCCAAACCCCTACGTTCCAATGGGAATCGCCTCCATATGTGATTCTCAAAGACCTCCAAATGTGGCCTTCTGACTCAGTAGTACTAGAGCAGATTCCGGTCAGGTTGAAGCAACCGGCACTTCTAGATCGGGATGACTTTTCTTCGAATCGCCATCCCGTTCTAAGCAGGATTCGGCCGGCTGGCCAACGGATGGGCAACCAAAACAGCTGTCGCCGACGTGATCCGGAACCTCGATCCGTTGGGCAGCCCGGGAATCTCTGCTTAGCTTATTGTTGGAGCATGATCTTTTCCGAAAACCGGTTCCCACTTTTCGGGATCATGCTCAGCGGCTCGTGGCTGGGGCACACAAATCGCTCCCCAACGGCACCGACGTACCGTTTCGCGGCCGCAGGCGCTTGCTTTTGGCGCCGCGGGCGATTCAACCGTGGATATAATCCGACGAAAGACGCTATAGTTACAATATTATGTCGGGTCCCACTGCAACGATTTCAGATCGTCATGATGGTGACACAACCCAAACATTGAACCCGTCGGCGTTTCCGGCTGGCGCTTCGCAGGCAAGCGCGAGAGCGGCGCCGACCCACATGTAAGCTTTGCGTCATGCGTCGACTCGATTTCAAGGAGGCTTCGGAGCTTATCAAGGCGGTTGACGCCGAATTGGAAGCGCTCTTGAGCGCCATATGGGATCAGGCCACCAAAGTT
>DATGVJ010000516.1:0-3480 GCA_035300505.1 Xanthobacteraceae bacterium
GGGCGCCGGCGGACACACCTGCGGCAGGCCAGAAAACGGCAACACCCGCGGGTTTGGTCAGCAGCGCAAGGCTAAGCCGCGCTGCGAGGAAATACACGACGCCGACCGAGACAGCGAGCCCAATCGAGCCAACCCACCGCGTCAGGTCGATGCGGGTGGACAGCCGATACTGAACCTGTCTTGGCGGATACTGCAGCACCCCGTGTTCCTTTCCCCGCGCGGTCCTCCTTAGCACAAGACTAGCCCGACTGCCGCTACTCCCGCTATTGGCCAAAGCTGACTTAACCCTCGTGTCAGCGAAATGTCCGCTGCTGGGGCACTTTTCGGACCTCGCGACCGCGAGAAATCGCCGACTGCGTCCAGCTGGCGCTGCGGGCAGCAGAGCTCGGCAAGGATGATGCGCTTGCCCTTGCCAAGACCGCACACGCAATTTCAGCTGTTGACGGCGGCATGGTGCGTCAGCGGGTGGATCGTGCTCTTCCTTGGCAGACCGGAAGAGGCGATCCAAGATCTGCAGCATGCCATAGATCTGAATCCATACGATCGATTGGTCTTCAAGATACATGCGGCAATGGCTTATGCCACGCAGCGTGCGATCAGATCTCTTCAAGGCAGCCAGGGCGCGGCGGGTCAGTTGTTTCGGGGTTCTAGGCGAACCAATAGACCCGCCCCTGTACTCGCGACGTCAATTCATTACTTGCAAGTTTTGTCGGCCTTCAAAGCCGTCTCAGCTGATGCGTTTGTCGAGTGAGCAGCACCGACTACCTTGATGGTGCCACCAGCAGCAGGCTGGGCTTCGACGATTTGACATTTCATAGTCGCGGAATCCTGAACCAGGTAGAAAGATGGCGGCGCTTGGCCGACGGTCTTGGCCGGTTCGGCCGCGAATGAAGGTGCAGCGAATGCGAGAATGGCGACCGTCGCTAAAAGAATTTTCTTCATGGTGTCTACCAGTTGTCGTGCGTCCAGTATTGGACAACGAACAAATAGAGCCGGCCGATAAAGGTTCCAGCGAAAATGGATTTGTTTTTGGACAACAACCGAAGATTGCGGCACCTCTTTTGATTGGATTATTTCTCGTAATCCGTTCGTATCACACGCTCAATGGCATTCGCGCGTCGGCTGCTGTGCGTTTAGCGCGAGTCTGTGCGCGCTACAGCTTGCGCCGCCAGATGCCGCGATTCTCGCGATAAGGCAGCCTCAGTTTTGCTCGGGGCTCCTCTGGGAAACCGGACGCTGTTCGACCGTATCAAGCTCGCGTTGAAATTTCGCGACCATCAACTCGAACCGCTTGCGCAGCGCGGTATCAATCATCGCGGCGCCCAAGCGTTGGGCGCGGGTGTTTTCGGTAAGGCCTACATCAACGTCAGGCATGACTTTCACAAGTGTGGGGCACTCGCTCCTCGCAACCGTTCAGCGAGCCAAAATGCCCAAATCGCAACGAAGGAGAGAACGAAAATACCTCCGCACGCAAGGAAAGTTGACGCAAAGCCTGTTGTCATGACGTCCTCCGAATCGAGGTTATCGTTTGAAGCGCGCCCTTACGTCGGCGCTCGCAATTCGCCGTGGAACCAGCGGCCCGTTTTCTCTGACTTCATCGGGTCAACAAGCGCCACTAGTTTCTGGTGTACGTGTTCGCACACAGAGCACTCAAACGTACACAGGTCGAAGCCCGGCACGCCGAAGCTAATGCGAGTCAGCATCAAGTCGGACAGGCATTTCGGACAAGGATGTGGAATTCGGGTCATGATGCTCGCCTAGGATCAGGCGGGAGCGCGACACTCTCAGTCACCGGTAGAGGCCGAGACGGGGCGGTGATAGGACCATTATGAGCTTGGTGTTCCCGAGTCGGTGGTCAATATAGCTCACAATGCTCGGAATATTGTTCGAGCATTGGCGCGATCGTCGCCACGACTGCCATCGTTTAGTGCAATGCGGTGTAACAATCGACGCGCGCTCTGGAACAAGTGATCCGGATAACTGTTGCCCTGCGACAAAACCGGAGTTGACCCATGATTTAGACACCGCCGGAAGTTCGAGTTTCCCGGCAGTGTGTTTGAACCAACATGGGTTTTCAAAGCGAAATCATGGAGAGACTTTAAGATCGGGGAAGAATAGGCCATGCGTGTCTTGATCCTCGCATTGTCAGTGCTGGGAATTCTCGTCAGTGCGGATGCTGCCAAAGCCGGTCCGAGCACGACCGCCCGCGATCTGTCGGCATCCGTCGATTCGGCGACCTTTACCGACGAAGCAACTCAGCAAACTGAAGATCAGATTGGCCTCGACAAGAGAAAGCGTCGCGACGTACAGCGCCGGCTGACCCGTCTCGGCTTCGACACCAAGGTCAACGGAAAGTTCGACGAGTCGACCCGCGCCGTCATTACGCGCTGGCAGGGGGCACGCGGCTATCCCAAGACCGGGTTCCTCAACACGCTGCAGAACAGGGCGCTACTGACCGAAATCGTCTCAGCGGCGCACGCCAGCTCCAGCAGCAGCGACAAATCCGATGACGACCATCTGGCCCGTCGTCGCGGCGGGGGTGGTGCTCACAATCACCGCAGTGGGGGCGGTGGCGGTCCAGGTGGCCTGATCGGCGGCATGATGGGCGGACTGTTCGGACGCAGGTGACCCGACAACCAGCGCCAGGGATTTATGAGTTCACGCCCTAACATTACAGTTGCTTTGATTTGAAGTGAGCGCGTTGAGCGGCAGCTTGGTGAGCTCTACGCCAGCAAGACCATGCGATGATGTGTGCGGGTTGTATACGCTTTCGAGCGAGTCTGATGGCAATGCGGCGGATTTCCTGGATTGACCAACGGATCAGTGGCGGCGTGATAATGTTTTGGCTTTTGCCGGGGGGCGTCGTTTTGTTTTTTTGGGCGGTGGCGGGTTAGCGCGATGCCGGATCGCGGTCATCATGGCGAAGGCGAGCATCACCAGGGAGACGTGACGGTGCCAGCCATGCCAGGATCTGCTCTCGTTGTGATCGAGCCCGAACTCGTTTTTCGCGGTTTCAAAGCTGTCCTCGATTGCCCATCGATGGCCTTCGACCGCGACCAGCGTTTCAATTGATGTTCCCGCTGGACACCAGGTGGTGAAGAAGGCGAGGTCACCATCGGCGATGCGACGACGGATCAGTAGACCGCGCGTCCACAAACCATCATTTGCACTGTTGAATTCTTCGACCTCGAGATCGGCCAATTCGAGATAACACCAATCGTGCAGCCGCGGTCCTTTGGTTCCGGCCCCTGCCGACAGGCGCTTCCAGTCGGACGAGCGCCGCGTCCGGGCGATGTCTGCGGCCGTACCGGTGACCGATCGCCGCTTGCCCCAGGATTGAAACACATGAGCACTGCTGACCCCGAGTACGTAGCCTTTACCTGCCTGGCGTAGTTGCTGTTCGATATCGCCAACACCGTAGACGGTGTCACCAGCGACCCACTTGAATGGTACAGACGCGGCTATCGCGCGTGCGATCAT
>DATGVJ010000517.1:0-2499 GCA_035300505.1 Xanthobacteraceae bacterium
ACGATGTTCGTATAGGAGCCGACGATCTTGACCATGAAACTCCCCGCAATCCCCTGCGCCGCATAGCCGCCGGCCATGCCGCGCCACTCTCCCGATGCCAGGTAGGCCTCGATGTCCTCTTCGGAAAACCGTTTGAATCTCACTTTGGTCTCAACCAAACGTTGTCTGAATGCTTCATTCGGCGTAATCAGGCATACTGCGGTATGGACGCGGTGATTGCGCCCCGAAAGCAGCCGCATGCATTGCGCCGCCTCATCGAGCAACTCGGCCTTTGGCAGAATCCGCCGGCCCACAGCCACAACCGTGTCTGCGGCAAGGATGTAGGAGCCCCGGAGTTCATCATCGACCCGCACCAGGGCGAGCGCGGCCTCAGCCTTGGCTCGCGCGAGCCGATTTGCGCAAGCACGCGGCAACTCACCCCGCTTCGGCGTCTCGTCAATGTCAGCCGGGCGTAGCGCATCCGGTTCGATGCCCGCCTGATTGATTAAATTGACCCGGCGCGGCGAACCCGACGCAAGAACAAGTTTCGGTCGACCTATCATCGCAGAGACCGCGCCCTTTGGACCGCCGAGGCTCTTGTCGCTCCGAGCCCATTTTAGCCCCATCCAGCGACGCGGGCTCCCGATCTGTCGCAGAAATTGCATCATCCCCTCCAATACAATACGCAGATCAATGTGAACAGACGGCGCGCCGTCTCAAAATCAACCTTCACTTTGTGTTTGAGCCGCTCCATCAGCAGTTCGGAGCCCTCGTCGTGCAGGGCTCGCCGTCCCATATCGAGCGCCTCGATACGTTCGGGAGGGGCGGCACGAATGGCTGCATAATAGCTGTCGCAAACCATGAAATAGTCTTTCACGATACGCCGCAGCGGCGCCAGCAACAACAAATGCACCATCACGGAGGTGTCATTGGCTCGCCGGACATCGAACACGAGCCGACTGCCCGTGATGCTGAGATGCAGTTTGAACGGACCACGTATCTGCCCAACCGGCACGAACGTGTTGGCCTCCAACAAATCGCGAATTGCCACGATGCGCTCATGCTCGACCGCCGGACCAGCACGACGGATCGAAGTCTCATCGACCGTTACCCCGATCAACCGGTGGGAACTTCGAGCGGGATTGTTTTCAATACCAGTCATCGGCGTCACGGTGGCGTCATCATTGCCGATTGAAACGCATCGCGACAGAACGTGCATGCGCGTCGAGCCCCTCTGCTTCGCCGAGCGCAATCGCGGCGGGACCAAGCGCCCGCAATTGCTCCGGCCCGCATTTCAGGATCGACGTCCGCTTCATGAAGTCGAGAACGCCGAGCCCTGAGGAAAAACGCGCCGATCGTGCCGTTGGTAACACGTGGTTGGATCCGCCGACATAGTCGCCGATGGCTTCGGGCGTGTGCGAACCGATAAATATGGCGCCGGCATTACGGACCTCGCCAGCCAGGCTTTCGGCATCGCTCGCATCGATTTCAAGATGTTCGGGCGCAACCGCATCAATCAGGGGAATCGCTTCGGTGAGCGACCTGACGCGTATGATGGCCCCGAAATTGCGCCACGAAGCGCTCGCCACTTCCGACCGCGGCAGCGATTTGAGCTGCGTCTCGACCGCTTTCTCAACCTCCCTTGCCAAATCTTCGTCGTCAGTGATCAGGATGGGTTGCGCGCTCACATCATGTTCGGCCTGGGCCAGCAGGTCGGCCGCGATCCAGTCCGGATGACCATTGCGGTCAGCCAGGATGAGAACTTCGGACGGACCTGCGATCATGTCGATCCCGACCGTGCCGAACACAACACGTTTGGCTGCGGCGACGTAGGCATTGCCGGGACCCACTATTTTGGCGACCGACTTGATGGACTCCGTTCCATAGGCCAGTGCCGCTATCGCCTGTGCGCCCCCGATACGGTAGATTTCGTCGACGCCCGCGAGCCTTGCAGCCGCCAGCACAAGCGGCACCAGCTTGCCGTCTGGTGCCGGCACCACCATGACGATGCGCGGCACGCCGGCAACCTTGGCCGGAACCGCATTCATGAGGACAGACGAAGGATAGGCCGCCGTTCCGCCGGGCACATAGAGGCCGACCGCTTCAATGGCCGTCCAACGGTGGCCAAGTTCCACCCCAAGCGCATCGGTGAAACGATCGTCCTTCGGCAACTGCCGGCGATGATAGGCCTCGATGCGCTCTCGGGCGAGCGCAAGCGCATCGAGTGAACGACGGTCGCACGCCGCATATGCGGCTTCCAGCTCCGCGGCCGATACTTTCATCCCCATACGATCGAGATCCACCCGATCGAATTTTTGCGTGAACTCCGCGAGCGCACTGTCGCCGCGCCTGATGACGGTGTCGATGATCGCACGCACGACCTGTTCGACGTCCGCAGCCGCCTCACGCTTGGTGCCCAGAAAGGCACGAAACCGATCGGTAAAATCGGGGGCACGCGTGTCAAGATGAATGGGCATGGCACCTTCTTAGATCATTCGACGGCCAACGTGGGAGACGTTT
>DATGVJ010000518.1:0-5872 GCA_035300505.1 Xanthobacteraceae bacterium
GCGATGCCGCGTCGAGTACTGGGCAACGGTACGGTCCTGCGCGCCCTGCGTGCCGCCATAGGCCGGATTGCGCCCGCCTGATGTATTGAAACCGTAGTCGGCTCGGACGTAGCCGCCGAACTTGATGCAGGTATCGCTGCCTGGGATGTAGTAAAATCCATCCCCGTACATCGTGCAGATTTTGACGTACTCGACAGGCTTAGCCTTGGCTGGGAGATCCGCCGCCTGCGCCCCTGAGGCCACAAGCAAAACCGCGGCGCTGCACAAGAAAATAGTCTTGTTTCCTGAAAATCTCATAACACATCCCCTGATATGGCCCAGGAGGGTTGCTACCCCCCGACCGGTTTCTCACAGATGCCATATCGGGAGTTGGTGCGTTTTATTCCCGGCCGGATTCGTGTAGCTGGCAGATGCCAACCGACGATCGGGAATAAATCCGCCTCTCGTTCGATCTCGTAATCATCCGGACGTGTGTGCGCGCAAGGCACGTGCAGGAAATTGAATTAAAGTTGAATTAGTGATTGGTTACGTTTACTACGCCGCGTTTGAATAATTCCGACATCGTGTGAAAGAGCGAAACTGTTGATGCGTGGCATGACATCTTCTTGAAAACAAGAACATCTCATTTCTCCATTGTTTCGCACACTGCGCGACAAACCCGATGACTTCCGGTTCGTGGCAAGATGTACAAGAGAGTCGATCCAGGCACACGATATTCCATGTCTTCAACTAATCGTGATCGATGTCGCTGCAGCACAGATCGGCGTGGGCCGGAATAAAACGCAATCAAACACTGTCTGTTGGGTGGAGGGCCTGACATGGAGACCAAGAATGCCCGCGTTCGATACTGCGAAGACTCGTATCTTCAGACGTCCACGGTGCGATTGGGAGGCGTCGATCTCGATTTCTCGAGGCCGCGCCCGACAAGACCCCACGGGGCACCGGTCGCTCTATATTCTCGGATTTGGAATCATTGGCGCGATCTTCGCGAATGCACTCGTTTTTGTCTATTTCATGTCGTTTTACACATCTGGATGAAATGAGCGATCGCCTGAGTCCTAACCGCGCGCCTCTGCTGTCCCTTCTACGCCGACTGCTTATGATCTATTGATGTTGAACCGCGCAGCCGAAACGCAAGCCCCATTGCCAGCGCAATGATCACACCAATCCCTGCAACGGTCGCCGGCCAGCCGACGCGGTCAAAGATTTGACCGAGCACTGCCGTGCCGACCATGCCGCCAAAGAAATAAGACGCGAGATAGATGCCGCTTGCCGCACCGCGATCTTGTGTGGCAGCCCGGCTGACGTAGCCTGTGGCGGCCGCTTGCGCAAAGAACGTTCCCACGCCGACCAGCACCATCCCGGCCAGCACAACGGCGAGATCAGGCGCCAGCAAGAGCGGCAATCCGATGCCGGCCAATGCCAGGCCGCCCCAGATTGCCGGGCGCGTGCCCCATCGTTGCACCGAACGGCCAGCGAGCAGCGTGGTCACGACGGAAGGCACGAATACGAAATAGACAAAGCCGACCGACATTGGACTTAAGTGCAGCGGCGGCCGCACGAGTACGAAATTCACGAATGTAAATGTTCCGATGAATGCAAATAAAATGCAGAAGCCGATGCCGAAGGCCGCGCGCAGGGACGGATTGCGCAAGTGATCAAGCCAGGCCGCGAGCGGCCGGTGCGGCGCGTCACTCATCTCCTTCATGTGTTGCATGTCTTCGCTGGGCGGCGTCCGCGCGATCGTAAAATAGACGAGCACGGCGCCGGCAAGATTGAGAGCTGCGAAGAAGTAGAAATTTGAGGCAAGCCCGAGATGATCGGACACCGCGGCCGACACCAGGCGGCCGACCAGATTGCTGGCGACATTTCCCGTGATATAGGCCGCAAATGCGCCGCTCGTTTCCTTCTCGTTGCAGGCTTCGCCGAGATAAGCGAGCGTCAACGTAAATGCCGACGCCATGCAAAGCCCCTGCGCGATGCGCAGGATCGTAAAGACCGTGAGGTTGGGTGCGATAGCGAGCAGCGCCGTCGGCACCGCCAGCACGACCAAGCTTAACAGTATTCCGAGCCGCCGGTCGATGTACCGGCTGAACAACGCCACGCCCAAACCTGAAATCGCCATGCCGAGCGTGCTGGCATTGACCGCAACGCCAATTTCGGCCGGTGTCACACCGTAAGCGCGCGTCAAGGATGGCAGGATCGCCTGTGTGGCGAACAGATCCACGACTGTGAGAAAGGCGGTGAGCCCGATCACGAATGTACGCAGCCAAAGTCCGGACGGCGGGGCCTGCAAATTCGTTGATTCGCGCACGAGTACCTGAGACGTCTGCATTCGAGCCATCCACATCTGAGAAAACATGTGTGGCGCTCCACGCCAGATCGACGATGGAGCGCCACGGTGCATGTTATTTTCGGACTTGCGGCTACATATTCTTGTCGGTTTTGTCGTGGAGCACGTCGCCGATGAACAACACGACATTCTTCTTGGTCTTGTTTTCCCACCAATGTTCCGTGGGATTGGTTTCCGGCCTGACCTCGCCGGCCTTGTGCACAATCGGCACCGCGCAAGTGCTGGCATATTCAATGACCTCGCCTTCCGCGATGTAGATGATCGCCGGACGGTCGCCATGGCTGTGCCAGGGAACGATGCCACCCGGTGTGATCGTCATTTTCCGGAAGCGCAGCTGGCGCTCTTTGATGTTCGCGAGTTCCCGCTCGAGATCGATGGCGGCAAGCGTCGTGTCGGTCACGCCCTTGGCGGCATGCGTCACCGGCTGGCGCGCATTGGCCTTGGCCTGATCGGCCGGGCATGTGCCGGCGTTGGCGGACGACAGGCTGATGGAGGTCGTGGCAGCGATGGTGGCCACCAGCGCAATGCTTCGGCAATTGATGATGCGATCAAACATGTATCTCTCCGTTTGTTGGTGCCCGGCCCAGGTCAGCCGCAGCTGTGCGAAGGATGCCGCGTGCAAGGCACAAACGGAAATGCCGGATTGCTTCTGAATCGATAGCCGACCGCTATGTTGGAAATAAAAAATGAGGGCGGCCAAAATGGCCGCCCCTCTTGATCGCGTCGTTAGCCGGCAGTGATTCTTGTTACTTCGTCACGCTCGACGTGATCGAAGCAGCGACCCCCGAAGCCGTCTTGAACTGCGTGTCGCGGTCTTTGATTCCATGGCGCCGCGCGATCCAGCCAAAATCCGTATAGGCGGTCCAGACTTCACCCTTGTCGTTCTCGAACACCAGCAGCCGCACCGGCCAATCAAGACCCGCGTTCTGGTTGGAGGTGATGAATTGCGTGCCGAGCGGCGGATTGCCAAAGGTCAAGAGCACCGACGGCCGCAACGTGATGCCGGCACCGGCGGCGAGTTTCGATTGATCGATCTCGCTGAAGAACATGATGCCCTTGCCGGCGATGTCCTGCTTCAGGCGCACGATGGTCTCAGGCAGCGGATAGACACTCTTCGCGCGCAGGACCCCGTCATCCGGCGTGCTGGTACGCGCCGGGCTGGTGAGCGCCACATAGGACGTTACGAGGGCGGTTGTCAGGAACAGGGCGGAAAACATGTAGGAAACGCGCTTGATCATCGGTTTCTCCTTCTGGATGTGACGGCGCGCAGGGCGCCTCCCCGCCAGGATGGAGAATCCTTGCGACAAGCTGAAATACCGAGTGGCTCGCGAGTCGATAGCGCAGCGCTATGGCCCACCCTGCAGGATAGCGGCGCGCTATCGGCACCATAGGCATTCGATAGTTCCGATTTGCCCCGATGGGCCTCATCCTCTGCGCACCTGATGAACGTCACGCGGCCGATTGAGCCGCAAGCGCGGGAGGACCCCATGAACGCCCTGCTCGAGACCACCAGCCCAAGCAACGCCCAACCATTTCCGGCGCATCTCGCAATGTCGCCCGCCCGGCGGAACGAGGGCAAGGATCGCGAGTTTTGCGCCTTGATGGAGCGCGCTCAGGACGGCGATCGCATCGCCTATGCGTCGCTGTTGAAGGAGGTTGCTCCCATCGTCAAGCGCGTGTTGCAAAGCCGCATGGGGTTTCTTTCGCCCGCCGACCGTGAAGACATCGTGCAGGACATACTTCTCTCGCTGCATGCGGCGCGCGCGACCTACGATCCGGAGCGGCCGTTTACGCCGTGGCTGATGACCATCATCCACAATCGAACCGTCGACCACGCGCGCCGCTACTCGCGCCGCTCCACCAACGAGGTCCTGGTCGATGAACTCCCCACCAATGTTGCAGACCACAATGCCGACAGCGCGGGCGGCGCATACGGCGACCCCGATGCCCTGCGTCAGGCGGTGAAACACCTCCCCAAGGGCCAGCGCGTCGCGGTCGAATTGCTGAAGCTGCGTGAACTGTCACTCAAGGAAGCAGCGCAAGTCAGCGGCATGAGCATCAGTGCGCTCAAGGTGTCGGTACATCGCGCCATAAAGTCCTTGCGGGTTTCGTTGAATGCTTGACGGGTATTGATGGTACCTTCTCTCAAGCGCATGATGGATTGCTCGCCAATTCCAAAAATGACGCAAAGAATGAGGGAAGAACGCCATGAAGCCACAAACCATAGGCATCGCATTCGCCGCCACGCTGATTGCCAATATCGCTGCCGCTCAGACACCTTCTTGGACCCCGCCGCCCGAAAGCGCGCGCTGCCCCTCGAAATGGGGTGCCGGCGATGAGCGCGGCTCCGGCAATCACGTCAAGCCGCAGAGTGTTCTCAATGCGGCCCGGATGATCAAGACCGGCGAGGTGATCGAGCTCGGCCATGTTCTCAGCGCCGATATGCCGCTGTCGCCGACCCGCACGTTCAACATGACCGTCAAGCGCACGTCGCCCCCGGCCGGCACCAACCGGCGTACCGGCAATGAGGAAATCATCACCGCCGAAATGGGTCAGGTCGGCACCCAGTTCGACGGCTTCACGCATCAAAGCCAGGACAATGTTCACTACAACTGCTTCAAGACGGCCGATATCGAGACTCGCAACGGCTTCTCCAAGCTCGGCATACAGAACGTCGGCATGCTGATATCGCGCGGCGTGCTCATCGACGTTGCGGGCTACAAAGGCGTCGATATGCTCGCCAACACCTATGAAGTGACAGTGGCCGATCTTGAAGGCGCGATGAAGAAGCAGAACATCTCGCTCCAGCCCGGCGACGCCGTCATCATGAACACGGGCTGGGGCAAACTCTGGGGCAAGGACAATGCGCGTTATCGCAATGGGAATCCCGGCATTGGCGTGAAGGCAGCCGAATGGCTCATCGCCAAGGATCCCCTGCTGCTCGGTGCCGATACGGCCCCCGTCGAGATCTCGCCCAATCCGGACAAGCTGCTCTCACTGCCGATCCATCACATGGCACTGGTGATCCATGGCGTGCATCTGTTGGAGAATCTCAAGCTCGACGAATTGTCCGCCAAGGGTGTCTCCGAATTCGCCTTCATGATGCAGCCCCTGAAACTCCAGGGCGCAACCGGTTCCACGGTCGCTCCGGTTGCGGTGAGGTGATCAGGTCTATTAACATCCTACCGGGATCGTCGGTCCAACCGTCTTTTGCGCACGCCCGATATCGACGAGCATGCATGCCGAACCCACGCAGGTTCGGTCGATGCGGCCAATCGAATTGCTAAACGAATCACTAAACGATTCTTGGCAGCTGTTGATTCTGGTAACATGGGATTGAACGAGTTGCACGGTTGCGGCGTTCGCCGCGGCCACGCCCGCGGCGCCAGCCATCAGCGCCGCGGCAAACATGAGGCTAAGTTTTCTCGACATTTTGGGTTCCTTCGGGTGAATAGTTAATTTGTCGAGGTTCAATTCGCCGGGCTGCCGTCAAACGTTACATGGCCGCGTCGAAAGACG
>DATGVJ010000519.1:0-3225 GCA_035300505.1 Xanthobacteraceae bacterium
GCCTATCGTTCCGCGCAGCGGAATCCAACATTCCGCGGGGCGGAATCTGGTTGTTTTTTCCTGGCTGGACGTCCGGTGTGAACGGATGATCGGACGCGAGACGCCTTCGTGCGTGGCTGCACATCAGGAGGAGCGAGATGCAGGATCGACCGTTGCGTCACGTGTCCCGAATTGGGCTGCCGCTGCTCGCGCTGGCCATGCTCGCGACGGCATCGCAGGTCGACGCCCAGCCCTACCCGTCAAGCCTGATCCGCATCGTCGTTCCCAGTGCCGCCGGGACGCCGCCGGACATCATCGGCCGAATCGTTGCGAGCGAGCTCGGCGAAAGCGAGGGTTGGCGCGTCATCGTCGAGAACAAGCCCGGCGCCATCCAGACAATCGGACTTGCAGAGGCGCTGAGGCAGCCGGCGGACGGGTACACGGTCGCTTCCATTGCCCTGTCGGCTTCGGCTGCCCCGGCGCTCATCCCAAATGTGGGATTCCGGCTCGACAGCGACTTCGCGCCGGTCATCAAGCTTGCATCCGCGTACCACGTCCTGGTCGTGCACCCCGACGTTCCGGCCAAATCGTTGGGCGAGCTGGTCGCCCTGCTCAAGCGCCAGCCCGACAAGTACACGTTCTCCTCCGGCGGCTTCGGCACGCCGGCCCACCTCGCGGGTGAGATGTTCAAGCTGCAGACCGGTGTCCGCACGACCCATGTCCCATACAATGCGCTGCCGCGAGCCATCACCGATCTGCTCAACGGCACCAACCACTTTCAGTTCATCACGCCGCTCCCAGTCATCGACCTGATCGGGACCGGCAAGCTGCGCGCGCTGGCCGTCACCGCGCCGGCTCGGCTGCCCGTCTTGAAGGACGTGCCGACGGTCGGCGAGGCAGGCTTCCCCGAGCTGATCATCCAGGACTGGTTCGGCTTGCTGGTGAAGACTGGAACGCCGAACGAGATCGTCGTTCGCCTGAACGAGACGGTCAACAAAGCGCTGGCGAAGCCGCGCGTGCGCGAGGCGATTGCGAAGATGGCCGCCGAGCCCGCCGGCGGCACGCCGGCGGAATTCGGTCAATTCCTCGGCTCTCAGATCGCGCACTGGAGCAAGGTTGTGAAAGACTCCGGGATCAAGATGCACCAATGACGTCATCGAATGGCTTCCGCGTAACACTGCTCGGGACCGGCGTGCCGACCCCGAGCCCCGAGCGTTTCGGGCCCAGCACGCTGATCGAAGCCGGCGACCAGAAGCTCCTGATCGACGCTGGACGCGGCGCGGCGATCCGTCTCTACCAGATGAAGGTGCCGATCGGCCGGCTCGATGCGCTGCTGCTCACGCACTATCACTCCGACCACACCTCGGGGATTCCCGACGTGTGGCTGACGGGCTGGCTGACCTCGCATTTCGGCACCCGCACCAAGCCGTTCCGGGTCATCGGCCCGACCGGCGCCCGCACGCTCATGGAGAACCTCGAGCGCGCAGGGGAATCGGGTGAATAAATCATGCTGCGACAAGACTTGCGAGGAAGTCGTCGTCCCAAGCGGCGACTTTTCGTTTGAGGCGCAGGCTGTCCTTTCCGGGGGCCCTTCGGATCAGGTTGTGGGCCATGTGTTTTATGGTGGCGAAGTTGGCGGGAGCGTGATCGGTGCGGATGCGGCATTCGTCGTCGCGGAAGATCATGTCCATGACCCAGTGTAGGCTGTTTTCCACTGCCCAGTGACTTCGGATGACGGGCCCCAGTTGGTTGGCCAGCATCAGCAGGGATGTGATGTAGAAGCGCGTCTCGCGCTCGACTTTATCGTCGATTTCACGCGTGCTCTCGACCATGACGATGCCTTTCAAGCCGGGCCAGTCGTGGCGTTCCTGGAGCCAATCAACATCATGGATTGCGATGTAAGTTCTGGTTTCGATGCGGCCATGATCGCCATCGACCGTCTCATGCCGGCTGACCTTGGTGTCCTTGAAGCCGTTGTCTTTCTGCTCGGCAGCGAACAGCTCGACATCATCGCGAAGGGTGCCTTGATTGCCTTTGAGCGCGAGGACGTAGTCGGCCTTCTTGTTGAGGATTTGCTGCGCGATCTCGCGCTGGCAGCCCATTGCATCGATGGTCACGATGGCGCCCTCGATCGCCAGCATGGCCAGAAGTGCCGGGATGGCGACGATCTCGTTGGACTTTTCCGCCACCTTGACCTGCCCGAGCACAAGGCGCTGGCGCGCCGCGAAGGCCGACACCATGTGGATCGGCTCTTTGCCGCCCTTCTTCTGGTAGGATCGGCGCAGCGTCTTGCCGTCGATGGCGATCACATCCACCGGCGCCCTGGTCAGCGCCGCAACCCAGGCCACAAAGCAGCGCTGGAATTCCTTGGCATCGAGGGTCGCGAAAATATCGCCGAGGTGGTCGTGGGCGGGCGTTCCATCCCGAAACGGCCGGAACCGGCGAAGAAGCTCAATCTTCTTCTCTCCGAACCGCGCGATGTCGGTGAATGCCTCGGCTCCGCCAAGCACCGCAAGCAGGCACAACAGCAGAACCTCGTCGAGCGGATAGGTGACTTTGCCGCGCTGGCGCGGGTCCGGCATATCCTTGAAATGGTGTAGAAAAACAGTCGTCTCGCCGAGCGCTCCTAATCCCCCCGAAGCCGTCTCCATCGCATCCTCCCCAAATCGAATCAGAGGATCACGACAGATTCAGCACTCCGCCCCTTTGTCACTCAATTCCTTCACCCGATTGCCCTGGCCGCCAAGCGTGCCGGACTTGACGTCAAGCAGGACGCATGACCTCATGAAGCCGTCGACGGAGCCGCTGTCCGCCTTCACCGGAATGCTGTCCGCGATCGACCGGAATCACTGTCCGCCTTCAAATGGAATGCCTGTCCGCCATCACCGGAATACCCAGGAAGCCATGGCACTGCGCAGGTTCGTCATTGAGAGAGACATCCCCAAAGTCGGCAGCTTTGAGCGGGAGCAGCTCCGGGGAGCTGCGGCTAAATCGAATGAGGTGCTGCATCAGCTCGGCCCCGACATCCAGTGGGTCGAGAGCTTCGTGGCCGAGGACAAGACGTTCTGCGTCTATCTCGCCAAGGACGAGTCCATCATCCGCAAGCACGCCGAGATCAGCGCCTTTCCCGCGACCAAGATCACCGAGGTCCGGAAGATGATCGATCCGACCACCGCGGCTGCGTGAGCTCTTCGGGCAACACAGCGCAACAATGCTATATGTCTTCGGGCCAAGATCTTGATCCTG
>DATGVJ010000520.1:0-3536 GCA_035300505.1 Xanthobacteraceae bacterium
TGAAATATTCCAAATTTACAGAGGGGCATCACGATGAAACTCCCACGCCGCAAATTCCTGCGTCTATCCGCAGGCGCTGCCGCGCTGCCTTTCGCACCGCATATCGCGCGGGCGCAAGCCTACCCGACGCGACCGGTGCGCCTCATCGTGCCGTTTCCGGCCGGCGGGGGCGCCGACACCATCGCTCGGCTCGTCGGCGGCAGGCTGTCTGAGATGTGGGGTCAGCAGCTGGTGGTCGAAAACCGCGGCGGGGCTGGCGGCAATATTGCATCGGAAGCTGCCGCCCGTTCCGCACCTGATGGCTACACGCTTTATCTTGCGGGCGAATTCCATTCGACCAATCTATTTACCTATCCGAAGCTCAGCTACGACCCGATCGCGGACTTCGCGCCGGTGTCTCTGGTCGTGCAATACCCTACCGTCATCGTAGTGCCGAGCTCATCGCCGGCGAAAACCGTGAGCGAGTTCATCACTCATGCCAAGGCGAATGGCGGCAAGCTCACTATGGCCACACCGGGTTACGGCACCGGCCCGCATCTTGCAGGCGAGCTGTTCAAACGTGAAGCCGGCATACAGTTGACACATGTGCCCTATCGCGGCGCGGCACCGGCGTTACAGGACGTCATTGCGGGCCGTGTTGACTCCTTCTTCAACAACATCGCGCCCGTGATGCCGCTCATCAACGATGGCAAGGTGCGCGCGCTTGCGGTGACGACCGCGAAACGAACGCCGGCCGCACCGGATATTCCGACTGTGGCTGAGTCGGGCATGCCTGGGTTCGATGTGCCTGGATGGTATGCCTTCTTCGTACCCGCAGGGACCCCGCCCGAAATCGTGCAGAAAATGAACGCCGACACCGTCGCCACACTCGCTGAACCCAGAATCAAGACACGGCTGGAGGAACTTGGGCTGGTTGTGATCGGATCGACGCCTAACACTCTCGGCGGCTATCTGAAATCCGAAATGACCAAGTGGGGGCCAGTGATCCGGGAAGCCAATATCAGGATCAATGAGTGAACCGGCTAGTCCAACGCTCCGGGATTCCCTAAATCCCGATATGTGCTCGACCTGTCCTTCAATCGAAACAACGGAGCGACGCCATGCTGAAACTTCCCCACCGACGACATTTCCTGCATCTGGCAGCGGGCGCTGCTGCGCTGCCGGCGGCGTCCCGCATCGTCCGCGCGCAAGTCTATCCGTCGCGGCCGGTGCGCTTGATCGTTGCGTTTCCCGCAGGCGGCTCAAGCGACATCGTTGCGCGCTTGCTGGGTCAACGGCTTTCGGAACGACTTGGCCAACCAATTGTCATTGACAACCGGCCCGGGGCCGGAGGCAACATCGGAACCGAAGCAGTCGCGAAGGCGGCACCGGATGGTTACACGCTTCTCTTGGCGTCTAATACCAATGCAGTCAACGCGACGCTGTACGAGAAGCTCAACTTTGACTTTATAAACGATATTGAACCAGTCGCAGGCATCGTGCGCTGGCCAAACGTCATGGAGGTGATCCCATCGGTTCCGGTTAAGACTGTTCCCGAGTTCATCGCTTATGCAAAGGCAAATGCCGGCAAGATCAACATGGCATCCGGCGGTAACGGAACTTCGCAACATGTTGCCGGTGAGCTGTTTAAGATGATGACGGGCGTCGATATGGTCCATGTCCCATATCGCGGTTCGGGCCCCGCGCTTACCGACATGCTCGCAGGACAGGTGCAGGTCATGTTTGATCCGATAGCAACATCGATAGAGCACGTCAGGGCCGGCAGGCTCCGCGCAATCGCGGTAACCACCGAGGCGCGTTCCGAATCGTTGCCAGACCTCCCGACCATCAGCGACTTCGTGCCGGGTTACGAAGCGAGTTCGTGGCATGGCATCGGCGTGCCTAAGAACACGCCCATCGAGATCATCAACAAGCTCAATCAAGAAATAATTGCGACGCTTGCCGACCCCAGGATGAAAACGCGCATTGCTGATTTGGGCGGGACCCTTCTATCCGGGTCACCCGCCGAATTCGGGAAGTTTATAGTGGAAGAAATAGAAAAGTGGGGCAAAGTAGTCAAATTCGCGGGTATCAAGCCGATCTAAACTCCGGTGATCCGACGTTCTATAAATCCCATTCCGCGAATTGCAGCTAATACAAGACCCTTGTGCATTGGCCTTTGTCCACGTGCTAGACTCTCAGCCTGGGTCCATGGAGAGCCATGCGGCCAAGAATGGTGCTCGAACAGCCTTGTCGAAACGTGTCGGAAACACTTTCCCAAAAACATAGGCGTCACGCCTCCCCTCCTATTATCGCGCTCACAACCAGTGTAGCCTTCGCGAAGCTGCTCGCGCGGGACGTGCCGCACCCGATTCATAAAGCGCAGCAAGGGTGCCATCGGCAGGCGTTCGCGCATTATCATTTCCAATGACAAGCCGACGTCCGGCTGGTATGTCCCCTGACGGCTATTTTCATTCCAACTACACAGCTTTGAATTATATGATCGTTTTCGAAAAGCGGAGACAGCGATGAAGATCCAAGTGAATCTGGTTTTCGGTGGACTACTCACTTTAATCGCAACGGCTGGGTGTGCTCTAGCTCAAAGTCCTACTGGCGCCGAGGCGCGATTAAAAGAAAAGAATATCGTATTGCCGCAGGTGCCCCCACCGGTGGCAAACTACGTAGACTCAGTACAATCAGGGAAACTGCTGTTTCTTGCTGGTAACACCGCTGGGCCTCAATGGAAATTCAAGGGAAAGGTCGGCAAAGATATTACCGTTGACGAGGGCGTTGAGACTGCTCGACAAGTTGGCCTCATCATGTTGGCTAAAGTACGAGCTGCAACTGGCAATCTTGATCGCGTTAAGCGCGTCGTCAAAGTACTTGGGATGGTCAACTCCGCTGACGGATTTGGTGACCAGCCGCGCGTAATGAATGGGTTTTCCGACTTGATGGTGGAAGTCTTTGGCGAGGCAATCGGCAAACACGCCCGTTCAGCCGTGGGAATGGCGGGTCTTCCCGCCAACGCGGCTGTGGAAGTTGAGATGATCGTCGAGGTCGAATGAGCCGTGGGGCTGGAAGGCAGAGATTGGTCACCGCGACATTTCTGCCATGTCCGGGGTTCGTCTGCTCGGGCTTCGATGCAGTTAATCAGTAAATCGAAGCCTGCTCCGGGTCATAACCGGTAAACCTCGAAGTGAGCATTGCCAAATCGCGGCAGGCGATCATGCCGTCGCTAAATCTAGCTGTTCGAACGCCGCCACGTGGCTGGCGCTGCGCCGAACGCCTTCTTGAAGGCGCGCGAGAACGCGGCCTCGGAATCGTAGCCGACAATCTCGCCAACCTGCGCGAGGGAGGCGCTGGTGTTGCGGAGCTTCTGGGTCGCTACCTGCATGCGCCAACTGGCGAGGTAGTGCAAGAAGGAAAGACCGGAAACAAAGATCGTCGTTTGCGAGCCCGATAATTCTCCGATTCTGGGCAGCGGCATTCCGCAGGCACGCGGCCCGGACGGCGCGCCCTCGGAAAGTCATCCCTTTTTCCGGCCGCACCTCATGCAG
>DATGVJ010000521.1:0-15741 GCA_035300505.1 Xanthobacteraceae bacterium
CATCTCGAACGCCCCGAACGGACCGTTCCAGACCAGGGTTTTCATACGACCCAGGACCGAAATGACTTGATCGATGCTCTTGGGGCCAATGTCGAGAATCATGTCGGCCGGCCCGACGTCATTGAGCGCAACGATGCGTGACGGGGCGTGGGCCTCGAATTTCTGCGCCACCACGGCGTCGACCGGCAAGACGACCTCGCAGCCCCGCGCCTTGGCCTTGGCCAGGATGTCTCGAGCCGTTCCGCCCAGATCGCGCTCGGCGAGCGACCTGCCGACGTCGATGCCTTGCGCCACCAAGAAGGTGTTCGCCATGGCGCCGCCGATAATCAGCGCGTCGACCTTGGCGATGAGGTTTCCCAGAAGATCAAGCTTGGTGGAAATTTTGGCGCCGCCCACGATCGCGGCAACCGGGCGCTGTGGCGCTTCCAGGGCCTTGGTCAGGGCGTCCAATTCGGCTTGCATGGTGCGGCCCGCAAAAGCAGGAAGAACATGACCCAATCCTTCCGTGGAGGCGTGCGCCCGATGGGCAGCCGAGAATGCGTCGTTGACCCAGATATCGCCGCAATCGGCAAGCGATCGCGCAAAGGCCAAATCGTTCTTTTCCTCGCCCGGCTTGAAGCGGAGATTTTGGAGCAGCAGCACATCGCCTGCCTCAAGATTTTCGGTGCAACGGCTTGGATGTTCGAGGTCCTCGCAGAACTGGATCCGCAGGCCGAGAAGTTGCGACAGCGGCTGGAGGATCGGCTGCAGGCTCATCGCAGGTACGACTTTTCCTTCAGGCCGCCCAAAATGCGACAGGAGGACCACGACAGCATTTCTGGCCCGCAGATCCCGAATGGTCGGGATAGCGGCACGCAGGCGTGTGTCGTCTGATACCATGCCGCTGTTCATGGGCACGTTGAAGTCGACACGAACAAGCGCGCGTTTTCCGCCCAGGTCAGGGGGTAATTCATCGATAGTGTGAAATCCGGCCATTTCAAAGTTAGACCATCGGTTGGCCACCCAGATCGGTCGGTGGCTTGTTCTCGGGATCAGGCTTGATCTTCACTCCCGTTGTGGCGAACAAGGTTGCGAGGCCCACAATCATGAGCAGCAGGACCCCGAAGGCGAGCCATTGTGAGAGCATCATCGGTCTGATCCAGCGTCCGGCTCAGCATCGCACTAGATCAGCTTTCCCATCGCGACCGCGGTGTCGATCATGCGGTTGGAGAAGCCCCATTCGTTGTCGTACCACGACAAGACCGCCACGAAGCTGCCATCCATCACCTTGGTCTGTTCGGTATGGAAAATCGACGAGCGCGGGTCGTGATTGAAGTCAATCGAGACGTTCGGACGGTCCGTAAACCCAAGAATTCCTTTGAGCTGCTGCTCGGAAGCGCGCTTGATGGCGCTGTTGATCTCATCGACGGACGTCTTGCGCTTGGCCATAAATTTGAGATCGACCACCGACACGTTCGGTGTCGGCACCCGGATCGCAAAGCCATCGAGCTTGCCCTTGAGTTCCGGCAGCACCAAGCCGACCGCTTTGGCGGCGCCGGTCGAGGTCGGGATCATGGAAAGCGCGGCCGCGCGCGCCCGATAGAGATCCTTGTGGAATTGGTCATGCGAGGGCTGGTCGTTGGTGTAGGAGTGCACTGTCGTCATCATGCCCTTTTCGATGCCGACTGCGTCGTTGAGCACCTTGGCGACCGGCGCCAGGCAATTGGTCGTGCACGAGGCATTCGAGACCACAAGGTGATCTTTGGTTAGTTTGTCATGGTTGACCCCATAGACCACCGTGAGATCCACGTCTTCGGCGGGCGCTGAAACCAGCACGCGCTTGGCGCCGGCCTTGAGATGGGCGGAGGCCTTTTCTTTCGATGTGAACAGGCCGGTGCATTCGAGCGCGATGTCGACGCCGAGATCCTTCCAGGGGAGTTGCGCCGGGTCGCGCATAGCCAGCACCTTGATCGGCCCGATGCCGCAATCGATCGTGTCCCCTTTGACGGTCACTTCGCCCGGGAAACGTCCGTGCACTGAATCGAAACGCAGCAAGTGCGCGTTGGTTTCGGGCGGTGCAAGATCGTTGATGGCGACAACCGTAATGTCGTTGCGCTTGCCCTCCACGATGGCGCGCAGGACATTGCGGCCGATGCGGCCGAACCCGTTGATACCAACCCGTAACAACATCATCTCGCTCCTATCGTCTCTCTGCCGCCGTATCTATGTATCTATGCTCGTCGTATCTATGGCGTGTTCACCTTAACCATCGTTTCGTTGGCCACGTGCTCGGCGGTAATTTCAAAACGTTGGTAAAGATCTTTTATCGGGGCGCTGGCCCCGAAGCCTTTCATTCCGACGAAGATGCCATCCGCGCCGATGAGAGCGTCCCACCCCTGGCGCACAGCTGCCTCCACCGCGACCCGCACGGGTGCGGTACCAACAAGCGTAACGCGTTCGGCGGGCGAAAGTTCGAGCAACAGGTCAAGACAAGGTACCGAGACCACGCGGGCAGATACACCCCGTCCGGCAAGCAATTTCTGTGCCGCGATCGCAATCGGCACCTCCGATCCGGAAGCGAAGATCGAAGCCTGCGCTTCCCCGCTTGCCGGCGAAATCTCATAGGCGCCAGTGCGGCAACGGTTGGCCGTGTCCAGTCCAAGCCGGAGTTGCGGGAGATTTTGGCGGGTCAGGGCCAAGACGCTCGGACGGTTTTCGTTCTCGATGGCAATCTGCCAGCACTCGACGGTTTCGACCCCGTCGCACGGGCGGAACAGCAGCACGTTCGGGATGGCGCGCAGCGCCGCCAGATGTTCGACCGGCTGATGGGTTGGGCCATCTTCGCCGAGACCGATCGAATCGTGCGTCATCACATGAATGACACGCTGGCGCATCAGGGCGGCAAGACGGATGGCAGGGCGGCAATAATCTGAAAAGACCAGGAACGTGCCCGAAAACGGAACGACACCACCATGAAGCGCCATGCCGTTCATGGCTGCCGCCATGCCGTGTTCGCGCACGCCGTAATGGATGAACCGGCCCGCGGGAGCCGCCGCCGACAGCAAGGTCATGCCCTTCGGCTTGGTGTTGTTGGAGCCCGTAAGGTCGGCCGAACCGCCGATCAATTCGGGTAGCGCAGGCACCAGGGATTCGAGCGCGAACTCGGAGGCGGCGCGGGTCGCGATCTCTTTCGGCGTGGCAGAAAGTTTTTCCTTCACGGCGCGCACGGCGCGGTCGAGGCCGGCGGAATCGATCTTGCGGTCCATGCGACGTGTGAATTCCGCGCGCTCTCCGGCCGGCAGCGCCGCGAGCCGCGCCTCCCAAGCCCTGTGCGCCGGCACCGAGCGCTGCCCGGCGCTGCGCCAGGCGGAGAGAATATCGGAAGGAATTTCGAACGCGGGTGTGGTCCAGCCGAGATTCTTGCGCGCGCCCTCGATCTCTTCCTTGCCGAGCGGCGATCCGTGGCTTTTTTCGCTGCCCTCTTTGGTCGGTGCGCCGAATCCGATACGCGTACGGCAGGCGATCAAGGAGGGACGGCCGGACACCTTTGCGGCCTCGATCGCGACCGCGATGGCGTTCGGGTCGTGTCCGTCGATACGGGTCGCTGCCCAGCCGGCCGATTCAAACCGCTTGATCTGGTCGACCGAATCCGCAAGCGAGAGCGGGCCGTCGATCGTTATGCCGTTGTCGTCGAACAGGACGACCAGCTTGTTGAGTCGCAGATGCCCTGCAAGCGCAATCGCTTCCTGGCTGATGCCCTCCATGAGGTCACCGTCCGAGGCGAGCACAAAAGTATGGTGATCGACGATCTCCCGTCCGAAACAGCCGGCGAGATGAGCCTCCGCAATCGCCATTCCGACCGCGTTGGCAAGCCCCTGGCCGAGCGGACCCGTGGTGGTTTCGATGCCGGGCGTGTGGCCGAATTCGGGATGGCCGGGCGTCAACGAACCCCACTGGCGAAACCGCTTGATCTCCTCGATCGTCATCGCGGGGTAACCGAGGAGGTAAAGCAGCGCATAGATCAGCATCGACCCGTGGCCGGCGGAGAGGACGAAGCGGTCACGGTCGGGCCAAACCGGATCCTGCGGATCGAATTTGAGAAACCTCGTGAAGAGCACGGTGGCGATATCGGCCGCCCCCATCGGCAAGCCGGGATGCCCGGATTTTGCCTGTTCGACTGCATCCATGGCCAGTGCCCGTATGGCGTTTGCCTTGCTGTCGTGCTGTGCACGTGGGATTGAGGCGGCCTGCGTGTGATGCCCGGCCGTCGTCGATACGGCGGCGGACGGGGCAGGAGGGGACATGGCGGGCCTCATGATCGGGCGGGGATGTGGTGGCGAGCCTCTAACACGGGGACAGCGGGAGTCAATGAATCGTCCCTGCCATTGCGCGCCATGCACAGTGCTGGTTGAGCGAATGATTGACGCAAGGGCGCCCACAAACGTAAAGTTCTCCCTGTAACCGCCTGCGACGACGAGATATTTAGTTGCCTTACGGTTGCCGGATATGGGCCGTATTCGGGGCTTTGAGGGGTAGCCGGTTTGATGGGTGACTTAAGCGCTATCGACGCTGCGACCAAACGTCTGGCGCTTGCGCTGGAGGCGCTCGAAGCGGCGGTCGAACGTCGCCAGGAAGCCGATCGCCGCCGCGAGGGCGTTTCGGCCCAGATGCATGCGCTGGGCGTCGACCGTTCACGCCTTGCGTCCGATCTCGATGTTGCGGTGTCGCGCTCGCGGACGCTCGAAAGCACCAACCGGGAGATCGGCCGCCGTCTCGACGTGGCCATTGATACAATTAAATCCGTGCTGGAGGCTAATGACCGTTGACCAAATCCGTCACCAATCGGAATTTGTCATGGCTCAGGTGACCGTCATCATCAACGGCCGGCAGTTTCGTTTGGCCTGTGAAGAGGGACAGGAGACACATCTCAAGCATTTGGCGGAGGAACTCGACCGGCGCATTGGGGACTTGCGGGCGCAATTCGGCGAGATTGGTGACACACGGTTGACCGTCATGGCGGCCCTGATGGTTACCGATGAAGTGGCCGAGAGCGGAACAAGGCTGCGCAAGCTACAAGAGGAAATGGCGTCGCTCAGCGAAGCACGCGTTGCTTCGGCTGAGCATGCCCTGGCTACCCAGGCTGCGATCGTGGCAGCGCTCAATTCCGCTGCTGAGCGTATCGAGAAGCTTACCAGGCAGCTCAATCAAACGGTCGGCGATGGCACCATCGTGCTGAGTTGAATCACCAATTTGGTGGCGGTGGCCGCTCTGAACGACTACATTGCACGAGCGGGGCTGCGAGGTGCGACAGGAGTCATATTTCTCGGGGCCTTATCGATTCTGAAGGGAGCTGTCCCTGACCGGGCTCGTGGGTCCGGACACACGGCGCCCACCTACATGTGTAGGGAACCCGGGATCGCAACTCCAACGGCCATCGCGGCTCCGCACTCTACACTTTGCGTTTGTCTCGAGTAACAGGTCACACCATGACCGCTTCTTCATGACCGATTCACTACCGCAAATCACGAACCAAGGTGTCACGGAGCAAAGTGTCACGAAAAAAGCGTTGCGACGCGAGATGCTGGCGCAGCGCGAGGCTGTTACCGCGCGCGAGCGGGTACGGGCCGCGATGACGATTGCGGCGCGCCCAGTCCCGGTGACGATTGGACCGGGCGTCATCGTCTCGGGCTTTTTGCCAATGAAGAGCGAGATTGATCCGATCCCCCTGATGCGGCGCCTTGCCGATATCGGCGCACAACTGGCGCTCCCGGTGGTTGTCGCAAAGGGCCAGCCCCTTGTCATGCGTTCCTGGACCGTCGGGGATCACCTGCAGGCCGGGACGTGGGGTATTCGCGAGCCGGAGCTGGCGGCCGCATTGGTCGAACCCGATGTCCTGATCGTTCCGCTTCTTGCCTTCGATCGCCGTGGCCACCGCATCGGATATGGGGCCGGCTATTACGACATGACCCTAACGGCGCTGCGCCAACGCAAGCCCGTGGTTGCGATCGGCATTGCATTTGCGATCCAGGAAATCGATGCCGTGCCCGACGAACCCGGCGATGCCCGCCTGGATTTCGTGATGACCGAGAAAGAGACAATTGTCATCAATCCGGACTGCGTGGAACGGATCGGGCGGTGATGCCAAGCGGTTCAGGACAAGTTGAAGCGTCGTCCTACGTCGTCGGCCATGGTGCGGAAGTCCTCAACGGCGCGAGAATTCATTCGGTAGTGCCGCAAAGGCATGCAATGGCCGAAGGCCTCCGCAACGCTTACATCCGTGCGAATTCCGCGCAGCACCTGATTGGTGCCAAAGCCCAGCAACAGCTTGCGCAGGACGTGCCTTTGCATGTTGGCACGGTAGTCGACTTGCATCGGCACGATGGCAAGGCCAAGAAGTGTTGCCTGCAATTTCAGCATTACGTGGCAGTATGACCGCGCGAACAATTTCGCACCGTCGTCGGCCAGATAGTCGAGCAGGGTCGGTACCAAAACGCCCTCGGCTGCCAGCAGAGCACAGACAATCATATTGGCGGAGCCAGGCGGCGCGTCGACCACGATGATGTTGTAACTTGGTTTGATCGGGTCGAGCGCCTTGGCCAAGCAACGTGGATCGCCGACATCAATCGAGCCGTCGAAATCCCTGTCGGCTGCAATGACGTCGACACCTGAAACGGTGGTCGAGCGAATGGCGGAAAAGAGATCAACGCGTGATTTGCGGAATGCGAGGTGAATTGTTTTCGCAGGATCTGTCGATCGGATGCCGAAACCGAGACCCGCGTGGCCCTGTGGATCAAGGTCCACCACCAGGACGCGATATCCCCGCGAGCCAAGTTCAGCCGCCAGGTTGACTGCGATCGTCGATTTACCGGTGCCGCCTTTCCGGTTCGATATAGCAAGAACGCGAGCCTGCATCTTTTCCTCAATTCCGGCGCGCGTCCCCCGACAAATCTGCGGACCGGAAAACCTGCTATATTTCTCAGTGGAAAACGAGGGTCAACCGAATCAGATCATAATATCTTTGCATTCCAAGAATCCGCCGTCAGCGCCTGACAGGCAAGAGATTGGGGACAAGTAATTCAGGTTGAGTTGTCAAAAGTATGCTAACCGGCCTAACCGAATTCCGGAGTTCTTCATTCGTATGCGCATTCTCTTCATAGGTGACGTGCTGGGGCGTAGCGGGCGTACCGCTGTTTTGACGCGGCTGCCTGGGCTCATTCGGGACTGGCGCCTCGATTTCGTTGTCGTCAACGGCGAGAACGCGGCCGGTGGCTTTGGCATCACGGAAGCGATCTATCAGGAACTGGTTGACGCCGGTGCCGACGCGATAACGCTCGGCAACCATGCCTGGGACCAGCGCGAGGCGCTGGTCTTCATCGAACGCGCGCCCCGGCTTGTGCGCCCGATCAACTATCCGGCCGGCTCGCCGGGGCGTGGTGCGGCATTGGTCGATGCCCGCAACGGCGCGCGTGTTCTGGTGGTCAATGCCATGGGCCGCATTTTCATGGATCCGCTTGATGATCCATTCGCTGCGATCGATCGCGAACTGGCGGCTTGTGCGCTCAAGCGGACCGCTGACGCGATCATCATCGACATGCATTGCGAGGCCACGAGCGAGAAGCAGGCAATGGGACACTTCTGCGACGGGCGTGCGAGCCTCGTCGTCGGCACGCATACCCATGTGCCGACTGCCGATCACCGGATCCTACCAAGCGGCACGGCTTTCTTGTCCGATGTCGGCATGACCGGCGATTACAATTCCGTCATCGGCATGAACAAGGACGAACCGATGAACAGGTTCGTTCGGCGTATTCCTTCGGGGAAATTCGAGCCCGCGATGGGCGAAGCGACGCTCTGTGCGGTCGCGGTGGAGACGCACGACGCAACCGGGTTGGCGCAACGCATCGGTGCCGTACGCCTCGGCGGCCGGCTTGAAGAAGCCCGACCAGCATTTTGGGCGACTGCCTGACGGGGTCAGTTGCTCATTGTGCGGCGGTTCCGTCGCAATAGACGATGCTTTGTTCGCAAAACTTTTCGCGGCCTTTCCCGGCCGTGGCCTTGCAAGCGGCCAGGGCCTCCAGTTGCGCACTCGCCTTGTTAATTCCGATGGCCCAGGCGAAGCCCGGGGTTCCCGCCTTTTTGTCGATCGCGACTGAGGCACATTGGTCCTTGAAATAGGCCACGAGTATGCACAGCGACTTGGTCGATTGCGGCGCGTCCTGATTGGCCCGGCATTTCTCAAGTGCAGCTTCGTGAGCGCGATCATTGTCTTCGAAATTGCTCGAAATGCCGATTGCGACCCCGGCTTTGGCAATATCGGCGGGCCGTCCCAGAGCGACGGCACCGTCCGCCAGTGCCGGATCTGCGCCCAACTGGGTGCTCGCGACCAGGGCCATCGCGATGATGCCCGGCAGCACGAATTTTGAGATTTCGGAAATAATTCGCACCATGATCCCCTCCATGCGACATTCACCGACGGTGCCATCATAGGGGGCCGGCGCCCCGCGGCCAATAGGGCAGGCACCTTGGGACGAGCCCTGTTGGAGCGCGTTCCAATATTTATTTTCCTTTTCCGCCAGCCTATAAGGCGCTGACATCAAATGATTTTGCGCCAATGAGGGAAAGCCGGCGACGCCCGGCTTCGGTTGGGCGCGGGACGGAAAGAGCATGGCTGGACATTCCCAATTCAAGAACATCATGCACCGCAAGGGGCGGCAGGATAAGGTCAAATCCAAGGTATTTGGCAAACTTGCCCGCGAAATCACGGTTTCCGCCAAGCTCGGCATTCCCGACCCCGCGATGAACCCACGCCTGCGTGCCGCCGTCATCGCGGCCCGGGTCGAAAACATGCCCCGGGACAATATCGAGCGCGCGATCAAAAAGGCCACCGGTGGCGATGCCGAAAGCTACGACGAGATCCGCTACGAGGGCTATGGGCCGGGCGGCGTTGCGGTGATCGTCGAGACACTGACCGACAACCGCAACCGCACTGCCGGAGAAGTGCGCGCCGCGTTCACAAAAGGCGGTGGAAATCTTGCCGAGACCGGCGCCGTCTCATTCCAGTTCAGCCACGTCGGATTGATCGAATACGATGCCAAGGTGGCGAGCCCCGATGCGATGCTCGAAGGCGCCATCGAGGCGGGAGCCGAGGACGTCGTGTCGTCAGAGGACGGCCACGAAATCTATACGACGCCCGATTCGCTCGGCACGGTGTCGAAAGCAATCGAAGCCAAGTTTGGCGAACCGCGCAAGACCGCAATGGTGTGGAAGCCGCAGAACACAATTGCGATCGACGACATGCAGGGCGAAAAGCTCTTGAAGTTGATCGAGACGCTCAATGAGCATGACGATGTGCAAAACGTCTATGCCAATTTTGAAGTATCCGACGCGCTGATGCAGAAGATGAGCGCCTAAGGAAAGGTTCCGATGATGGTCGATGCCGGGCCAAGCCTCTTTGCTGCCGAAGGATTGCCTGCGTCCGCGCTTGCGACCTATCTGCGGTCGGCGGGCTGGAGCGTGCGGCCTTCGCGGGTCGAGGGTGTCTCGATCCTTTCTCATTGGGATCGGGTCAGGGTTGCAAGCTCGAGCGTGAGGTTGCGGCGCGCCGCTGCCTCATGACTCGCCTGGAACTGCGGGCTCATGTAGAGCGTCGCGCGGGACAGAAATTTCTCCAGCACCTTGCGCCGGCCTTCGATCCATAGTGGCTCGGGAACCCAGGAATATTCGCTACGGATAGCTGCTGCGTAGGATTCGTATTCTCCCTGGGCGGAGCCAAGAATTGCGAGATCCATGTCGAGGAACAGTGCGCAGTCGCGCACGGCTTCCGGGCTCAAGAAATCCGGCAGTTGGTGGCTGGCGGTGGCTCGGATCATCGCGGTGATGCGGTCGAGGCGTTCTTGCGCGAGGGTACCGTTCAGGCGATCGACGGCAAGAGCGGCGCTTTTTTCCTCGTTGTCGTGACGGTGCGTGTCGTAGACCGCGTCATGAAACCAGATCGCGGCTTCGACCACGTCGGGGTCGGCGAGCGCGCCCCGATGTTGCCGTGCGAGGCGGAGCAAAGCCTCGATGTGACCAAGATTGTGGTAGTGCCGATCGGGCGCCGCATAGGCCCGCATCAGCTCGGCGCGGATGGCTTCTGAGATCAGCGGCATACGCAGGTGCCCGAATCGAGATACACACGTGCCATGAAGAATAGCCCGATTCGCATTCTCGGTATCGACCCTGGGCTCCGCCGCACCGGCTGGGGTATGGTGACGATCGACGGCAATCGCTTGAGCTTTATCGCCTGCGGGTCGGTTGCAACCGACGAGAAGGCGGCACTCGCGGTGCGGCTTCTTGCGATCCATGACGGGCTCAAGCGCGTGGTTGCCGACCATGGACCGGACGAGGCGGCCGTGGAGGCGACTTTCGTCAATCGGGATGCGGTGGCGACCCTCAAGCTTGGCCAGGCGCGCGGCATTGCGATGCTGGTGCCGGCCATCACCGGCATTCCCGTATCCGAATATGCGCCAAATCTCGTCAAGAAGACCATCGTGGGTGCCGGCCATTGCGAGAAGGTGCAGATCCGGATGATGGTCAAGGTGCTGCTGCCCAAGGCCGACCCGCATTCCGACGATGCCGCCGATGCACTCGCGATTGCGGTGACGCATGCGCATCATCGCCAGAGCGCCTTGTTGAGGATGTCATGATCGGCCGGCTCAAAGGGATCGTCGACAGCGTGGGCGAGGACGCAATCATCCTCGACGTCGGCGGCGTCGGCTACCTGGTGCACTGTTCGGCACGCACGCTCAAGGAATTGCCGGCAACCGGCGAGCCGGCGACGCTTGCCATCGAAACTCATGTGCGCGAGGACCTCATTCGCCTGTACGGGTTTCGCACCGATCTCGAACGCGAATGGTTTCGTCTGTTGCAGACCGTGCAGGGCGTTGGCGCCAAGGTGGCGCTTTCGGTGCTTGCCACGCTCAAACCGGCGGAACTGGCGACCGCGATTGCGATGCGCGACAAGGCCATGGTGGCGCGCACGCCCGGCGTCGGCCCCAAAGTGGCCGAGCGTATTGTCACCGAGTTGAAGGACAAGGCGCCGGCCTATGCGGACCTCGATCAGGCGGCCGTGCGGCTCTCCGTCGATGTCGCGGACAGGCGCGCGCCACAGCCTGTTGCCGATGCGGTGTCGGCTTTGGTCAATCTTGGCTATGGCCAGCCGCAAGCCGCCACCGCAATCGCGGCCGCTGTGCGCGCCGCCGGTGATGGTGCGACGACGGCAAGTCTGATCCGGCTCGGCCTCAAGGAGTTGGCGAAGTGAGCACGCCTGCGCGGCGCCTTGTCAGTGCGGAGCGGCGCGTGGACGACGCGCCCGAGACTTCGCTGCGTCCGCTGCGGCTCGACGAGTTCGTCGGCCAGCAGCAGGCGCGGGCCAATCTCAGCGTATTCATCCAGGCGGCGCGCCAGCGCAACGAGGCGCTCGATCACGTGTTGCTGGTCGGCCCGCCGGGCCTCGGCAAGACCACGCTGGCGCAGATTGTGGCGCGTGAACTCGGCGTGAACTTTCGCTCGACGGCGGGGCCGGTCATTGCCAAGGCTGGCGACCTCGCAGCGCTGCTGACCAACCTGGAAGAGCGCGATGTCCTGTTTATCGACGAGATCCACCGGCTCAGTCCGGTGGTTGAGGAAGTGCTCTATCCCGCGATGGAAGACTTCCAACTCGACCTCATCATCGGGGAGGGGCCGGCGGCGCGTTCAGTCAAGATCGATTTGTGCAAATTTACGCTTGTGGGGGCAACGACACGCGCCGGCCTCCTCACCAATCCGCTGCGGGACCGCTTCGGCATTCCGGTGCGGCTCAATTTCTACACCGAGCCCGAACTCGAACAGATCGTTACCCGCGGCGCACGTGTCCTGAACATTGGCATGACACAGGATGGCGCCAACGAGATCGCGCGGCGGGCGCGCGGCACGCCGCGCATTGCGGGACGGCTGTTGCGGCGCGTGCGCGATTTTGCGCTGGTGGACGGTGCCAATTCGGTCGATCGCGCCGCGGCGGACCGTGCTCTGCGCGAACTAGAAGTCGATGCTGCCGGTCTCGACGCAATGGATCGTCGCTATCTTACGATGATCGCGGAAAATTATGGTGGCGGACCGGTCGGCATCGAGACCATTGCGGCGGGCCTCTCCGAACCGCGCGATGCAATTGAAGAAATCATCGAGCCGTTCCTGATCCAGAAGGGATTGATCCAGCGCACGCCACGCGGGCGGCTGCTCACCTCACATGCATTCCGCCATCTCGGGCTCGTCGAACCGACCCGCGATATGGCGCAATTCGGCCTCTTCAACGACGACTAGAGCGCTTTTCGTTTACGTTTACCCGACAATGTGGCAAACGCGCTCTAGTCTTTTTGCGTGGTCGCATTTTCTACGGAAAACCGGAAGCCCACTTTTCCGGAAAATGCTCCAGTGATCGAAAATTAACCTGATTCGTATTGGGATATCCGCGGCCCTTGAGCATTCGTCACACGGTTTCATGATCACCCGCCGCCGCTTCCTCAAGTTTCTCGCCGCACTGGGGCTTTCGGGCGTGGCCGTGGCGTCTTTTGCAGTGATCGAGACGCTGCTGCAACCCAGGATCACGCGCTATTCATTCCGGCCCAACCGTTGGCCGCGCGATCTCGAAGTGACGATTGCCGTGCTCGCCGACCTGCACGCCTGTGAGCCCTGGATGCCGGCTGAGCGCATTGCCTCGATCGCGGAGATCACCAATAAGCTTAACGCCGACATGATTGTTCTGCTCGGCGACTATGCGGCGGGACATCGTTACGTAACCGCCGCAGTCCCTTCAACCGAATGGGCGGCGGCTCTTGGCGGGCTGAAGGCACCCCTTGGCGTGCACGCCATACTTGGCAATCACGACTGGTGGGACGACAAGGCGGTGCAACGCGCTGGCCAAGGCGTGCCCTACGGCCGCCGCGCTCTCGAAGCGGTCGGCATCCCGGTCTACGAGAATGACGTGGTTCGGATCAAAGCGCGCGGCGGTGCGTTCTGGCTCGCGGGCCTTGGCGATCAGATTGCTTTTGTGCCGTCGCGACGCTTGCGGCCCGGCAAACGCATCGGCGTCGATGATCTCGATGGAACCCTGGCAAAAGTGAGCGACGACGCGCCCATCGTCCTGCTTGCGCATGAGCCTGACATCGCGGCGCGGGTGCCGGAGCGCGTGAGCCTGACATTGAGCGGCCACACCCATGGAGGACAGCTCCGGCTCGCCGGCTGGTCGCCGATCGTGCCATCGCGCTATGGCAATCGCTATGCCTATGGGCTCGTCCGCGAAAAGTCGGACCTGATCGTCTCCGGCGGGTTGGGGTGCAGCATCATTCCTATTCGTTTCGGCGTGCCGCCCGAGATCGTTCTGGTAACGCTTGGCGGTGACGGCGCCAACGCGGCTAAGCCCACATGACCGATCACAATCTCGACGGTGTTCTCCGGGACGGTCGGCATGTCATGCCGGTGCGGGTCTATTATGAGGACACCGACTTTTCCGGCGCGGTCTATCACGCGAGCTATCTGCGCTTCATGGAGCGCGCGCGCACCAATTATTTGCGCCTGCTCGGCGCCGATCAGCGCGGATTGTTCGAGCAGACCGCGCAGGAAGCGCCGGGATTTGCCTTTGTGGTTCGCTCTATGCAGATCGAGTTTCTCAAGCCAGCGCGCATGGACGATGTGCTCCAAATCGAAACAGTCCCCGACGAAGTGAAGGGTGCCTCGATCGTCTTATGTCAGCGCGTGATGCGCGGCCAGGATGTGCTGATCGAGGCGCGTGTGCGGGTTGCCTTCGTGTCGGGCGGGCGCGCACGCCCGATCCCCAAACCATTGCGCGTCGCCATGGATGCCCACCGTTTACAGCAAGAGCGTTGAATATTGCCAGCGTGCCGAGGTACGCCAAGGTATCCGGCATTGCACGCCTCCAATCCTTGCCGGGCTTTCGGGTCACTCGCCCTTGATGTTGGCCGCTTTGATGATCGGCCACCACTTCTCAATCTCGGCCTTCTGCAACGCGGCAACCGCGTCGGGCGTCCGTTGCTCCCGAGGGGGAATTTCGCTTCCAAGGTCAGTAAGCTTCTGAACGACGCTCGGGTCGGCCAACGTGCTGGTGACGGCACCGTTGAGCTTGCCGATGATATCCTTCGGCGTGCCCCTGGGCGCGAAAATCCCATTCCAGTTTGCGAGCAACAATCCGGAGAGTCCGGCTTCTTCCGCCGTCGGAATATCGGGCACTGCCGGCAATCTGTGCCCAGCCGTGACCGCAAAGGCCTTGACGCTGCCCGCCCGCACTGGAGCAACTCCGCTCGGGTCGGCGAAAATCAAGTCGATCTGGCCAGCGATCAAATCCTGCATGGCGAGAGAAACACTGCGATAGGGCACGTGCTGAAAGCGGGTGCCAGTGATGCTCTGGAACAGAGTGCCCGCGAGGTGACCTTGACTACCCACACCGGGAGTGCCGAGGAATGCCTTGTCTGGATTGGCTTTCAGCCAGGCAATCAGTTCCTTCAAGTTGTTCGCTGGCAAGGCTTTCTTGGCGACAAGTATCAAGTAAAAGACCTGATGCAACGCCACCGGATCAAAATCGGTCAGCACGTTGTAGGGGAGCGCGTACATGGCACCGTTCCCGACGTGCGTGCTCCAGTTGCCGATGCCGAGCGTGTAACCATCGGGGACCGCACGAGCGACCCGACCGGTGCCGATGCTGCCGCTCCCACCAGCCACGTTTTCAATGACAATGGGTTGACCCAGGAAGCTTCGCATGCGCTCGGCTATGACGCGAAAGACCGAATCCGCTCCACCCCCTGCAGGATACGGCACGATGACCGTGATGGGGCGCGACGGGTAGGTCTGCGCTCCTGCAATTCGCGAGACGACGGGCAACACGGCAGCGCCCGCTGCCAGATGCAGAAATCGACGGCGTGGAAGTTTCATGGCGTCCTCTCGTCCCAGGCTGGCACGATCTTAGGCATGGTCGTTTCGCATGGAATCGCTGCTGACGATCCATCAGCGCCAGGTGCGAGCGAAGCGAGCCTCGAAAGATGACGCGCCTTGGCCGCAGACGATAGTTGATGCTGCCATAAGCGAATAATGTTATTGTCTGATGACGTCATCTCAAATCCGAAATGGGACCGACATGCAGTTGAGCGATCGCATCGGACGCCGAATGAAGCTGCAAGACCTGCACGTCCTCATGACCGTCGTGCAAGCGGGCACCATGGGGAAGGCGGCGCAACGCCTCAATACCACCCAGCCTAACATTTCGAGATCAATCGCGGACCTGGAGCATGCGCTCGGGGTGCGTCTGCTCGACCGCCACCGCCAAGGAATCGAGCCGACCGAGTACGGTCGCGCACTGCTCGATTGCGGGGTTGCCGTATTCGATGACCTGCGCCAGGGCGTCAAGAACATCGAGTTTCTCGCCGACCCCACGGCCGGGGAAGTTCGGATCGGATGCAACCCCTATCTGGCCACAAGCTTTGTTTCAGCCGTCGTCGATCGCCTCGCTCGGCGCTATCCGCGCATCGTGTTTCACGTTGCGGAAACACTGGCGGAAGCAATGCAGCGTGAAGTGAGCGAGCGCAACGTCGATCTCTTGATCGCGCGGAGATTGGGTTCCTTTGCCGACGAGCGGCTGGAGTTCGAAACTCTCTTTGAGGACTCAAATGTCATCGTGGCGGGCGCTCAAAATCCGTGGGCGCGGCGGCGCAGGATCGAGCTTTCCGAACTGGTGAATGA
>DATGVJ010000522.1:0-5046 GCA_035300505.1 Xanthobacteraceae bacterium
TGAGCGGCACATTCCAGATTCAATCGCAACCATGCGCATACGAATCATCGACGCGCTCGTGAAACTCTTGTCGCGATGTCCGTATTGCAGAACACGTGCTATGGTTCGGGGACGAAGAAACTTATGACGCAGTAGTACTAGAGCGTTTTTCGATCAAGTTGACCGTGCTGTTGCCGCGAGCGATTCCCCTCTCCCCGTCACCCTGAGGTGCGAGCCGGCTTCTTGGGCCGGGCGAGCCTCAAAGGGCGCCGGCCTCTACGAGGCAACCACTTTGCCGACGTCGGTAACTTCAACGCGCGCGGACCGAATGCGATTGACCTTCGGGGCCGAACGGTGATCCCGGGGTTGATGGAGAGTTGAGATTACATCGTCAGCTTCGGCAACTTCGCCCGGGCTATCACACGGTGCTCGACGATTGCTGTGCCGTAACAGGAACATTCGCTTCCTGGGTCAAGCAGTCGAGAAATCCTCACCTTGAGCCCTTCTCACAATGACCCATAGCTGCCATTCGAAGATCGGGATTTATGGACTATATGCGCCGCCACTGGCGGTAAATTATCATTCGGCTTTTAACCCGAGCGACTTGACGAGCGTCGACCATTTAGTTTCATCGCTTGCGATATCCGCAGCATACTCCTCCGGTGTTGATGGAAGAGGTTCCACTCCCACGGTGGCGAATCGGGCTCGCATGTTGTCAGTTGCAAGGGCCGCGCGCAGGTCCTTGTTAACGTGTTCAATGATTGGATGTGGGGTGCCACGCGGCGCAACCAACCCAAACCGCAGCACCACCTCATAACCGGGCAGACCTTGCTCCGCGATCGTTGGAACATCGGGCAGGAGGCTCGATCGAGCGAGGCTCGTCACGCCCAACATACGGACACGTCCATTCTTGGCACTTTCATGTGTCACCGGAATCGGAGAGATAAGAAAAGAAATATGTTGTCCTACAAGATCGGCCAAAGCCGGGCCTGCTCCTTGATAAGGGACGTGACGCAACTTGATCTCAGCCATGCTTGCGAAAAGTTCTCCTGAGATGTGGCTCCCGCTGCCAGCGCCGGCCGATCCGAAACTGACCTTGTCGGGGTTCTGTTTGGCATAAGCGATTAGTTCGGCCACTGTACGGGCAGGAAACGAAGGATGCACTACGAGTGTACTGGCGGCAATGCCAATCCTGCCGATCGGGGCAAAGTCTTTGCGTGGATCATAGCCGGGGTTGGGATAGAGGCTCGGTGCAATCGCAAGGTTTCCGGTAAACCCCAACATCATAGTATATCCGTCCGGCGTACTACTGGCGATTTCCCGAGCGCCGACAGTACCTCCCGCTCCAACGCGTTGGTCGACGATAAACTGCTGCCCGGGGGTTTCGGAGAACTTGTCGGCCAAGAGACGAGCAATGATTCCTGTGGCACCGCCTGGAGCAGAAGTATCGATAATGGTGACCGGCCACGTCGGGTAGGTTTGCGCATCCGCAACGCGCGACACGGCCGGCAGCGCCGCAGCGCCCGCTGCAAGATGCAGAAATCTACGACGCTCAAGTTTCATTGAGCCCTCCCGAGATCGTGCAGGTTGGTTGGATGCTATTCGATATGTGACCCGTGAGAAAGGGGTACGAATGGCCGGTTATGGCCCATGCCTTCCGATCCAGCATATCCGACGGCCGGCCGCTATCGAGGGGACTGCGGATTAAAGCGGACGTGGATTGTGAATGCTGCCGCCAATCCACAACTCTGTCGCCGGCTATTACTTTTGAGTTTGTTTGAAATATCGCAAATCCGGCGGCGGCTGGTCTTTGCGGACTGGCATCAGCATGCCGTCACCGCTCATGAAATAGCTTTCCTTGCCGATGGCAACCATGGAGTTGCGCATGTTTTCGGCACAGCTGACTTCCCCCCAGCGAAAACGCGGATTGGCGTTGCGTATATACTTTTTGTCTACCGTCCAAGGTCGTGTCAGAGCATTGTCGGTGACCGTGATTACGTCGTGAAGTATTCTCGGATCGGCCTTGTCGCGGAAAATGCGTTCCTTGAAGATGGACTGGTTATCGAAATGAAGCGGCAGGCCGGTCGCGTCATACACGCGAGGACCTTTGAAAGGGCCGCGCGTTTCCACTTCGAGCACATCGTAAATGCCGTCACCGTCCTCATCGATCCATTTGCCAATCGAGTAGCCCGCATAAGTCGGCTCGTAGTCCGCAAGGTCCCGGGGCCAGTCGCGCCCATCAGTGAAGATTCGACGAAGTGGCTCTCCGCCGCCAGGCGCAATATACGTGGTTTCCGGCGTCACAATGTATTCCATGGCTCCAAAGCCGATCGTGATGAGTGGCATGCCTCCGGGCATGCAGCGAACCGCATGGTCAAAAAACAAGCCTTGGCCGCCGGCCGCCTGGTCCGCAAGACTTTCTTCAAAAATCTTTTGATATTCAGGAGTGAGCGGGACCTCCTGTCCTCGCCCCCATGGCTTGGTTTGGTCGTGCGAAGGCTGTCCGCCAGCCGTGAAGCCGCCGTTGGGCTCAAGAACGGAGCCCGGCGGAAACCAGCGCGTCCAAGCGCCTTTCCAGTCAGGGTACTTCGAAACCTCGGCGGACTGAACCGGGCTGATCAGCATCAGCACGGCGATCGTTGCGGCAGCAATCGCGCTGGTCGAGCCTCGGAACGGCATGATCATCCTCCCGCGTCATCAGATCGCTTGATCGTTGTTTTCCTCAATCATTATGGGCGTCGCAATGGAGCAGCACGAAACAGTATATACCGCCCGCGCTGCCCATGGAACATAGCACAAGCCGTTCATTTAGATGACAGGTCTTTCGCTGCACCGCATGCGTCGGGAAGCAATAGTAAGTGTGCCCGACGAGCAGACGGCACTCGGACATCTTGTATCTAGCGTTGCTGATCCGATCATATCTTTTGGGTGCCAGAGTCGATAGGCTTCCTTACACGGGAGGGGCAAGAATGAGGATTTGCCTTCGACCGCGCGAATTTTATTGCTCTGCAGCGCACGCGGTTTGGACGCTTGCCGCACGGGCGTTGCGACCCGCTAGCCGCATTTGTCCAGCCGATATCGGATCATGCGGCGCAGGCCATACATTCTATAAATTGCCGAGTGAGGGAGGACCAACGTGACCGACAAGGACGCCAGGGGATCCAACGAAGATGCCAACGACAACGCTTTAGGGGAACGACCGTCACGAAGGTCGTTCCTCTTCGCTGGTGCAGCGCTCGGGGCGGCAATCGAAATCGACGCTGGAAGCCCGACGCTGGCACAGGGCGGGTCGGCAACGGGCACGCGACCCTCCTCCGGCGAGGACCTGGTGCTTTACAATGGCAAGGTCCGCACGTTGGACGATCGGGACCGTGTTGTCTCGGCCGTGAGGATACGGGGCAACCACTTTGCCGAAGTCGGCAACTTCAACGCGCGCGGACCGAATGCGATTGACCTTCGGGGCCGCACGGTGATCCCGGGCCTGATCGAGAGTTGTGATCACATCGTCAGCTTCGGCAACTATCGCCCGGGCTATCACACGGTGCTTGAGAACGCGACGTCGATCGCCGAGATCCAGGCGATCCTCTCCGCGCGCCGAGCCGAGGTTCCGCCCGGCGAGTGGATCACGGCACTCGGTGCGTGGAATGCGTTCACGATGTTTACGGAGCGGCGGCTGCCGACGCGAGCGGAGCTGGACGCCGCCGTTCCGGATCGGCCTGTCCTCATCTACCAGACGACCCTCGGCCCGGCAGTCACCAACACAGCGGGCATGGCCTGGTTCACCAAGGCTTCGATGCCAGTGACGATGGGCGAAGATGGGAGCATTGCATCCGGAAACCAATCGACAACGGCGCTCTATCTCCTGCGTCTGACGCAAACGCGCGATCAGCGCAGACGGACGACCCTGGAAGCATGGGCCTACTCAGCCAGTGTCGGCCTGACCGCGCATATCGACCAGGAGGGCATTCCGGCTGCGCCAAGCCCTCGATACGAGCTGGGCAACTCGATCTCTTCGACCCCACGCCTCAATCCCATGCAGACACTCTATCATTTCGACCATTTCCGGCACTGGGACACGTGGTGGGGGCTGCATCGCGAAGGTAAGAGTTTCATCCGCCTGCAGATGGACCTCGTCGTGGACGAGCTTCCCGTTCTGCATGAGCGCATCAAGAACCAGCTGCCGTTCTTCGGCGACGACATGATGTCGTCGCACGCGATCTACTACACGCCGAACGGCTCCGTGCGGCATCCGACCTGGGTGGAAGCGCAGTGGCTGATGGCCCGCGCCGGCTGGCGCAGCAGGTCGAACGCGGGGGACCAGGAGGGCATGGAGATTGCGATCTCCGCCTTCGAGAAGATCAACAAGGAAGTGGACATTACGGGCCTGCGCTGGACGCTGCATCGCATGTCCGGAGCAACCTCCGAACAGCTTGCGCGGCTGAAAGCCGTGGGCGGGAATGTAAATGTGTGTTCGCGGTCTTTCCCGCTTGCAGCAACGCCGACGCCCCCTGCGGCACCATTCCGCACTGTCGTGGACAGTGGAATCCCCGCTGGGATACACATGGATGGAGGCCATATAGCTACGCTGAACCCGTGGTTTGCGGTCTACTACGCGGTGACCGGACGCAATGCGCTGGGCGAGATGGTCAACCCCGGTCAACAGATCACGCGCCAGGAGGCCATCCGCCTCTTCACACGCGGCAATGCCCACCAGATGAACATGGAGACCAAGCTGGGCTCGATCGAGCAAGGTAAGCTCGCAGATCTCGTCGTTCTGGACAAAGACTACATGGAGGTTGGCGACGAGGAGCTGAAGAAGATCAAGTCCGTGCTCACCGTTGTTGACGGAAAGATCATTCACAACAAGCTCTCAACTTAGGGCCCGTCGGCGACACCTTGTGACCACCGCCGCGCAGTGTTATACGCCCGGCGCGGCCGGCTTGGCCGCAATTTTTGTTGGAGGCGTGCCATGCGCAAGCATCATAATTTCGATAACCTCCCCTGCTTTCGACGTCACAAGTAAGCGGCGGAAGTCCTTCCCTTCGGAAACCCATGTGAAACGCGGTC
>DATGVJ010000523.1:0-8042 GCA_035300505.1 Xanthobacteraceae bacterium
CCCGTGGATTGGTATGTCGGCATGCCGCGGCGAACGCACGATTGAAACTGCTGAATTGCCGCGCTTGCCGATCAACTTCTCTCACAGGCCGTCCAATCCCGGCTCATAAATCTCAAGAGTCATGAATACGCTGTTCGGGTCGAGCACATAGTCAGCGAATGGCGCGCATTCCACGAAGCCGTGGCTCCTGTAGAGTGCCTGGGCTGGCTTGAAATAGTCCCATGAGCCTGTCTCCAGGCTCAGGCGTGAAATACCCGATGCCCGAGCGACGGAAATGATGTGCTTTAGCATTGCGCTACCAACACCTCGTCGACGTGCGAATTGAGCTGTATGCATCGACTTGATTTCTGCGTGATCGGACGAAAGCCGCTTGAGCGCGCCGACACCCAGGAGCGTTTCGCCGTCCCACATCGACCAGAAGCCGATATCTGGCGATTGCAGCCCGGCCAGGTCCAAGGCGTGTGCGCTACCCGGCGCCGTCTGGGCTCGCGCGGCGTTGAGATGGAATCGGAGCAGATCAATAACGCGCGGGTCGCTGAAGTCGCCCGATGTGATCCGGATCATGATGCTTCTCCCGGCCGCTGATCATTTTCTGTTTTCTGGGATATAATCCGGTAACAACAGCCCAGATCAAGGAGGAGCCTCATGAACAAGCAGATCGGATTCTCGCGACGACAAATGCTGGCCATGTCGGCAGCGGCGGCAGGTGGGTTGGCGGTCGGCAACCGTGAAGCCGCAACGCAAACCGCCAAGCGGATCGAGCGGCTTGATCCGGCGCTCGATGCGATCATCTTGACCTCGGAACCGATCGTAGACATCGCCACCAACCTCGGCGGCACAGCCAATGTGGAAGGCCCGCTGTGGTGGAAGGAGGGCGGCTATCTTCTGATGCGCGGCACCGATCTCAAGCGGTGGAAATACGCACCCGCAACGGGATTGTCGGTCTTCAAGGAGAACACCAACGCCGCCAACGGCATCACGCGCGACCCTCAGGGCCGGCTGGTGGCCTGCGAACCCGGGGCGCGCCGTGTGGTGCGCGAGGAACACGACGGCAGCATCACCGTCATGGCCAACAGCTTTCAGGGCCGCCCCCTCAATTATCCGAACGACATCGTGGTGAAATCCGATGGCGCCATCTATTTCACTGATCCGTGGACCGGCCCGGCCATGACCGGGCCGCCCGGACAGAACGACCTCGCATTCGTGGGCGTCTATCGAATTTCGCCTGACCGCGGAACGATGACGCTCCTGGTCGATAACCTGGTCGGGCCCAACGGCCTTGCGTTCTCGCACGATGAAAAGGTCCTCTACATCTGCGACTCGCAGCGCCGTCACATACTGGCATACGACGTGCTGCCGAATGGCCTGCTGGCCCGCCAGACCGAGCGGGTTTTCGCGGATTTGGGCGGCCCGGAACCCGGCGTACCCGACGGCATGAAGGTGGATTCCGCAGGCAACGTCTATTGCGGCGGCTCCGGCGGCCTCTACATTCTCGACGCCACGGGCAAGAAGCTTGGCCGCATCGTGCACGGGTTTGCCAATACGGCCAACGTCGGGTTCGGCGGCGACGACTGGAAGACGCTCTACTTCTGCACCCGCCAGAGCCTCGGCTACTTCAGGGTCAAGATCGCCGGCGTACCGGTGCCCGTGGGTAAGAAAGGGTAGGTGCCGGGGTCATAGGCGTTAGGTTTATAAACTCCGGCCTCGTAGTCCGCAGCCGCCTTCGTCCGAACGGCCGCTTGACGGCGCGGGCGGGCTTTGGCGGATGAGCCGGATCGCATTCTTCACGCGAGACGGCGACATGCGGGACCGGCGGCCCCGGATATCGCGTCCCATCATGCGCGTGAACGCGCTGATATGGGGTGTTCATCCGGCTACACGGTGGCGAAAACTCCTTAATTTAACGCATGGGTGGCGAGGTTTCCCCAACCCCACCGCCCACCGGTTTGTGCGGGGCGGTTCGTTTGTGCTAGAAACCGGCCGGGGTAGAGTTGATTGAAATCGAGTTGGGGCGATGCGGGGGATGCGCAAACGGCGCAAAATCTGGGCTGCAGTGTTGAGCGCCGTGCTGGTCCCGCAGATCGGCTTGGCGGCGGAACTTGCTGTTACCAAGGCACCTTCTCAACCCGCCTATGATTGGACCATCATCGTGGGGGCGGAAGCACGCGTAGAACCACTTTTTATGGGTTCGAATCGAGACGTCGTCCGGCCTTTTCCGATTTTCGACGTGCGTGCCTTTGGGACCCCGGAGCGCTTCCGCGGACCGCTCGACGGGGTCGATTATGCGCTGCTTGAAGAAGGCCACCTGCGGGTTGGCCCTGTCGCCCAGCTCAAGCCTGGTCGTCGCGAGCACGATTCCGCCGCCCTGCAAGGCCTGGGCGATATTCCCTGGGCCGTCGAGGCGGGTGCCTTTGCGGAGTACTGGTGGGTTCCGTGGCTGCGCACGCGCACGGAGGTCCGGCAGGGAATCAATGGTCATCACGGCGCAGTCTCCGACGTAGTGGCTGACGCCGTCATTCCGCTCGGGTCCCAACTCACGCTCTCGGCCGGCCCGCGCATCTCTTTTGCAAGCGCAGGCGCAACGCGTCCCTATTTCGGTATTACGGCGGCGCAGTCTGCCGCATCGGGGTTGCCGATTTTCGATCCGAAAGGCGGCGTGCGCTGGTACGGCGCAGGTACCCAAGCGCGCTATCGCTGGACGGCCGAATGGGCGATGCACGCTTTCATCGAGTACGAACGGCTGGCCGGCGATACGGCAAATTCTCCGCTGGTCGAGCAACGCGGGTCTGTCAATCAAAAGACAATCGGCTTCGGCGTCACACGTTCCATCAACATGAAGACATTTTGGTGATGTGGCCTGGAGAGAGCGGCCACCAACCGTCCGAATTACGTCTGTAACCTTGACCGGGGTGGTAATGCAAAAAATCAAATATCTCGGCGCGCTGGTCGGTCTGCTTGGCATGATCGTCGTTGTCGGACTCATCGTCTGGTCCGGTGTCGACGAAGTTGCCATGGCGGTCGCAAGCGTTGGCTTTGGAATTGTGTTCCTGGTCCTCACGCGCGTCGTTACCGTGTCGGTGGCCGGAGCGGGATGGTGGTTGCTGTTTCCACCCAGCCTGCGCCCAACATTGCAGACATGCGTCACTCTCAGATTTGTCCGTGAAGGGGCCAATTCGCTGCTGCCGATGCCCCAGATCGGTGGCGACCTCATCGGGGCGCGGTTGCTGTCATTCCGGGGCATCCCTGGGGTGCTCTCGGCAGCAAGCATCATCGTCGACGTTTTGATGCAGGCCACAACCCAGTTCCTGTTTGCGTTTCTCGGTCTCCTTGTGCTTCTTGCCATTGGCAAGCACGAAACGCTGATCGAGGTCGCGACAATTGGGATTGCCTGCGCGGTCCCGCTGCTGGTCGGCTTCTTTTTCGCCCAGCGTCAAACCGGAAAGCGCATCCTGAAATCAATTGTTGGCCGCATGACGGGCGACGGGAATTGGCGCGCGCTCGGGACTATCGACGCTGTCTATGAACAGTTTGCGAAGATCTATGCGGCGCACTCTGGTCTGGCGATCAGTTGCATCGTGCATTTTTCGGGTTGGATCATCGGCGTTCTGGAAGTCTTCATCGTATTCCATTTCATGGGCCACCCCGTCAGCCTTGCCGAAGCGCTGGTCATCGAAAGTCTCATGCATGCCATCCGGGGAGCGGCATTTGCGCTGCCGGGATCGCTCGGCGCGCAGGAAGGGGGATTGATCCTGTTGTGCGCCGTTTTCGGCATTCCGCCCGAACAGGCGCTTGCGCTTTCGCTGGTCAAACGCGCCGGCGATCTTGCGGTCGGTGTGCCTGGTCTCTTGGGCTGGCATGTCATGGAATGGGGGCGCATCGTCCCAATAACCTTCGAAAAGAGACGTTTCGAAAAGTCCCCGCGTCTTGAAAAGGCCCAGTTCCGGCAAATGCCCGTCGAACTGCGGTCACGGGATCATTGAGATTATGATCTTTTTCTGGTCATGGGTGACGGCATCGCTTATTGCGGTCATCGGATGCATCTACCTGATTGTCGGAGCCGTCCTCGTGGGGCGCTTTGGTCGCGGGCGCTTCGGGCGCGGGCGCTTTCCGCAATCCCGCTCGTTGGGACAGCCCACACCGGCCGTCACCATGCTCAGACCGCTCCATGGCGACGAGCCGGGTCTGGATGAAAACCTTTTGACCTTCTGCCGGCAAAACTATCCCGGCCCGATCCAGGTTGTTTGCGGAGTGGCGGACCCGACCGACGCTGCCATCGCGGCCGTCCAACGACTTCACAACTCCCTCCCGGGCCGCGATTTCGATCTCGTCGTCAACTCCGTCCAGCGGGGCCGCAATCGAAAAATTTCCAACCTGACCAATATGGAGCCGAGCATTCGCCATCCCGTTGTCGTGCTTGCAGACAGCGACATTCGCGTTGATCCAGACTATCTTGCGCGCGTCGTCTCTGAGCTTGAGCAGCCCGGAGTCGGCGCGGTCACCTGCCTATATTATGGCGATGCCCTTGGCGGATTTTGGTCAAAACTTCTCGCGCTCGATATCAACAGCCATTTCCTGCCGAACGTGATTGTCGGCATCGCGTTGGATCTCACGCGTCCGTGTTTTGGATCGACCATCGCCTTACGGCGAGAGACGCTCGTTGCGATCGGCGGGTTCAAGACATTTGCCGATTACCTTGCCGACGACTACGCGATCGGCCTGGCGGTGCGGGCTCACGGCGGCAAGGTGTCGATACCACCCTTCGCGGTCGCTCACATGTGTTCGCAGGATTCAGCGAAAGAGATATGGCAGCACGAATTGCGATGGGCCCGGACCATCAGAAGCATCGACCCTCTCGGCTACGCCGGCCAGTTATTTTCGCACCCCTTCGCGTGGGCCTCATTGGCGGCCCTTAGCGCTGGAAGCCAGCCCACAATCTTGGCGGCGCTTGCGATCGCGGTGGCCTCGCTGGGGTGCCGCGCAATATTGCTGAAGCAAGTGCAGCAGGTTTTTGGCCTTCCCCGACAATCGTATTGGCTTGTTCCTGCGCGTGAACTAATGTCGTTTGTGGTTTTCGTGGCGGGCGTCGTGGGTCGACGCGTGAGTTGGAAGGCTCATCTGTACCGGGCGACGTCGGGCGGCCGGGCACTTGCAGATCGGGAGACAAAGTAGCCTTGTAGACGAACTAGCTTTGGAGACGAAGTTGCCATGATGAGCACGTTGTTCCTGCAGGCACCATCTTTCGACGGGTATGACGGCGGCGCGGGCGCCCGCTATCAGATGCGGCGCGAGATCAAGTCCTTTTGGTACCCAACCTGGCTCGCCCAGCCGGCTGCACTCGTCGAGGGTTCCAAGCTAATCGATGCTCCGCCGCACCGGCTCAAGTTCGAGGATGTGGCACCGGAAGCGCTGAGCCGCGAGTTGATTGTGATGCACACGTCCACTCCGTCGTTTGCATCCGATGTGCGCACCGCCGAGACCCTCAAGGCGCGCAAGCCCGACCTTAAGATCGGCATGATCGGCGCCAAGGTCGCGGTCGAACCGGAACAGAGTCTCAAGGCGTCAGCGGCCATCGACTTTGTTGCACGCAACGAGTTCGATTTTACGATCAAGGAAGTCGCCGAGGGGCGCGACCTGGACCGCGTTGCCGGCCTGTCCTGGAGAAAACGGGACGGCACTATCGTGCACAACGAGGATCGCGTGATCCTTGAAACAATGGACGACCTGCCGTTCGTCACGCCGGTCTATAAGCGTGATCTCGTCATCGAGAATTATTTCGGCGGCTATCTGCTGCACCCCTATATCTCTTTCTATACCGGGCGCGGATGCAAATCGCGCTGCACCTTCTGCCTGTGGCCGCAAACCATCGGAGGCCATCGCTATCGCACGCGCAGCGTAGGTCATGTGATCGAGGAATTGATCTGGGCCAAGAAGGCCTTTCCGCAGGTCAAGGAGTTCTTTTTCGACGACGACACTTTGACTGATAACCTCCCGCGCGTCGAAGAGCTTGCGCGCGAGATCGGCAAGCTCGGCATCGTCTGGTCATGCAATGCCAAGGCAAATGTCCCCCGTGCGACCCTGAAGGTGATGAAGGACAACGGCTTGCGGCTCCTGCTGGTGGGCTACGAATCCGGCAATCAGAAAATTCTTCACAACATAAAAAAAGGCATGCTGGTCGATGTGGCCCGACGATTCAGCAAGGATTGCAATGAGCTCGGCATCACCATCCACGGCACATTCATTCTCGGATTGCCGGGTGAAACCAAGGAAACGATCGAGGAGACCATGCGCTTTGCCATGGAGGTAAATCCCCATACCATCCAGATTTCGCTGGCGGCGCCCTATCCCGGAACGTTCCTCTACAAGCAGGCGCTCGCAAACGGCTGGCTGGTCGACGAAAACAGGCAATTGCTCACCGAACTCGGAACGCAAAATGCCGCGTTGAGCTACCCGCATCTGACAGATACGGAAATTTTCACATCGGTCGACGAGTTCTATCGTCGTTTCTATTTCCGCCTGCCCAAGATCGCCGCCATCCTCGGCGAGATGATACGAAGCCCGGACATGATGAAGCGCCGGCTGCGCGAAGGTGTCGAATTCTTCAGCTTCCTGCGCGAGCGCCGGGAGGCCGCGCACTGAAACAGCTCGTTGTCACGGCGGACGATTTTGGACTGGCGCCGGAAGTAAACGAAGCCGTCGAGGTCGCGCACCGGGACGGCATCCTCACCGCGGCAAGCTTGATGGTGGCTGGCGCGGCAGCGACCGATGCTGTTATGCGTGCGCACCGCCTGCCGGGCTTGCGGGTTGGCCTGCATGTGACGCTCGTGGAAGGTCAGCCGGCACTGCCGCCCTCTCAGATTCCCGATCTCGTCGATGCGAGCGGGCTCTTTCGTACCGATATGATGCGGGTCGCATTCGAAATTTTCTTCCGCCCAACAGTGCGTCGGCAGTTGCGCGCCGAAATCGAGGCGCAATTTGCCGCTTACCGAACGACCGGCCTTGCGCTCGACCACGTCAATGCGCACAAACATTTCCATCTTCACCCCACCATCGCCGATGCGATCATCTCGATCGGACGCAGCTACGGTATGCGCGGCTTGCGCGTCCCCACCGAACCAGCTTCCGTATTGGCAAAGGTCGAAACGCCGGCCAAGCGCCGTCTGGACGGCCCGGTTATCACGCCACCAGCGCTGTGGCTTCGCCGGCGCGCACGGCGTGCTGGATTGTCCTGCCCGGATGCTGTCTTCGGCCTGGCTTGGTCGGGCGCCATGACGACATCGCGACTGGCCGGGCTCATCAATCATCTCCCGGAAGGGCGCAGCGAAATCTACCTGCACCCAGCCACGAAGGATGGCTTCGCGGGAGAAGCCCCCGGTTATCGCTATGCGGAAGAATTCGCAGCGCTCGTGGCCCCTTTGGCCAAAGCGGCGGCGCGCAATGCGGACATTGCGCTCGGTGGCTATGCGGATTTCTAGGGCACGGACCCCTGGGTTATTCCGCGGCGACGCCGCGTAGCGCTGCCCGCGCGGCCGCGTGCGCGACCAGCCCTTCGGATTTCGCGTCATGGACAAACGCGCGCATGTAAACGAATCCTGCGTTGCGACCATTCGGGATCGCCATCGCGAGATGCTCGAGCCCCCATCGCCCGTCGAGCACGCGCGAGCCGGGCACGGCATCGGACATTTCAAACAGGTTGGCCTTGTTGGTCGCATACGCGTCGATTTTGTGCTGCGCCAGCATTTCGATCCCGTCCTTCAGCGTCGCGGCCGGCACCACGGTGGCGTTCTTCAATTCGCGCGCAAGCGCGCCGTTCATAGTGCCGCCCTGGGTCACGCCGACCCGCACGCCGGGCCGGTCGACGTCGGCGAGGGTGGTGACCGGCGAACCCGCAGCGGCCAGGAATCCGAGCTCGATGCGCAACAGCGGCGGCGACCATGCGAATCGATCCGCGCGCGCCGGTGTCGCATTGGCGATCGTCATATCGACCTGTCCGACTTTGAGTGCCTCGTAAATTTCCCCAGGCCTGCGGAATTCGACCTGCTCGT
>DATGVJ010000524.1:0-2667 GCA_035300505.1 Xanthobacteraceae bacterium
TCCGGTTTCCGGCGCTGTGACAATAGTTCCTGCGCGGGCTCCTCTGGTTCGGTCTCCTTAGTCAACGTCTTACTGCGCGAAGCCATGATTTGATTTCCTCAAAATGCGGGACCATCTGGCGGAATTTACCACTCTCTGCCGCCACTCAAATAGAAACGAGCCCGCGCCGCGTATCGTATTTGAGCAACGTTCATGCCGACAGTGGATGCTCCATTAGGTTTCGTACTTGGTAGACCGCTGGTTCTTGGAGACTGCCCCCATCAGAACCGTTAAAACCGCTCACTGTTCCATTATTCGGTCGCTTACGCGGTCCAAAGACATTTTCGGAGCGAGCGCCGCATTGCCTCGAGCCTGGAGACTCGAATGCCAGATATCTCAACAGGGCGCCTCAGCATCGTGGAACGATACCAGGCGACGGTGCGTCTCGTCCCAGAGCGCGAGTCGCACACAGCCAAAGCTTTGGCGCAGCGTCAGACGGGAAACATTCCGGAGCTCCGGATGATCGCGCAACACGCGGGTTAGCCGATAGTACGGAATCCGGCTACACAAATGATGCACATGGTGCACGCCAATGTTGGCGGTGAGCTAGTTTAGCGGAGCTGGCAGCTCGTAATGCGAGCTGCCATACAGGGCCGCATGATGCGCATTCCATGCTCCATCGTCGTCCCATGTTGTGTGCTCGAATTGATGTTGCACGTAGAACAGCCACACACCGACCGTTGCTGCGAGCAGCATGATCGGAAGATGCACAAAGAGAAAAGCTTGGATGCCGACGAGCCAGACGAGCGTGCCGACGACCAACGCGATCGCCGAGTTGGTCGCCATCGTGCTGAGCCAAGGTTGCCACCCCGCATGCATCAGCCCGACCGGCAGGCGTTGCTGAAGAAAAAACAGGTATGCCGGCGCGACGCCAAACATCACCAGCGGATGACGATAGATCCGATATTTCAGGCGGCCCCACCGTGAACGCTCGCGATATTCGCGTACCGTCAGCGTGTCCACGTCACCCATGCCGCGGCGGCCAAGATGACCCGACGTGGCATGGTGTACGGCGTGGGTGCGACGCCAGAGATCGTAGGGTGTCAAGGTGATCACGCCAATGACGCGACCCGTCCAGTCGTTCGCACGTCGATCGGAAAAGAACGCCCCATGACCGCAGTCATGTTGGATCATGAACAGACGTACGAGAAAGCCAGCGGCGGGAACAGCGATAAAGAGAGAAGCCCACGACTGGTCCAGCCGGAAGGTCAACCACGCCGCGGTCCACAAGGCGACAAGCGGCAATACCGTGATCGCCAGCTCGGCAGTGCTGCGAAAATGGTTCGGCTCGCCGTAACAGTTGAGAATTTCCCACAAGATCCGCGGGTCGGTCATGGTGCGACCCGAATGGTACCCGACGCTCAAATGATATCCCTTGTCAGCGCGCCATGGCGCCTCACGCGAGTGGCCGCTGCTGTTTTCGGGGCTGGCAGCTCTTGTCGCAAGAACGACCGGCCCGACCAGCCGGTTAACGGAGCCCGTGTGCGCCAGCGCACTGAGCCCGGCAACCTAGAAACCATACGCTTTGCCAGTACATCCGTGGTCAAAGCAGCAAGTTCGAGCGCGACCGGTCAGGCGGCGCGGAAGCCGGCACACGAGTTTTCGCGTGTGCTTTCTCCCGATTTGTTCGATTTTGGAGAAGTGTCTGAAACGTGCACGCCCGTCAGGCGAGGCGGCCCAGTCTTTCGGCCAAGTATCGATTACCGTCATATGGACCCGGAGTGAGCATCGGTCAAGTTGGTGGCCGACGCCGACCCGCAAAAACGGCCGCGACCGAGTGACCAGAGACCTCCTCGGAGAACTCCGTCAAAGACGCTCCAAGTGAGCATCCTCGATCTGCCGGATCTGATCACTGATCAGCCGACGGCCCTCCATGTCACGACGCAGCTCAGCCAAAGTACTGGGCGGGAATGGTTCGTCCTCGGGCGTGCGCAAGTCTTCAAAGGCGCGCGGCGGCCTTCTTCCGCTTGGGATTGAAGCCGCGGATGCCGAGCCGGCTCACCCTGCTGGGACCTGCCCCCGTAGGCCGACGTCCACCACGCATTTTCAAAGCGTCAGCACAACCTGACGGCGCTCGATTTTATCGTGGCGGAAACGAGTCGCGACCTTGCAATGTGGGCAAACGACGGAGGGATTACCGGCGATTGCAATCACTAGGTTCGGGTTATCACCTTGGTCGACAGATTTTTGAAATGCAATAAGCCGTGCACAGGTTGGATTAGCGCACCGAACGGTGAGGTACCAATCCGCCGTTACACCAAGATCATCGTCGGCGCGTGTCGGTCTGATGATGCCTCCCCTTCCGTTGTTTGGGTGTTATCCGGTCACAAAATCACTTGACCTTAAGATTCTCCGCAGACGATTTTCCGCGGTTGCTTACGATCTCAAACTCGACTTGCTGGCCTTCGTTGAGCGTGGACATACCCGCCTTCTCCACCGCAGAAATGTGCACAAACACATCGCCCCCGCCGCCTTGCGGTTGGATGAATCCATAGCCTTTGGTCGGATTAAACCACTTCACAGTCCCGGTCGACATCAAAGCTCTCCACGCAAACGAGATAGACCACCTAACCAGCACATTCTGGCGACTGCGGCAATAAGAATTCGCCACATCGCCAATGGATAAGT
>DATGVJ010000525.1:0-29885 GCA_035300505.1 Xanthobacteraceae bacterium
ATGCCGGTTGATTGCGGATCAGCCGTATGGATCACGCCGGCCACATCGCCGTCGCTGATGAGACAGACCGAGCCACCCGCCTTGCGCACACCGGCAATCAAGTCCGCATGGCGGGGCCTGTCAAGAATGATAGCCGTTATATCCGCTGGCCTCACGCCTTTGGCCTTGGCGAGCCTGATAATGTTTTCTTCCGCCGGAGCATCGAGATCGACGACTCCTTTGGGGTAGCCAGGCCCGATGGCGATCTTTTCCATATAGACGTCCGGCGCATGCAGGAGCGTGCCACCTTCGGCCATGGCCACGGTTGCGATGGCGCCGGCCATGTTCTTGGCGCAAAGCGTCGTGCCTTCGAGCGGATCGACCGCGATATCGACCTTTGGCCCTTTCTTGGTCCCGACCTTTTCGCCGATGAACAGCATGGGGGCTTCGTCAAGTTCGCCCTCGCCGATCACGACCGTCCCGTCGATGGGCAGCTTGTTGAGCTCTCGCCGCATTGCGTCGACGGCTGCCTGGTCCGCAGGCTTTTCAACGCCACGACCGCGCAGGCGTGCCGCCGACACCGCCGCGCGCTCGGTGACGCGCACGATTTCGATCGAAAGAATACGTTCCAATATAAGACTTGGATCAACGGTAATTGATGACACGGTGCCCTCTTTCTATCCGCGCGGCAGAATGCGGATAATGTCAGCTCTTTTCAATTCGAATGACCTGCGGCTTCTCTGCAAGCACGCCGTCGTGCTCGATGTCGGCAAGCGCACGGCGAACCGCGTCCTCACTCGTGGCATAGGTTACAAGCACGACCGGCGCCGGATTGTTGACGCTGCGTGGATCATCCCCGCCATGGGGCCGGCGATCACGGCGGCGCTGCACGATCGATTCCAGCGAAATTGTCTGGTCGGCCATGCGACGCGCGATCGTCGCTGCCGTCCCGGGGCGATCGACGACCGCAAGCCGAATATAATAACCACCTTCGTGACGCTGCATGGGCGCGAGCACCGCCTTCGTCAACGCCACCGCGGGGCGGCCGAAGGTTGGCGCATGGCGCCCGGCCGCGATATCCACGAGATCCGCGACCACCGATGCCGAAGTCGCATTGCCACCTGCACCTGGGCCGAGAAGCGTGAGTTCCATCGTGTCGGCATCGATCGCAACCGCATTGGTGACACCATCGACCTCGCCGATGACACTGCCCTGTTTCACCAAGGTGGGATGCACGCGCTGTTCAATGCCGGCATCGGTACGCTGCGCGACACCCAACAGTTTAATGCGATAACCCAGTTCTTCCGCGGCTTCGAGATCGGCAAGCGAAATCGCCTCTATGCCTTCGACGTGCACGGCCTCCGCGTCAACTTCCGTGCCGAAGGCAAGGCTCGTCAGGATGGCGAGCTTATGCGCGGTATCGAATCCACCGATGTCAAAGGTTGGGTCAGCTTCCGCATAGCCGAGCCTTTGCGCGTCTTTCAGGCAGTCCGCGAACGACAGATGCTCTTTTTGCATGCGCGTAAGAATGTAGTTGCACGTGCCGTTGAGGATTCCGTAGATGCGCGCGATATGGCTGCCGCCAAGGCCCTCGCGCAACGCTTTGATGACCGGAATGCCGCCCGCAACGGCTGCCTCGAACCGCAGTTCGGCCTTGTTGTGTTCGGCGAGATGGGCCAGCGCAACCCCGTGATGCGCCAGCAGCGCTTTGTTGGCAGTGACCACCGGCCGGCCGATCCCAAGTGCCGCTTCGACCGAGCCCTTGGCGGGATCACCCGCGCCGCCCATAAGTTCAACGAACACATCGATGCCGGGATCGACAGCGAGTGCCTTGGGGCTTGCGACCTGTCGCACCTTGGAGAGATCGAGCGCCGGATCGCGCGGCGGGTCCTTGGAGGCGTAAGCCACGAGATCGATCGGTCGGCCGGTGCGTTGCGCAAGTGCGGGGCGCGAACGCGCCAACATGGCGGCCACGGCCGAGCCCACCGTGCCTAATCCGGCGAGACCCACTCTGAGCGGTTCGACCATTTGGAATCCGAGGGAATGCGTTCGCGATCAACGTCGTTGTGCGAGCGGCACAACGTTATGGAGTTTTTCCGGCGCCGTTTCAAGGAAGCGCCTGATGTTACGAGCAGCTTGCCGGATGCGCTGCTCATTCTCGACCAGCGCAAGACGGACAAAGCCCTCGCCATATTCGCCAAAGCCAATGCCGGGCGAAACCGCCACTTCAGCCTTTTCAACAAGCAGGGTGGCGAATTCAACGCTGCCGATCGTTCTGAAGGCCTCCGGCAGCGGCGCCCAGGCAAACATCGAGGCACTTGGCGGCGGAATATCCCAACCTGCACGGCCAAAGGATTCCACCATGACGTCACGGCGACGCCGATAGGTGTCGCGCATTTCGCGAATGCAATCGTCCGGGCCATTGAGAGCGGCGGTGGCCGCCACCTGGATGGGCGTAAAAGCCCCATAGTCGAGATAGGATTTCACACGCGCCAGGGCCGCAATGATTCGTTCATTGCCGACCGCAAAGCCTATGCGCCAGCCCGGCATCGAATAGGTCTTCGACATCGAGGTGAATTCCACCGCAATGTCCATCGAACCCGGCACCTGCAAAATCGACGGCGGCGGATTGTTGTCGAAATAGACCTCCGAATAAGCGAGATCGGAAAGCACCAAGATTCCATGGCGCTTCGCGAACACGACCAGTTCACGGTAGAAATCCAGGTCCGCCACATAGGCCGTCGGATTCGATGGGTAGCAAACCACGACCGCAATCGGCTTCGGTATCGAATGAACGATGGCCCGCTCAAGGGTCTCGAAGAACGACGGTGTGGGTTCTGAAGGTACCGAGCGGATCACACCACCCGCCATCAGGAACCCAAAGGCGTGGATTGGATAACTCGGGTTGGGGACGAGAATGACGTCCCCTGGTGCCGTAATGGCCTGGGCCACATTGGCAAAACCCTCTTTCGATCCGAGCGTCGTGACGACCTGGGTGTCGGGGTTGAGCTTCACGCCGAACCGTCGCGCATAATAGGAAGCCTGCGCGCGCCGCAGTCCCGGAATGCCCCGCGATGACGAATAACGATCGGTACGCGGCCGCCCGATGGTCTCCTTGAGTTTCTCGATAACATGCGCCGGCGTCGGCAGGTCCGGGTTGCCCATGCCCAAATCGATGATGTCGGCGCCTGCATTGCGGGCTGCCGCCTTGGCACGGTTGACCTGCTCGAACACATAGGGCGGCAGTCGACGAATACGATGAAACTCTTCCATGGGGCGAGCCTGTCAGGGGCGATAATGTGTGCTTTGTATCACGGGTTACGGGCGGCACCAGAGCCGGATACTCCGGAGGCAGAAACTCCGCCCTGCTTGGCTGCACGCTCGCGTTCAGCGGCCAATTCCTCTCGAAGGCGTTTTTTCTCCGCCTCAGTCAACGGGCTCGCAGACCGGGCCGGTGGCATGTCGTGGACGGCGGGATAGACGGCCGGGTCGACAGTGCGTTTTGGCACCGATTCGGGGAGGCCTCCCATCGAGGCCGGCAGGTTGTCGACGATCGATTGGGATGTGCATCCGGTCAATACTTGCGCGCAGCCAAGCAGAATCATAGCTAAAGCAGCGCGCGATGGTCCGCGCAGCGGCTGCTCGCACACCTTTTGGCGTTCCCTTGGTCGTCCCAACCCCATCTCGGTAAACCGTCTCGATCCGCTTTATTGTAGCAATTATACCACAAAATCAAGCAATTGCTGCAGCAGGCAGCGGTATTCCCCCAAAGTGACCAAAGCAAGATAGGCGTGTCACGTTAACAGCTGTACAATCCAGCTATGCATCATTTTCACAATCCAACGCGCAAATTAGCAGGTTATTGACGTGACCGCCCCACCCGAACCCGCCGGGTCTTTGGATATCGAGACCTTCGCGCAAAATCTCGCCCGCGCCATCGAACAGGGTGGCAAGGCGCTGGCCGCCTATATGAAACCGCGCGAAGAGGGCCGCGTGGACGGTGAAGGTGAATATGCCGAGTTCCAGGATTTCGTGAAGACCCTCAATCAGGTAACTGAGTACTGGCTCAAGGACCCACAACGCGCGACCAACCTGCAGCTCGGGCTCGGCCAGTCCTATCTGGATCTATGGGCCACATCGGCCAAACGGCTGACGGGCCAAAAGGTGCCGCCCGTCATCGAACCCGACCCCCGCGACAAGCGCTTTACCGACGCCGAATGGTCGAGCAACCAATTATTCGATTTCCTAAAGCAGGCCTACCTCCTTACCGCCAAATGGGGAACCCGGCTGGTCACGGAGGCCGAGGGACTCGATCCGGAAACGCGGCAGAAGGCGGCCTTTTACATACGCCAGATCGCCAATGCGATCGCACCCTCCAATTTCGTTTTGACGAACCCTGAATTGCTGCGCGAAACCTTGTCGAGCAATGCCGCCAACCTGGTGCGCGGCATGCACATGCTGGCGGAAGATATCGAAGCCGGCGGCGGCAATCTGCGCATTCGCCAGACCGACGACAGCAATTTCGAAGTTGGCCGCAACCTTGCGACCACACCCGGCAAGGTGATCTTCGAAAACGACCTGATGCAACTCATCCAATATGCGCCGTCGACCCCGACCGTTTTCAAACGACCGCTTCTGATCGTGCCGCCCTGGATCAACAAATTCTATGTCCTCGACCTCACCCCGGAGAAATCCTTCGTCAAATGGTGCGTCGATCAGGGCCTGACGGTTTTCATGATTTCGTGGGTCAACCCCGACGGGCATCTCGCCGACAAGACTTTCGAAAACTATGTGCAGGAAGGCCCCCTCGCCGCACTCGACGCCATCGAAAAGGCGACCGGCGAGAAGAAGGTAAACGCCGTCGGCTATTGCGTTGGCGGAACGCTGCTTGCCGTGACACTCGCCTCCATGGCCGGCCGCCGCGACCGGCGCATCGCATCGGCTACCTTTTTTGCAAGCCAGGTCGATTTCACTTATTCCGGCGAACTCAAGGTATTTGCCGACGAGCATCAAATCGAGGCGATCGAGCGCCAGATGGCCGCGCACGGTTATCTCGACAGCCAAAAGATGGCGAACTCGTTCAATCTCATGCGCTCCAACGACCTGATCTGGCCCTATGTCATCAACAATTATTTCAAGGGAAAGGAGCCGTTGCCGTTCGATCTCTTATACTGGAACGCCGATTCGACCCGTATGCCGGCTGCGAACCATTCATTTTATCTGCGCAACTGCTACCTTGAAAACAATCTCGCGCGCGGCAAGATGATCATCGCCGGCAAGAAGCTCAATCTCAAGTCCGTCACCATTCCGATTTACAATCTTGCGACGCGTGAAGATCACATCGCACCGGCGAAGTCGTGTCTCGTGGGAACACCGTTCTTCGGCGGCCCCGCCAAATTCGTGGTCGCGGGTTCGGGCCACATCGCCGGCGTCGTCAACCCGCCCCAGAAGGCCAAATATCAATATTGGACCGGCGGTGAAATGGCCGGCGCCGATATCGATCATTGGCTCGCCAGCGCAACCGAACATCCCGGCTCCTGGTGGCCGGACTGGTTAAATTGGCTCAAGAGTCATTATGAACGAAAGGTGAAGGCGCGCAAGCCGGGCGGCGGGAAGCTGAAAGCGATCGAAGCCGCACCAGGGCGCTACGTGAAGGTCAGGGATTGATTTCGCCCGCTTGTTGGCTGCCGAAAAAACCGCGTACTTGAATAAAACCGCGTACTTATTGTCCTGCGACGGCCTACGCCTGTTCTGTGAATTGTCATTTACGCATTGTCGATGGTTAATCAATTCCCAATCCTGATTCCCCGATTTAACCGAACGAGAATACGAGTAGTTGAGTTTCTTGCTGTTACACTGGTTACACATACCGGTCGGAAACATGCGCAGGGCGCGGAATTTTCTTTCACAGCGAATTATGAGTCGACAATGTCACACAATCCCATGCGTTGTATCGTCACCGCCTGCGTCGCAATGCCAGCCTTCGTGTTTGGCAGCATACCATTGCTCGCGCAAGACATGGGATGGCGCGTCAACAAGGTGTCGGGCGACATTTGGGTCACCAGTTCGGGCGTTCAACAGGCTTCGCTCTCACCCAATGCGATGCTGAAACCTGGCGACACTATTCGCACCGGACGCAACGGACGTGTGCTTTTGATACGCGGCACGGAAACAATCCTGATCGCTCCCAATTCTGCAATTGGCATCCCGCTTGAGGCAAGGTCCGGACTATCGACGACCATCATCCAACGCGCCGGCTCAATTCTGCTCGACGTGGAAAAGCGCAGCAACCCGCATTTCGAAGTAGAGACCCCCTATCTCGCCGCCGTCGTCAAGGGAACCCAGTTTCGCGTTACGATTACCAACGACGACACTTCTGTCGATGTGCTCAGCGGCAAAGTCGAAGTCGCTGATTTCAAGTCCGGGCAATATGCGATGACGCTGCCGGGACAAAACGCCAAGGTCTTGCTGCAGGGCCTGGTGGGATTGTCCCTGACCGGCTCGGGGCCGCATAGTCCCATTCAATACGGCCCCCCTCGAACACCTGCCTTGACACCATGGTCTGCACCACCGGAGGCCGGCACACCGTCTTCGCAAGCACAGAATGGGTCCCCGACATTGCGATGGGGTACCGACACCCCGCCAACCGTATTGTACGGCCAGGCGTTACGTGCACGCGTCGAGGGTAGCGGTTCCGGCTACAGTGGGTCGTCGATCGAAATCGGAGCGGCAGTGAAGGATTGGGTTCGTGACAGTGCCCGAGGCCATAGAGATGAAAACCTGATTGCCTACTTGGCCATTCCATCGCTCGTCGGCTTTACAGTGTCACTCGGTATCTTCGTGAGGCGCCGCAAGAAGCAGCGCAAGTAATCGTTGCAGAGATTGCTGCCGAGCTGACAAGCCTACGACGCAACTCAATTTCCGATGCATCATGTTGGGTCCAACCCGTGAAGATTCGTCGATCTGCCAGGGATAGCGTGGCGCATTTCAAATTGCATGCCCTGGTGTTGTGTATCCTGGCCATCGTTCAGCTGACAGGACTACACAACGCATTAGAGAATTGCCTCAGTGACCTCAGGTCGCTCTGGTCTCCGCGCGCCGCAACCGGCGATATCGTTTTGGTCGCCATCGATTCCCAATCTCTTGCGAAAATCGGTGTTTGGCCCTGGCCGCGTACGGTCCATGCGCAATTGCTCGATCGGGTGGAAAGTGCCGGCGTAGCCGACGTCGTATTCGCAATCGATTTCAGTGCACCTTCCAATCCGGAATCTGACAATGCGTTTGCCGCCGCCCTCGAAAGGGCGGGCGGGTCGGTCATTCTGCCGTCCTTCAAGCAATTCCTGGGCACAACGGGAAGAAACGGTATTGTTCACCTAAACCGTCCATTGCCGCAGTTTGCCGACCACGCATGGTCCGCCGTCGTCAATGTCGAAGTGGGGCCGGATGGCTTGGTACGCCGCTTCCCATTCGGCGACATGCTTGATGGAACCTATGTGCCCTCCGTGGCTGCGCTTCTCGCAGGCAGACATTTTGACAGCCGTGGTTCGATCTCGCTTGATTTCAGCATCCGTCCTGAGTCGGTCGTGACCATTTCATATCTCGATGTCTTGAACGGCGATCAGGCGGCCCTCGATAAACTCAAGAACAGGAAGGCCGTCATTGGCGGAACCGCAAACGAACTGGGCGACCGATTCAATATTTCCCATGGTCGTGTGATTTCGGGCGCGATGCTGCAAATTCTGGCCACCGAAACAATCCTTCAGGACCGAGGATTGACAGATTCCTCTGGTTGGCTGAACATCCTCGGCGTCAGTCTCATCGTGTTTCTAATGGTGATGGTATGGAGCCAGTTAACGGCAAGTCGTCGTTTTCTGATCCTGGTCAGCATTTCCGTCTTGACCGAATTCGTCGCACTGCTCTTGCAGGCGGAACTGTGCTTTGTACTTGATACCTCGCTGTTTCACACTGTCATCGCCGGTTACCTCGTCGTGTTGGCGCTTGACGAGCTCAACTTTCGCGGTGTTGTGGGCGACATCGCAGAAAGCCGCTTTCGGCGTATCGCAATGTCATTGGGTGACGGGTTGGCGTGCACCGATAAAAATGGTCTCGTTACGATCTGGAACCCAGGTGCCGTTGCTATTTTCGGCTATGAGCCCGAGGAAATGATCGGCGAACCCCTGGGCAAGGTATGTTTGACTACAGACGTCACCGGAATGCCCACGACTTTTTCGCTCCTCGATCTGCCGCAAGCCGCGCTCCAATCCCCTGGCGGCAAACTGGCAGAACTCGCCGGTCGCCGCAAGAACGGCGAAACCTTTTCGCTCGAAGCCTGCTTCTCCCGTTGGAAATGCTCCGATGGCTACCAGTACGGTGCCGTCTTGAGAGATATCTCGGTCCGCAAGCGAGAGGTCGAACGAATTCGATATCTGGCAAAATGCGACGCTTTGACCGGGCTCGCCAACCGCAACACGCTGAACGAGCACCTTGGCGTCAAAATTGAAAATGCGGTGATGGACGGCAGCCAGATTGCGCTGCTGGTCATGGATATCGACAAGTTCAAGCAGGTCAACGATACACTCGGCCACACTTTTGGGGACTGTTTGCTTCGCGCCTTTGCGAAAAAGTTGACCAGCCTGGTCGATAATTCGACACTGGTCTGCCGCCTCGGCGGCGACGAGTTTGCAATCGTCATCGCAGGCATGGATATTGCGGCGAGCGTGCGCGAAATCGGCGCACGTATTCGCGATGATTTCGCCCGAACGCCGCTTCGCGTCGACGAGCACAAGTTCGACATCAATGTCCGTATGGGAAGCGCGATATTTCCAACAGATTGCAAAACTCCTGAAGAGCTCGTGTGTAATGCGGACCTCGCCCTGTATCAGGTCAAGATCGCCGGTCGCGGCCGGCACGTGTCGTTTGTAAAGGGGATCAGGGACGCGTTCGAGGCGCGGCTGTCGGTGGAAACCGGATTGGCACGTGGTTCGGAAAACGAAGAATTCGAGCTTTTCTATCAGCCCCAGGTAAACCTGATGGATGGCAAGCTGGCCGGCGCCGAGGCTCTCATTCGCTGGCGACACCCGGAACGCGGCCTCGTCCTGCCAGCCGATTTCATGCCAATTGCAAACGCATGTGCTGTTTCACAGCATATCGCACTTTGGGTGATGCGATCCGCTTGCCAACAAGCGCATCTCTGGGAACGCCAGGGACATTGCGTTCGCATCGGCGTAAATCTGTCACCGTCGCAACTCTTGACGGACGATCTTGCCACCACGGTTGAAACAATATTGCACGACACCGGACTGACCCCCTCTTTATTGGAACTCGAGGTGACCGAAAACATTCTTCTGGCGGACGACGACAAGGCGATCGAAATCTTCGCACGAATTCAGGAACTCGGCGTCCATATCGCGTTTGACGATTTCGGTACGGGTTTTGCCAGTCTGACCTATTTGAAGAAATTTCCGTTTGGCACCCTCAAGATCGACAGATCCTTCGTGCGCGAACTGCGCGTGAATCCGGACGATGCCGTGATCGTGCGCTCCACGATTGGCCTTGGAAAGATGCTCGGTCTTTCGGTGATTGCGGAAGGCATCGAAGACCGGGCGACCGCCGACTTGTTACGGAGCATGGGCTGCGAAGAAGGCCAAGGCTATTTCTTCGGACATCCGATGCCGGCGGCAGAATTCGAACGAACCTATTTTTCGAATACTGACGCGGCAGCGAAAGAAATCTATCTTCCTATGAAAGAGACCGCAGTGGCGGCATAGAAGGTCATGGAAACAACGCCACCTGATCAAGGCCCATGGTTTCAGGATATCCTGCCATCAGATTCATATTTTGCACCGCCTGGCCGGAAGCACCTTTGGTCAGATTATCGAGCGCAGAACAAATGATGGCGCGCCCTTCAATCCGATCCTTGGCCACGCCGATGAAGGTCATGTTGGAACCGCGAACATGGCGCGTCTGCGGCATGGTTCCAAAAGGCAGAATGTGCACGAACGGTTCGTGGTCGTAGGCCTTTTGCAGGATCGCATGGAGGTCCATCGCCTCTGCTTTATGCCCCCGCACGTAGATGGTCGATAGAATCCCGCGGTTCATGGGAACCAGGTGCGGAGTAAAACTGACGACCACCGTGCGGCCGGCCGCGATTGAAAACTCCTGATCGAGTTCCGCCATATGGCGGTGATGGCCGACGCCGTAGGCATGGAAGCCTTCGGAGACTTCCGAGAACAACATCTCTTCCTTGGCGGCACGCCCGGCGCCCGTCATGCCGGACTTGGCATCGATCACAATCGCATCGGGATCGATCGCGCTCGCTTTCAACAGCGGAATGAGCGGCAATTGGGCGCAAGTCGTATAGCAGCCCGGATTGGCAACGAGGCGAGCCGTGGCGATGCGCGGCCGATAGATCTCGACCAGGCCATAGACCGCCTCCCCTTGCAACTCGGGCGCACGGTGCTCGTGGCCGTACCAGCGCGCATAGTCGGCCGTGTCAACGAGCCGGAAGTCAGCGGAGAGATCGACGACCTTGGTCTTCGGCGCCTTTTTCAGCAAATCCTGGATGACTGTCTGGGTTGTACCGTGCGGCAAGGCACAGAATGCCAGATCGAGCGCCTCCGCTTTCCAGTCGGTCCCCTCGATTGCGGTCAAGGTTGGCAAGGCACAATGTGAAAACTGGGGAAATACCCGTCCCATGTCCTGGCCGGCCCGGCGATCAGCAGTCAGCAGGACGATCTCGACGCCCGGATGGCGAATGAGAAGTCGCACGAGTTCAGCACCCGTGTAACCGGATGCACCCAGCACGCCCACTCTTGCGATCTTCGTTGCCATTTTTGTATCGTTCTTGGCTTTGGTTTTCGCCTCTTCGGCCATGGAACACCCTTTCTCGGTCGGGGTATCAGAACAGCTCCGCAGAGGCTATTGAAAATCAGCGGTGTCGGCCGGCCGTGAATATTCGGACCGGGGACTTGGCGGTATTCACAACCTGACGGCAGGGATTTCGTTATGGGATTTGTTTCAAGCAAGGAGCAGCGGGAAGAAATCCTCCTGGCCTGTCGGGTTCTCACCCACTTTCACATCGTCGAAGGCTTCGGCCACGTCAGCATCCGCATTGCGAAAAACAAACGCATCCTGATGACGCCGCGTTCCGCACTTGGCCTGGTCAGCGAAGGCGAACTCATCGAACTTGAATTGGACGGCCGCCAGACCACAGGCGATGGTCGTCCCGCGCTGGAAACCGCCATGCACCTGGCAATCTATCGGCGGCGGCCCGACGTAAATGCCATCGTGCGCGGCCATCCCCGCCATGTCGCAGCCTATGCTTGCGCCGGTGAGCCGCTCAAAATCGCCCACGGCTTCGGCACCAATCTCGGTGCCGTGGTGCCGATTTTCCCGCAGCCAGGTCTGGTGGCAAGCGCCGAAATGGCCGATGCGGTTGCGGATGCACTGGGCACTTCCGAAGCGATCATTCTCCAATCGAACGGCATGCTTGCGGTTGGAAACTCGGTGCCGCACGCCTGCGTCCGAGCGCTGTTCATGGAGGAGACCGCAACCGTACAGCTGCTGGCAAGTGCCGCCGGCCTCACGCCGCGCTTCTACGCGCCGGCAGAAGCAGCGCGCCGCCACGGCGAGGATCACGGTCACGAACCCCTACGGGCCTGGGACTATTATGTGGCGATGGCCGAAGGGACGTTGATGTAGACGCATGTCCCGCGTGGTGTGATCCGATGACCTTGAAGCGAGTTCGGTGTGGCTCCCTCTCCCCTCCGGGGAGAGGGCTGGGGTGAGGGGGTTCCCGTGTTGCGACACAAGTCGGATACATCCGACTTGGTTCACGCATCGGCGCGGCAGAGTCGGACAATCAGGTTCGCCCTCGGTGGAAGCTTGGCGTGGGGGGCTGCCATCGTTCAATCGACCCTTTGGCCCCCCTCACCCCAGCCCTCTCCCCGGAGGGGAGAGGGAGTGAGACCGAGTCCGCCGACAGGTCAGTGGCTCACAAAGAGCAAGCACGATCGCATTATTAGGTCGTAACCCGCCCAGTTGTCACGAGGCCTTTTTGGCACCACTTTTCGGCGCCCAAGGTCTCGAAATGGACGATTGAATGAAAATATCATAGCAAAAGCCGAAGGGCATGGATATTCAACCGGAACCTTCGATTTTGAAAGTTGGTGCTTGCGACGGCAAGCTAGCAACGCCCGATGCCACCACGGATAAAAACAGCCATGAATAGCACCACTTCGTCAGCAAGCGCACCCAAGGAAACAGCCGGTTTCGGCCACATGCTCCTTCCGGTACTCACGGCGGCGATCTTTCTGAGTGCCGCGCTCTTGTTCGCAGTGCAACCTATGTTCACCAAGATGGTGCTGCCGCGGCTGGGCGGCGCGCCGCAGGTTTGGTCGGTGGCCATGGTGTTTTTCCAGGCCGCCTTGCTGGCCGGCTATGGCTATGCCCACTTGCTCACCCGCTTTGCGCCGGGTCGGAAGTCCGTCCTCATCCATCTCGCCGTCATGATCGCCGCCTCGCTGACGCTGCCGCTGTCGATTGCAAGTGGCTGGGGCCGCCCGCCTGAAGTTGGCGAGGCCTTCTGGCTGCTCGGTCTGTTTGCGGTTTCGATCGGCCTGCCATTCTTCGCACTCGCCGCCAACAGCCCATTGTTGCAGGCTTGGTTTGCACGCACCGATCATCCCTCCGCCAAGGACCCGTATTTTCTCTATGCGGCGAGCAACGTCGGCAGCTTCCTTGCGCTGATCGCCTATCCGCTCGCCATCGAACCATTGATCCAGCTGACCGACCAAACCCGCTGGTGGACAGTCGGTTTTTTTGTGTTGATCCTTTTGATCGCAGCCTGTGGATATTTATTGTGGCATGCGCCTAGCCACACCGAAGCCGCCACCACCACCGATGAGCCACAAGACACTGCCGCCCCAACGTGGCTCGACGCCGCCAAGTGGATGGGTCTCGCGGCCGTGCCATCGGGACTGTTGATTGCGGTCACTGCAAACATTTCGACCGACGTCGCGGCCGTGCCTTTGCTTTGGGTCGTTCCCTTGGCGCTTTATCTTCTGACGTTCGTCATCGTCTTTTCGCGGCGCCCCATCCTCCCGCACACGTTCGTGGTTGCCGTCCAACCGGTGTTCATTATTGGCCTGGTTGCCGTGTGGATTTTGGAGCCGGACTGGGTCTGGATCAAGACCATCGTCGCTATGATTGGGCTGCACCTCATCGTGTTTTTCGTCTGCACCCTGATGTGTCACGGCGAACTCGCAAAACGGCGGCCGGCCGCGCGCCACTTGACGGCCTTCTACATGTGGATGTCGGCCGGCGGCATGGTGGGCGGCATCGCGGCCGGTCTCATGGCTCCTTACACGTTCAATTGGATTGCCGAGTATCCAATCCTGATCGCGCTTGCGGTGCTTTGCCGCCCCGGCGCCGGACTGCCGAAGGCACGCTGGGAGCAAGCGCTCTTCTTTGGGGCCATAGCCGCGGCGGTCCTTGCATTGGCCGCCTTCCGCTATTTTGGTCTCGAGATCGATAATACGACCCATCACTGGGTCGTCGCCGGTCTTCTGTTTGTCACGGTGCTGTTCTGGAACGATCCGCTGCCGTTCGCGGCGATCATCGCGTTCATCCTTCTTGCCAATCATGAAATCACGGAAATCTCCGGTGCCAAAACGGTGCGCAGCTTCTTCGGCGTTGTAAAAATCTCCGAAACGAGTGACGGCCGCTTCCGCCTTTTGGCCCACGGCACCACGCTTCATGGTGGGCAGCAGATCAGAGACAATGACGGCAATCCGATTACGGGACGGCCGAAACCCACGATGTATTATTATGACGGATCCGCGATGGCGCAAATCCTCGATGCCGCGCGCTCGCACAAGAAGCCAATCCGTTATGCCGTAATTGGCCTCGGCACCGGCAGCCTCGCCTGCCGAGCCGAACCGGGCGACACGGTGCACTATTACGAAATCGACCCCATCATGATCCGGATCGCGCGGGACCCGGAAAATTTCAATTTCCTGAGCGAATGCGGCCCCGTCCCGATCACACTCGGCGATGCGCGCCTCACCCTCGCTGAAGCTCCCGACTCCAGTTACGATGCGATCATTGTCGACGCGTTTAACTCCGATGCGATCCCCATCCACCTGCTGACGCGCGAGGCCATGGAGATCTATCTGAAAAAACTGAGTCCGACCGGCATTGTAGCCATCCACGTATCGAACCGGCATCTCGAGCTTGCTTCGGTGGTCACCGGCATCGCAAGTGCCAACGGTATGGTAGCCCGGCTCAATGAAGGCGCTGACGTTGTCGAAAACGACGCCGACTACATCTTCCTTGGTACGATTGTGGTTGCGGCGCGCAAAGACGAGGATTTTGGGCCTATTGCGCAGTCGCAATTCTGGGAACTGCAGGAACCGGACCCCAAACAATGGGTCTGGACCGACGACTACTCCAACATCATCGGCTCGCTCGTGCGCAAGCTGAAGGAATAAAGTTTGTAGGATGGGTAGAGCCAATAAGAATGCATCTTCAGATGCATTTTTATGGCGAAACCCATCAGCCTCACGCGAGGAATTGATGGGTTTCGCAATAAAAAAGCGCGTTCAAGACGCGCTTTTTTATTGCTCTACCCATCCTACAAGATCCATCGCCTCAAACCCTCCCTGCCCGCTGGATCCCCAGTTGCAGAATGCGTTGCAACAGGCCGGTGTATGCAATCCCGTCATGGAGCGCCGAGGACGCGAACTCCTGCAGCTGGGCGATCTCAGGATTGGGATTGGCTTCAATGTAATAGGGCGTGCCGTCGGCGGCGAGACGAAAATCAATTCGGGCGTAGCCGTCCAGCTCCAGCGTTCGGTAGATGCGCTTGGCCACGTCCCTGATCCGTTTCGCCACCTGCGGCGGGAGGTCCTTTGCCGGTCCGCTCGCGATCCCTCGTCGCTCCTGATAGCTCGCATCATGCTTGACTTTTTCGGTCGCGATGGGCCGCGTGCCTTGAGCCACAGTGCCGAAATCGAGTTCCCATATCGGCAAGACGCCAAGCCGGTCATTGCCGACTACGCCGACATAGAGTTCGCGCCCCTCAATGTAGCGTTCCACGATCGCCGCGGTGCCAATTCGCTCATGGATAAAAGCAACGCGCTCCACGAGTTTCTCATCTGAATCGACGACCGAGGCCTGGGCAATTCCGAGCGAGGAATCTTCGTTCAGGCTCTTGACGATCAGGGGAAACAACAGCCGCCCAGGTCGGCGAACCTTTCGCCGCATGGGGACGACTGCAAATGCCGGCAAGGGAATGCGGTGATAGGCCAACAGTTTCTTGGACAGATCTTTGCCGCGGGCAAGCATGAGGCCCCGCGGATTGCAGCCCGTATAGGGAATACGAAGAAGTTCCAGATAGCTGGCGACATTCTGGTCGTAGACGGCTTCACCGTGAAACTGTTCGAGCAGATTGAAGACAATATCGGGCTTCCAGCTCTCGATCGCGTCTCGGATCGGCCGCAGTTCATCCTGGACGCCCAGAGGGCGGACCTCGTGACCGCAGGAACGCAATGTGTGGACAACGTCGTACTCGGTCTGCCAAGCGTTGTTGCCCTCTTGGTCGTGTCCATCAAGGGAAACCGGTGGCACGAGGTCTGGATGCAAAAGAACCAAAACCCGAAATTGCTTCATTGCGCGAACCACTTCATTGCGCGAGCCACTTCATAGCGCGAGCCACTGTCGTCGCGACGGACTATAGAGATGATGGATCGTCTTTGCCGTCAGCAAGACGATGAAGTCCATTTTCAGCTGTCGTTCCGAACCGGCCGCCCGCAATTTCAATTCCCGAGAGCGTGCGATCATATCATCAAAGACGGCGTCCAATGTCAGCTGATATTCTCCGGTCCACTTCGAAACGATTTGCCGGATGTCCGCGCGATTGCGACGCAGGAATGTCGATGCCGCCGGCGCGTCAGCGTGTTTGGGATCATTGGAAAAAATGCGGCGCAAATCGCCGTCGTAGATTCTCAGGTTTTCGACCGCATAGTGGGCTTGCTTTTTCTGGTAGTGTTCAGCGAGCGTTTGCGTAAGCGTCTTCAAGGGCTCGACGTGCGTTCGACCAATCAGCAAGGGTTTCTCCGCCCCTACCTCCGACATGAGTTCATCGACATATTGCAATTTCTTAAGGGCGGGCCACCCGGAATAGCGGCTACGCCAGTTCGAACGCGGCGTGAGCCACACCGCAAAGGTTTCGGCAAAGTCTTCGTCCGGATGACTTTGCGCATACCAGAGCGGAAGATGCTGGACATGGCGCCTGCTGGCCGGATTGGGTCGATAGGACTTGGGGTAGCGTTTCGATGAGCGTCCGAACAGTTCCTGCCACTGGCGTCGGCGCTGCAGCTGATAGGAATGCTGCATCACATGTCCGGCCTCGTGGCGGAGAATGCGCATGCATTCCGGAACGGTTGCGCCTTCCACATCGATCATCATCTTGCGTTCAAGCCGCATGAGGCGCGGATGAGCGAGATAAAAAGGGATCGCGATACCCGGGGAATCGTCGGAACTAAACCACTCGTTCGATATCCAGGCGTGCGGCCGCATCCGCAGCCCTTTCTGGCCTAATTCGCCGTGCAACTCCTCAAGACAGTCGGAAAGCCACGTTCCTTCCACCGTAACGCCGAGATCCTTCAGCCGCAGCTGAAGCAATTCCTCGTCGGGTAGTTTCGTCCAGGGAAACTTTAGCGCCATCGATAAGGCTCCTATGCCTGAACCCTACCGGTCCGCCGGGACGCCGTCAGCATCCAAAATTCGTCCCGGCAGGATTGTTGGCGGCGGCCAAATCAATATATTCGCGACCACGTTCGAAAGACCAATATGGTTGCCTCGCACGCCGCTTCATCTGCGAATCGACCGGCAAGCTGGTGGATTGAAACCGCGACGCGCATTCACGGAGACGTGGGCCATGACGGGCAGAAGATCGTTCCTGGCGGCGATGGCTGCCGGCCTATGCGTGACGGTCGCGCCGCCATCCATCGCCCAGACCTATCCGAACCGGCCGATCAAGATCATTGTGCCATTCGCACCTGGCGGTGCCGACGTCATCGCGCGGCTGGTGGCCGACCGCCTGTCGGCCGTGCTCGGCCAACCGGTCGTGATCGAAAATCGCCCAGGCGGCGCCGGAGGAACCGTCGGCACCAAGGCTGTTGCGACGGCTGATCCTGACGGCTACACGTTGATGCTGACCTCACCCGGGCCGATCACGGTCGCGCCCGCGGTTTACAAGAACCTCGACTACGACCCGGTCAAGCGGCTTGCGCCCATCGCAATGATCGCGACGAGCCCGTTCGTTCTCGTCATCCATCCCGACGTGCCGGCCAGGAGCGTGCGCGAGTTCGTGGCCTACAGCAAAGCCAATGCCGGCAAAGTCAACTTCGTGTCGCCCGGCTTCGGTACCAGTTCGCACCTGCTCGGCGAATTGCTCAAGCTTCGCACCGGCGCCGAAATCCTCCACGTCCCCTACCGCGGCGCAACCCCCGCCATCGCCGACCTGCTGGCGGGTCAGGTGCATATGTTCTTCGACAATATCCGCAATCTGCAGCCCTTCGTTCAATCCGGGAAGTTGCGCGCACTCGCTGTGACGAGCGAAGTTCGCCATCCCGAAATGCCTGAACTGCCCACCATGATCGAGTCCGGCATCGACGAATTTCTCGGCTACTACTGGAATGGCCTTCTCGCCCCCGCCGGCACGCCACAACCGATCATCGATCGCCTCAATTCCATCATCAATGATGGCCTGCGATCTGACATGGGCGCCACAGTGCTCAGGCTGGGCATGGAACCGAAATTCGGCACGCCGCAGGACTTTGCGAAATTCATGGCAGATGAAACGAAACGTTGGACCGCGGTCGCACGCGCGGCGAATTTGTAGCGGGGAAATATCTTATCCGCCCCAAGCCCGTCGAATAAGTTGGCCCACCACGTCGCCAAATATCAAAAGCACGCCTGCCCACACAAAGGCCGACGTAAAATTGGCGGTCTGAAACCGCCAAAAAGGCATTGCGAAAATCCCGGCGACGAGCGGAACCGACGCTCGCAACGGACCGAAGAACCGGCCAATGAAGATGGCCAGGATGCCCCATTTCTTGATGAAGGCCTCACCTTTTGGAATGAGATCGGGGTAGCGCGACAGTGGCCAGATGTTCTGCACGCGGTATTCAAGCTTCTGCCCGATCCAATAAGACAACCAATCGCCCAGCGCGGCGCCGATGGCCGCCGCAACCCAGATCGGCCAGAAGCTGATCTCGCCCGCGGAGATCAAGGCCCCCATGCTGACCAGAGCCGCCCAGGCCGGCAGCAAGAGCGAGATGAAGGCCAGCGACTCGCCAAATGCAAGCATGAGAACAACGGGAGCCGCCCACTGCTGGTGGATGCGTATGAATTCGACGATCTGGTGGGCGTAGGATTCGAGAACTTCGAACATGACACCGGACACGGCAAGAGGAATCTTCGAGCGGTGCACGTCTACCTCGGGCTGCCGCACAATGCCAGCCGGGTTCGCTTCTTCGCCCTTCAAGTTGGCAACACAGGGCCACACTTCTTGCACGCGAACGAAAGCCCCGCGCCCGATACGCGGGGCCTTTCAATGTCTCCCCAAAAAAGAACGACGCTGCTACGCCGCAGAAGGAGTATGTTGGTGAACCAATGCGAGGCGTTTGACGGATTGCAGCCGCTGGGCCACGACTTCGGTCGGAAGAGCGTTCGCTTGACGCCCGATCTTGAGCGCGGCGTCCAGGATCGCACTCCCTTGCCGACAGGCATTGTCCGCGGCACGCTTGGCTCCATCGCCGCCAACCGAAGCAATCACGTCGGCCACATCCGTAATAGCGGTACCGGCATATTGCGCCGCATCAACCGCACGATGCGCCACAAAATCTTCGACAGCCAGATTGATCGTATTGATGAGACCGACAAGGTGCGAACCTCGTGCATACCAATTGCGGCCGCACAAATGTTTTACGGCCACGATCGCATCCTCAATCGTATTCACCGTCCGGCAGCGTTCGGCTTCCCACTCATATCCGGCACGCTCCAGCGCCTCAGGCAGGATCAACGCAACGGTTTTCTGGACGATCAACGCTACGCGCGCCATTTCGACTTCCGGCCTGTCGGCAGAACCGGCAAGACGCGTGACAAAAGGCATCAGGAGTTCCTGGCGAAGCTGGTCGCTCATGATGATTTCATTCAGGCACATGGCATAGAGCGCCAGCGGCCGCGAAAATGACGCAGGGCAATCGTCAATGCGTCGCACGGGCTGATAGGGATATCCGGCTGCCACGATGGCAGCCTCGTTTACGCAAGTACCACCGTCAGGCCCAGGAAACTCATGACTGCCGCGCAGAATCTTCCAATTCAACATCCGCTCGAAGTCAAATCGCGGTTCGACTTCAACGTCTGATGGTATCTGGCTCAGCAGGTTACGCAAGTTGAACATAGGTTGGCTCCTCCCCAATATCGAAAAAATTGTCGAAAATCATGAAGGCAGCATTTGGCGGATATCGTGGCGTTCCAGCGGCGGACAAAAATTGAAGTCCGTTTCACTGCCGTAGAATTCGTGAGCGAAATCGGAACATTTAAGTTAGCATCACGAATCGACCGCCATAGAGTGTTCCGGCGAACGGCCTTCCGGTTCGCCGAAGAAAACGCGTCAACTCAACAAGCTAGCGTGGCATAGTTGGCGAAGTGATTCGCCAAAAAAGCCGGCGCAAACCTTAAGAGTTGATCCAGATGGCCAAACCTCCCGCCAAGCCTCCCAAAAAACCTGCCGCAAAAACTGCCGACAAAGGCGCCAAGCAAGCTGGAAAATCCGGCGACTTGTTCGATGTTACCTCCACGCGCCCGCCCGCCGACCGCGCCGTCCCGTCTGCAAAAGGTGAGCGCATGTCCAAGGGTTCAGGCGCCGACTACACGGCTCGCGATATTGAAGTACTGGAGGGGCTGGAGCCGGTCCGGCGGCGCCCCGGCATGTATATCGGCGGCACCGATGAAAAGGCGCTCCACCACCTCTTCGCTGAAGCGATCGACAATGCCATGGATGAGGCCGTGGAAGGCCATGCCACCTGGATCGATGTCGAATTGGAAGCTGACGGGTTCGTCTCCGTTACGGATAATGGACGAGGCATACCTGTCGACCCACATCCGAAATTCAAAAGCAAATCCGCGCTGGAGGTGATCATGTGCACGCTCCACGCCGGCGGCAAATTCGATTCCAAAGTGTATGAGACGTCCGGCGGCCTGCACGGCGTTGGCATATCGGTCACCAATGCGCTTTCCGAACGATTGGAAGTCGAGGTCGCACGCGAGCAGACACTGTATCGAATGGTCTTCGAGCGAGGCATGCCCAAGGGCAAGTTGGAGACGGTCGGCCGCGCCCCGAATCGGCGCGGCACCAAGGTTCGTTTCCGCCCCGACCCGCAAATTTTCGGTCCCAAGGCGCATTTCCGGCCCGAGCGCGTTTTCAAGATGTCACGCTCCAAAGCCTATCTGTTCGGCGGCGTCGAAATCCGCTGGTCCTGCGCCAAGGAGCTGTTGCACGGCGTCGACAATGTGCCTGAGAAGGCAACGTTCCATTTCGAAGACGGGCTCAAGGATTATCTCCGCGAGATCATCAACGGGTCGACACTCGTTCACCCCGACATTTTCACCGGCAGGGCCGGTCGGATCGGCAGCCACGGCGCCGCCGAATGGGCGGTCGCCTGGACCGCCGATGCCGACGGGTTCCTGTCATCCTATTGCAACACCATCCCAACGCCCGATGGCGGCACGCACGAATCAGGTTTGCGGAGCGCGCTCTCCCGGGGCCTCAAGGACCACGCCGAACGCAACGGCCAGGGCAAGCGTGCCGCCCACGTCATCAGCGACGACGTGATGACGGGCGCCGGCGCCATGCTGTCGGTATTTGTGCGCGAACCGGAATTCCAAGGCCAGACCAAAGACCGGCTCGCAACCGCGGAAGCAACGCGCATTGTTGAAAACGCCATCAAGGATCCGTTCGACCACTGGCTCGCCGGCAATCCCACCCAGGGGAACAAGCTCCTCGATTTCGTCATCGAGCGCGCGGACGAGCGGCTGCGGCGCAAGCAGGAGAAGGAGATTTCGCGCAAGTCTGCGGTGCGAAAACTCCGTCTCCCCGGCAAGCTGGCCGACTGCACCAACACGGCATCACAAGGATCCGAACTGTTCATCGTCGAGGGCGACTCGGCCGGCGGCTCCGCCAAACAAGCACGCGACCGCGCTTCGCAAGCCATCCTTCCGCTGCGCGGCAAGATTCTCAATGTCGCATCGGCCGGCAAGGACAAGCTGGCGCAAAATCAGCAACTCTCCGATCTCATTCAGGCCTTGGGCTCCGGCAGTGGCATTCACTACCGGGATGAAGACCTGCGCTACGAAAAAGTGATCGTGATGACGGACGCCGATGTCGACGGCGCTCACATTGCCTCGCTGCTCATCACCTTTTTCTACCGTCAAATGCCCAAGCTGATCGAGAACGGCCACCTTTACCTGGCTGTCCCACCGCTCTACCGCCTTTCACATGGCGGAAAAACGTTCTACGCGCGCGACGACAAGCACAAGGGCGAAATCCTGAAAAAGGAGTTCAACGCCAACGCAAAGGTCGAAATCGGTCGCTTCAAGGGTCTCGGCGAGATGATGTCCGCACAGCTCAAAGAGACCACGATGGATCCCAAAAAGCGCTCGCTGCTCAAGGTCATCCTCCTGACCGACGACCGCAAGGACACCGAGAAATCGGTCGAGCGCCTGATGGGAACCAAAGCCGAGGCGCGTTTTGAGTTCATTCAGGAACGCGCCGAGTTTGCAACGCCAGACATGCTGGATGTGTAGTGGCCCTTCGAGGTTCACCCGATCAGAGATCGGGTGACGGCCTCGGCGACGGCATGCGTTTGGAATCCCGCCATTACGGCGGCTTCGCCGCAGGCGGGCTCTTCAAAGACTTACCGCAGCAAGAAAGACCGCGTAAACGCGGAACTACGAACCAAGCCGTTCGGAGTTCCGTTGGTCAAACCATGCCATCCCGCTTAGCCGCTGCGGGCGTCATTGGCCCAGCCGCTGCGCGGCGTCATGTGGCCTATCTTGGGGCCTATGGAGAATGCTGCTTTCCAAAATGCGCCGGGCAATCCGGTCATATTGAGCAAGCGATTCGGCCACCCGGCCTGCAAAGCAGGGAGTCCTGGCCTCAATAACGGCCAACATTGCGTCGGCCAGAATTTGACCGGGCACCGCATTGGCATTTCCGTGCTCTTCGATAAGTGTCACAAGATCGAGATCACGCAGCACGCACGGCAATATCGCCTCATTCGCATTGGCCACAGGGACCACAGGCAGAGCGAACACGAGTGCGACCAGGCCGCCAAGCCAAAATTGGGTATTTATCTTGTTCATGGATACTCCTCTGGCCGATCCCCGGTGCGAGTAAAGGTGTCCCCCGACACACAAGCGCAACAGTCTTGTGAGCGCATGTAATTCAGGATTGGATGGCTCGTAAATCAGCCGAATGTCCTGGGCCGTGGCAAAAACCAGATGGGGAATTTCAATAAAAGCTTTGTGTCACTTCATTATTGTGACGCCGACCGTTTGCCGACCAGCAATACCTTGGTCTTGATCCTGGAGTACTAGGATGAAACCGCGCGACCAAGGGAGAGGCACTTATGCCATTTGGAAATCGACCACGCCTGCCCCCTTTAGCAGCTCCACCATTCGTCCGCGTGCACGAAACATGCGCGTCTTGACCGTCCCGGACGGGATGCCAACAATCATCGCAACCTCTGCGACTGATTTTTCATGGTAGTAGACAAGATCGAGAACCTCGCGTTGCACCGAAGGCAGCTGCATCAGGCACTTGCGTATCAGGGTGCGGCGGCTCGATTGATCGAAATCAGCCTCGATATCGGCCGCAGACAATGCAATAGGCACAGCGTCATCATCGTCTGCTACAAATACTGGTTGGTAACGGCGCGCGGAAATCGCCTTATTGCGCGCGATGGCAAATAACCACGTCGACACGCGCGATGACCCTCTAAATTTGTTCGCTCCACGCCAGACGTCGAGGAATACATCGCTGACAACGTCCTCGGCCAGGGACTGATCGCCGGACAACCTTACGACGAACCTATATATCGACACACTATGACGTGCGAACAGCAGCGCCATGGCGTGCGGATCGCGTTGCACGATGGCGTCGACAAGTTCTTGATCGGTGACCAACCCTGATGGGTCCTTCGGCAACCTGTAAATCTTGTCCATTGGTGCATTCCCCTGGGCGAGGCGTTTTGTTCGCCGCGCTTTGGGGCAGTGTGTTGCCGATGGGCTACAAGGTAAATCAGCCTGAGGTCCTGGTTGGCGACCCCCCACATCGTTTGAAATACATGTGTAATTTTAATTAGTTAGAGACTATTCGAATTCGAATTGGTCGTGAATCGACACCCAGTACTTTGGTACTTGGTCCAGCGCGACTCGACCCCACCGGCCTGTTTGCGGGTGACTGCCGGCTGCCCCCGAGAGCGGGGGAAAGGCCTATTTCTGGGATCGGTCACAAACCTTGCACTTGAATTCCGGTGCTTCTTCGCCAGGCTCGACCATGACAGAAGCGAATTCGCCACACCGGCCGCATTGTCGCGTAAGTTTGGTCGGCAATTTGACGATCGGCTTGCTGGCCTGGGACACCGCGCGCTCGGCGGCAGCGCGCATCTCGGCTTTGCTTAACGGCGGAAGACGCTGTTTCATGAAACGCTGGAATCCCCGGGAAAGGGTGGCGAAGCGACGATTCGGTGACGACGCTCAAATACGTTCCTTGGTCTATTTCAGGTTCCCGCAACATTGTCCAGGGCGGGACTTCGTAGCCCGCATGAAGCCAATGCGGCCCTTCGCGCGCTTTGGCGCAATGCGGGGAACCCCGTTGTGTGGCGCGAACCCGGATTTCAGGCCAAATCGCATAGAGCGATTTGGCGTTCCATCCGGGCTACGAAATCCCTTATCCTAGCGCCTATGAACTACAGCGCATCGGCACTCCTTCGCCTCAGCGCGTCGAGCACGCGTACCGGTGTCATCGGGAACTGCTGCAGGCGGACGCCCGTTGCGTCGAAGAACGCATTGGCCACGGCCGCCGTGGTCGCGCCCATCACCTCTTCGCCCGCCCCGGTCGAGGGTTCATCCATGCGCTGCACCACAATGGGCACGACCGTCGGATGCTCGGCAAAGCGCAGGATGGGATAAGTGGACCAATCCAGGCTGGTCACGCTGTTCTTGTCGAACAGCACCTCCTCCTTGAGCACGCGGCTGACGGATTGGATCACCTGGCCCTCGATCTGGTTCTCGACCAGCGCGGGATTGACGGTCAGGCCGCAGTCCATCGCCGCATAGACGCGCAACGCCACGATATTGCCGGTACGCTTGTTGACTTCGATGTCGGCCACGGCGGCCCCGTAAGACACGTGATGGGTGCCAAGCCCGATTCCTCGGCCGGTCACGACGTCGGCATCGGACAATGACGAAGCCATGACACGCGGCTGCCACTTGGCGGCTTCCGCCGCCGCGTTGAGCACGCCAAGCCAGCGCTTGTCGCCGATATTCCGGCGGCGGAACTCTAAAGGGTCCATCCGGTTCGCATGGGCGAGTTGATCGATCACCTGTTCCGAAGCAAACGCAAACGAAAGATCGAGCGGCGAGCGCAGCGCGGCTCCACGGAGATAGCCTTCCATCGGCACCGCATGGCTGACGACGCGGCGGTTGGCCACCTTGTACATCGATCCCGTGCTCATCGGATTGACGGTGATCGAATTCGTCCCGCCGGCACGCTCCACGCCTTTCTTCTGCGTTGAGATGTCCTGCACCGTCGACGTCACGGTCCAGCCATGCTGCCAGCCGTGATACTCGTACATCACCAGATTGCCGTTCTGGTCCGTGCCGGCACTGACATCGGCTAAATGTGCGGGGCCGTAATTGTCCCAACCGTGCTCGTCCCAGCGCATATATTGCACGCGCACCGGCCGCCCGGCCGCTTGCGACATGATCGCGGCCGCCTGGGCGGCGTCTTCGTAGCAGCTGCGCCCGAAGGTGCCGGAACCTTCGTAGTATTGCACGCGCACCTTGTCGGCCGAAATCCCGAGCACGGTGGCCAGCATGGAACGCGCGTTGTAGACGTCTTGTGTCGACGACATCACATGTGCGCCGTTGGGCCCCACATCCGCGATGGCGCAATTCGGCGCAAACGGCAGATGCCCCTGATAAGGGCAATAATGAGTAGCGGATGCAAAATGCACGGCTTCCTTCGCGCCCTTTACCAGGTCGCCCCAGTCGGCGATGACCGTGTCGGTGGTCTTTTCGGAACGCATTTTCTGGAACAAGGTTGCGTTGCCGGTCATCTCCGGCCCGTCCTGCCAAGTCACCTTCAGCGCCGCGGCGGCCTTCACTGCGTCCCATTCGCGCTCCGCCACGACGCCGACGAAGTCGCCCTTGCGCACGATGCGGGCGCCCGCAATGTCGCGGATCGAACTCTCGTCCACGCTCAACGGCTTGGCACCGGCCCCGTAGGCGCGCTGCCCGCGCGGCAGCACCACCCGGCCATGCAGCATATTGGGCACGCGCAGGTGCTGCATATGCGTATATGTGCCGGCGGCCTTTTCCGGAATGTCGACGCGCGGCACCGAAGTGCCGACGAGCCGGTAACGGTTGATCGGCTTCTGCGGCGCCGTGCCGGTAAACTTCACATCGAACGGCTTGTCGCCAATGAGTTCGCCATAGCGGACCGAACGCCCGCCGTTCTCGCCGTCGACCGATACCACGCCGTCCCGCACGGTGAGGCTGCCGGTCTGTACGCCGATCTTGACCGAGGCAAGCGCTATGAGCGCCTGGCGGGCTTCGGCGGCAGCCGCGCGCAGCTGCGGACCACCGCGATGGATCGATGAACTCGAACTCGTCGCGCCCTGGTTTGGCGTCACATTTGTGTCGAGCCGCACCGCCTTGAGCTGGTGCATGCCCATGTCGAGTTCTTCACCCGCGATCTGCAACAGGCCCGTGGTGTTGCCCTGCCCGAGTTCGCACTTGCCGAAATAAATCGTCGCCGTGTTGTCGGCATGAATGGCGATCCAGGTGTCGACAGTACTGGGATCCGGCGGCCCGGCCACATCGCCGCGCGCGGCTCGCGCGGTGAGCGTGCCGCCCGCAAGACTGAAACCCACAATGAGGGCGCCGCCGCCTTTGAGCAGATCACGACGCGTGAGATCATTATCGATATGCATGTTCATCGCGTCTCTCCCGCCATCTTGGCCGACGCCAGCTGTATCGATTTCATGATGCGCGGATAGGTGCCGCAGCGGCAGAGATGACCGTTCATATGGGCACGTATCTGGGCTTCCGTGGGCTTGGGATTTTGCGCCAGCAGTTCAGAGCCCTTGATCGTCATGCCGTTGTAGCAGTAACCGCAGTGCATTGCCTGCTGGTCGATGAAAGCCTGTTGCAAGGGATGCATCGCGGGCGCCTGCGTCAATCCCTTCTGCTGCGCATAGAGCGCGGGGAGCCCTTCGAGCGTAGTGACGGACTTGCCCACCACATTGGAGACCGGCGTCACGCAGGAGCGCGTCTCGACGCCTTCGACCAGCACGGAGCACGAACCGCATTGCGCCAAACCGCAGCCGAAGCGCGGGCCCTTGAGTTCGTATTCGTTGGTCAGGACATAGAGCAGCGGCGTATCGGGCGTGGCACCCACGGACCGAACCATGCCGTTCACCATGATGTTGAAATCGGCCATGCGAAGAGCCTCCTATCTGGCGTTTATTCCTGGAGAGCACCGGCTTGTTCTCGTGTCGCCAAGGGTATCCAATGAGCGCGAAACGAACAAGCAGCAAAGCTGCCACGATTCGTAGGATGGGTAGAGGAAAGGCGCGCTCTTTCTTGCGCGCTTTTCCGAAACCCATCAACGCCGCGAGCCGCAAAATGATAGGCTTCCGTTTGTGGTTGATGGGTTTCGCCATCAGCGCGTTCTCGCGCGTCTTCAACGCGCGTTGGAGCTCAACCCAGATCCTTGCCGGGAGATAAGCCATGGACAAGCAAGTCAAGAAGATACCGGCCAATTCACCCAAAGCATCACAAACGTGCCCTTCCCGCCGCAGCCTCATCGCCGCCGGCGCAACCCTCATGGCGGCCGGCACGGCAACGCAAATTCCAACAACTCCGGCGCAGGCGCAGAGCGCCGATCTCGAACTCGCGCAACTGCAGAGCCGTCGCGTCATCCTGATCAAGGACGGCGTGGTGCTCACCCTGACGGGAACCGATTTCGCCAAGGCCGACGTGCTGATCGAGGACGGCAAGATCCGTGAAATTCGTCCCGAGATGGCAGCTTCCGGCGACACCGCAGTAATCGATGCCACCAACCGCATCCTCATCCCGGGATTTGTCGACACCCACAGTCATTCCTATCAGGGAATTCTGCGCTCCATCCTGCCCAATGGCCGTGTCGATCCCGACTATAACCGCGACGTCCAGAACCTGCTGACGCCGGCTTATTCGCCTAGCGACGTTTATGCGGGCGTGCTGATGTCGGCGCTCGGTTTTATCGACATGGGCACCACGACCATTGTCGATCTCTCCCAGATCGGCCATTCGCCCGAGCACAGCGACGCCTGTATCCGCGCGCTGCAGGATGCCGGCATCCGCGCGCTCTTCGGCTATGGCCGCGGCTCCGGCCCCGCCGCGCGTTACCCGCAGGATCTCCCTCGGCTGCAGCGTACGTATTTCAATTCCAAAGACCAACTGCTGACGCTTGGATTGGCATCGAGCCTCGACCCGCAAACCGTCGCGGCCGCCCGCAACGCCGGCATACCGGCGGTCATGCACTATCGGGTCAATCCGGCGCCCGTGATCGCTCTCGCCCGAGCTGGGCTGCTGCGCGAAGGCGACGCCTTCATTCACACGACGCATCTCAACAATGAAGCCTGGCAAGTAATCAAAGGCATCGGTGCGCGGGTGTCACTGTCGCCGCCGCTCGAAATGGCGATGGGCCATGGCTTTCCAGCCATTCAGGATGCGCTCGACCAGGGCGTGCGGCCGAGCCTGAGTTCCGATCACGGCACCACCGTCGGGCAGGACATGTTCTCGATCATGCGCACGGCGTACAACTTGCAGCGGCTGGGCGTGCAGCAGCGCATGCGCCGCAACGAATCAAACGTTCCGCCTCTCCTCACCTGCCGCGAGGTCTTGGGCTTCGCGACGCTCGCGGGCGCCCGCTTTGCCGGGCTCGACGGCAAGGTCGGCACGCTTGCACCCGGCAAGGACGCCGATATCGTAATGCTGCGTACCGACACTTTCGATCTCTGGCCGCTCAACAACGCCCCAAGCGTGGTCGCCAACATGATGAACCCGAGCCATGTCGACACGGTCTTCATCGCCGGCAAGGTGAAGAAGTGGCGCGGCAGCCTCGTCGGCATCGATCGCGCGCGCGTGATGCGGCTGGCGCAGGAAGCGCGTGATGCCATGATGGCACGCGCGGGATTCAAGATCGAGCTGTTGGGCTGAACGATAACGCATGCAACACGAAATCAGGTCGGGACACACGATCGACTACCGTTGGATCGTGCTGGCTGCCGCCACTTGCGCTCAGGCCGCAGCCTCGTTCGTGATGCAGGGGTTGGGTATTCTTGCCGGATTTTTCCAGGAGGATTTCAAGCTCAACAGCTTTGAAGTGGGGCTGCTGATGGCGTCGGCCACCGCCGCCCCCATCTTCGTTCTTCCTATCGTGGGTGACCTCCTCGACCGGCGGGATGAACGGGTGATTGTCGGCGCGGGCGCGGTTGTCCTGGCGTCAGGCCTCCTTCTCTCGGTGCTGGCGCCGGGATTTGTCTTTCTCCTCGCGGCGCTGTTCATCGTCGGATGCGGATATTCAACGACCCAGCCGGGCGGCAGCAAATCCGTCTCGAATTGGTTTCGTGGCAATCAGCTGGGCTTTGCAATGGGCGTCCGCCAGAGCGGCCTGCCGCTCGGCGGCGCTGCGGCTGCGGCGGTCCTGCCGATCGTCACGAGTGTCTACGGCTGGCGCACCGCATTGTTGACCGGCATGGCAGTGTCCCTCATCGGCGGCCTAACATTTGCAGCTTTGTACCGTTCGCCGATCGCAGCGGCAGCCGCCACCGCGAAGCGAAATCGGCCAGCCATGAGTTTGGGGTTGATCGTGACGATGCTGCGTCATTCCTGGATGCGCAGCGTCGTCCTCTCCGGCACTGCGCTTGTCTGCGCACAATTCGCCATCCTCATCTACTTCATGCTGTACCTACGTGACGAGCATTCCATCCCTTTAGTGGACGGTGCCTGGCTCATGCTTGTGACGCAGCTAAGCGGTGCCGTGGGCCGCGTGATCCTGGCCGCTTGGAGCGATCGCCCCGGCACATCGCGGTTCCTGCTTGTGATTGCAAGCATGCTTGCCGTAATGGCCGGCCTCATCGCGCTCGCCCTACTCCATTCGCAGATGTCATGGATGCTTTTGATTTTCATCTCCGCATGGTTCGGCTTCTTCGGCTTGGGCTGGTACGGACCCTGGGTCGCGTTCATTGCCGACGTTGCGCCGCCCGAACAGCTCGGGTTGACGCTTGGGATCGTGATGGCGCTCAATCAAATTGCCGCCGTGGCAACGCCGCCATTGCTGGGCCTTCTGCACGACCTGACCGGCGGCTATGCGGCGGTGTGGGGCTTCGCGGCCCTGCTCCTCGCCGCAGGCGTCTGGACAACGCGCGGCGTGAGGTGAGCCTTCGCTCAAGCCTCCTGCGCACCTCATCACAAGAGACCGGCTTGGCATCGTGTCATACTAGCGAAACATGCCGGTATTACGCTGCCCGTGGTCTCGTCCACGTCATGGCCGCAGTATCCTGGCC
>DATGVJ010000526.1:0-7563 GCA_035300505.1 Xanthobacteraceae bacterium
CGCACCGATCGTCCGCATGCCATGATCGACCTGTTCGGCACGCCCTATACCGACAAGCTGCGCGTGGTGGAGCGCCATCGGATGGTCGATTACGCCGAGGCCAAGGACGCAATGGCTCGCGGCATGAAGGAGAACCGCCGCGGCGGCGGGCCCTATAACCCCAACTATGATGACAAGTACCTCAAGGTCGATTTCACCATCGAGGACCCGGGCACATTCACTACCCCGTGGAACGCCGTCATGATTTACTTGCGCGACCGCGAAGCGTTTCCGGAAATCGTCTGCGCCGAAGGCCGGATGGGATTTCATAATGATGAGGGTGGGCAGATTCCGACGGCCGCCAAACCGGAATTCTGATCGACAGACGTTCAATGCGAACAAACATAAAGGGAGATCGACATGAATTTGCAAAAGCATTTGCTCCTGCTGGCGATAATGGCGGTGGCTGCCGGCCCGGCGGCCGGACAGGTGACGCCCGCGGCCGCGCCGGTCAAAGCCACCGCGCAGAGCGCCATTCCGGATTTCTCCGGCATGTGGCGGCACGGCAATCTTCCCTGGTTCATACCGCCGGCATCGGGCCCCGGGCCGGTGACGAACCTGTCGCGCGAACGCGGGTCCGGCGTGAGCAACTACAGCGAACTGGTCGGTGATTACACCAATCCGATCCTGCAGCCCTGGGCCGCGGAAGTCGTGAAGAAGAAGGGCGACCTTTCGAAGGCCGGCGTGGTTTTCCCGAATCCGGCCAATTCGTGCTGGCCCGAACCAATGCCGTTCCTATTCAAGCACGCGGGCATGGAGATGCTCCAGCTGCCGAACGAAATCGTGATGCTGTTCAGCGAGAACCATGAAGTCCGCCGCGTGCGCATGAACCAGCAGCATTCCGCAAAGGTGACGCCGTCCTGGCATGGCGATGCGGTCGGCCGTTACGAAGGCGACGCGCTGGTGATCGACACCGTGGGCGTGCGCACCGATCGTCCGCATGCCATGATCGACCTGTTCGGCACACCCTATACCGAGAAGCTGCACGTGGTGGAGCGCCATCGGCTGGTCGATTACGCAGAGGCCAAGGACGCGATGGCGCGCGGCACAAAGGAGAACAGGCGCGCCGGCGGCCCCTATAACCCCAATTACGCGGACAAGTATCTCAGGGTCGATTTCACGATCGAGGACCCGGGTACTTTCACCACCCCCTGGACCGCGATCATGATCTATTTGCGCGATCGTGCCGCGTTTCCGGAACAGGCCTGCGCCGAAGGCCGAATGGGTTTTCACAATGATGAGGGTGCGCAGATTCCAACTGCGGCGAAGCCGGATTTCTGATGCTTCCTACGCTTCAACAATCGAACTCTTGCCGCTCTCGATTACCATACTCTTGCGGGTCGACATCCGGCCATCAGGTGCTGTGACCTTGTCCAGCACCTGAAAATCGACTTGCCAGCGCTCCGGCGTCACCGTGTTGCGCAGGTAACCGCGCTGGCTATTGAAGAACTTGACATAAGGCTGTTTTGCAAGACGGCGTTTGAAATTGTCGTTGATGTCAAAGCCGTCGCCGTCGGTCGAGATCGATGTCCCCACCAGTTCGACGCCAAGCGTAGGTGATTTTTCGTTGAGGAAATCCTTCTTGAGTTCGCCTGCCCAATTGTTGTGAATGTCGCCGGCGAGCGCCACAAGATTACCCACCCGGGATTCCTCAAGGGCGGAGAATAGCCGATCGCGCGCCGCCACTGCGCCATCCCACTTGTCCATGCTCGGCCTGAAGACGTTTGGATCCGGGTCGCGATCGTTGCGCATCATGATGACCTGCTGCGCCAGGACGTTCCAGCGCGCGGTCGCCTGCTTGAAACCATCATACAACCAGCGCTCCTGAGCAGGCCCGATCATGGTGCGTTGCGGTTCCAAGGCCTCGGCGCAGCCGGTCCGGATCCCACCTCCGCACGCCTGCGCAGAACGAAACTGACGCGTATCGAGAACGTCGATCTTCATGAGGTCGCCTATTCCAATACGTCGGTACATCTGGATATCAGGCCCGCGGGGAAGCAGCGTCTTGCGCACCGGCATATTCTCGTACCAGGCTTGAAACGCGGCCGCGCGGCGAAGTACGAACAATTCGGCCGGGGCCCTTGCCTCGTTCCACTCGCCTGCCCAGTCGTTGGAGACCTCGTGATCGTCGAAGCTCATGATGAATGGAGCCGACGCATGCGCTGTCTGCAGGTCGGGATCGAGCTTGTAAACGCTATAGCGATGTCGGTAGTCGTCCAGTGTAAACGCCTCGTCCGGGTCGCCCGGCATGACGCGAACAACGGGTTGGGCGCGATCGCCCGGTCGCATCACGCGGCGTTCGTAGATGTAGTCGCCGTAGTGGTAGATGAAATCGAAGCGCTCGTCCGCGATGCGACGATAGGCGGTGAAGAACCCATCCTCATAGCGTTGACACCCGGCGATGCCAAAGCGAACCTGCGCAAGCGCGGCGCCTGCAGGCGGCAGCGTGCGTGTGCGCCCGACACGACTGCGCTCGCCGCCCACCGTAAACTGATAGAAATATTCGCGACCTGGATCGAGCTCGCCAACCTCGACATGCACCGCATGACCGAGTTCGGCGTGTGCTATTGCGGTCCCCTTGCGCGACACCTGCCGCATCGCAGGATCGGTCGCCACTGACCAGCCGACTTCAACCGGCCGCTTCGGCATGCCACCACCATGATCCAGCGGTTTCGGCGCGATCTTGGTCCAGAGAACGAAGCCGTCCGGTTGTGGATCGCCGGATGCGACGCCGAGCGAAAATGGGTTGGCTGAGAACACAGGCTGTGCCCACAACTGATTCGTGAACAGGCCTCCGGTGGTCGTGACAACAGCTGTCGCCCCGAGACTGCGCAGCAGGAAACGACGGTTTACGGTCGCGAAATCATCGACATTCAATCGTTTGGAAAAGCGAGAACGCATGTCAGTCTCCAATTGGGCGCATCAACGTCGTCATTCACGCGCGCCGCAGCCGAGCGTCGCGATTTGCTCGGACAAATCGCGACGAGTGCTTTCAATGAGGCACGCGCGGTTGGTCCGTCGCTATTGCAACGGATCGCGTTCACCTTCGTTGGCAAAGATGGTGCTTATGGTTCTCGGATCGACACCTCGTCCTTCCTTGAAGGCGATGTCTTCCGTCCGGTGTCCGTGCAGCAACCCCGGAAGCCCATAGTTTCCTTCGTGGCAGCGCGGCTCGGTATAGATTCTGTTTTCCTCGTTGTTTTGCAGAATGAATTCCTGCTTGGCCGTCCAGGGCCGGGTCCACACCGTCGGATCCTCGACCGTCACGGCATATTCAAGCGTCGCCGGGCCGGTGCGCGTCCACCGCTCGACCAGGTGCAGATTCTCGCGCGATCCCTGAAAATCTGTCTTCGGAGTGAAATTCGTCACGTCGATCACAAGCGTATTGCCCTCCCAGCGGCCGCGCGAGTCGCCGTACCACTGGCGAATGCCGGCAGGCAAATGGGGGCTGCCGTCCATGACGATATTGCGCTGCCATCCCTGGCCCTGCCCCACATCGTAGAACATCGTAATGCCGCCGGGCGTCTGCACGATCCGCCGGAAGCTGATGCGATCGGCGATTGCGCCAAGGGTGCCGACTTCGAGCGGCCCGCCCATCAGGCAGCGCACCGCCAGCGAAGCGTCTTCCGGATTATAATAGCGATTGATGGTCGCCGTGTTGTAGCGAGGCGCAGGCTCCGCATATCGCGGCGAAGGAACGGGATCGTACTTGCCGCCGTTGCATGGCAACCGTTTATCTTTGCACACTTCGGTTGCTTGCAACAGGGTCAGGCGAAATTCACGTTCGGCGGCGCCCGCCTTCTGGGCCTCTGGTGTCGTGGGCGGCAGCCGGCCATTGGGCGGATCGACAATCCGCGAAGTCCGCAGGCCCGTACGTTTCTTTGGCGTAAATACGTCGTTGTATGCGCCCGCGACGTCAGCCAGGGTCCCGCGCTCCTCGCGCCTTTCGCGACCCTGCATGTTCGATCGTTGCCGATCCATGTCATCCCGCTGAGCCTCGGTGAAAAACTCCTGGTTCCCAAAGCGGGGTGCGCGCTGCAAGGGCGTGTCGGTTTCGTCGGTCCATAACCCCTGCAGATCGGGGTCACCCCAAGGCGTTTTCACGAGAGGTGCTGCCATCGCGGCTGGTGAAACCACGCCTGGAACCACCGGAGCCTGAGCTGATGTCCGTGTGTTGGAAAAGATGAAAACGGTGACGACGGCCATGGTAATGGCGACCGGAATCATCGAGCCTGAAAACCTCGCACGCATGATGGTCTCCTTTGTGTCATCAATGATTTCAATGGATGCGCGGGATGTGAGCAACCACATCCCGACGCGCGTTACGCATGAGCAGGAGCGGTCACGACCTCTTCCCCGCGACTGGCACCGGAATTCCCGCGACCTTGAGGTTGACCGAGAACAGCGTGCTGCGGCTGACGAAGTAGAGCGTCTTCCAGTCCGCCCCGCCAAAACCGATATTGGTGGTCGCGGGCTGGCCATGCACGATGCGGCCGAGCTTCTTGCCCTTCGAATCCATGATCCAGACGCCGCCGGCGCCGCCGCAATAGACATTGCCGGCCACATCGACCTTCATGCCGTCCGGAACGCCGGGCTCCGGGCCTGTAAGATCTGCGAACACGCGCTCGCTCGCCCTCGCCAGCATGCCATTGGGCTGCATGTCGTAGGCCTTGATGTGGCCGCGGCGGGAGTCGTTGATGTAGAGCACGCTTTCGTCGGGCGAGAATGCCAGCCCATTGGGCACGATGTAGGTGTCGACGAGCAGGCTCATGGTGCCGAGATCGGGCGTGACGCGGTACACGCCGGAATATTGCAGGTCCCATTGGTTCGGAACCGCAAAGGCACCCGGATCGGTGAAATAGTAACAACCATCGGACTTGACGATCACGTCGTTCGGACGATTGAGACGCTTGCCCTGAAAACTGTTCGCGATGACGGTGAGGCTGCCGTCGAGTTCGCGCCGCGTCACGCGGCGTGTCTCGTGCTCGCACGAAATGAGACGCCCGGCGATATCGCGCGTCAATCCGTTGGCCTGGTTGGTTGGCTCATGATCAACCGTCACGACTCCTTTCGCACCACCCGGGCCCGGCGTATATTTCATGCGCCTTGACCGGTGGATGTCGTTGAACAGCAGATATCCGCCTTCCTTCCACCAGAGTGGACCTTCGGCAGGGCCGAGATCGCCGCCAAAGCCTGTCGCCAATTCCTGGATCGGCTGCGCGGTGTCGATGAGATTCGCAAGCGCGGGGTCGAGTTGCTCGATTTTCTTCGGCGACTGGGCGTAAGCGGCCTGCAGTCCCGTGAAAGCAAGGCCACCCGCGGCTCCCGCAAGGCTCAACACATGGCGACGGGAAATGTCGTTCGTCGAACGCATGAAGTCCTCCCTGATGTTGCTGGCGCGATGATCGGATGTCCCGCGCTTCTGGCGCAAGCATACAACTTTCTCAAACCCAGCGGGACAGCAAAATGAAATGCCCCGCATACGCGGGGCATAACGCCTGGGTGTCCTGAAGAACTTCCTGGGTGTCCTGAAGAACTTACCGTCGCGGGGGCGGCGCCAGCGGATTGTAAGGTTGCTGAGGCATCCCCTGCTCCTGCATCGGCCGTGCATTGGCGGTTGCGGCGGGCGGGCGGCCCGCAAGGACGACAACCCGCGTGCCGACCTGGACGCGCTGATAGAGGTCTGTGACGTCTTCATTGATGAGACGGATACAGCCCGAGGACACGAATGTGCCGATGGTCGAGGGCTGATTGGTGCCGTGAATCCGGTAAAGCGTCTTGCCGAGATACAGCGCACGCGCACCAAGCGGATTGCCATCTCCGCCCGCCATGAAGCGCGGCAGATAGGGCTGGCGTTCGATCATTTCCGCCGGCGGATGCCAGTCCGGCCATTCCGCCATGCGGGAAACTCGCTCGGCGCCTGCCCAGGTGAAACCCTCGCGGCCAACGCCAATGCCGTAGCGCATGGCCTTGCCGTTACCGAGCACGAGATAAAGGTAGGTGTTTGCCGTATCGATGATGATGGTGCCGGCCGGCTCGCGCGTCGCGTATTCGACCTGGGTGCGGCGCAAGTTTGGCGGCAAATCCTTCCGGGGTCCGATTTCCGGGCGTTCTTCGGGCGGAAGAGCCGAATAAATGCTGCCGGTCGTGCCGCGGTTGTTCGGACCGGGGTCGACATCGCGGTCCATGTTGCGATCGACGCTATTCATGCCTCCCGGTGGCCGCAGGATGTCGAGCGGGCTCGGAATGGGGAGTACCGTACGTCCGCGCGGCTCGATTGGTTCATAGCCGGGCGGTGGCTCGCGATAAGCGCCGCCAGGCGGGGGCTCGCGATAGCCACCAGGCGGCGGCAGGGGCTCATAATAGGGTTCCGGTTCCGCCGGATAGGCGCGGACTTGTGGCGGGGGCGCAACGTAGATCGGCCCATTGCCGCGCGGTGGCTGCGCATAGGGCGGCGGTGCCGGCTGGCGATAGCCGGGCGGCGGATCAAAGGGCGGCAAATCGTCGTCGAGGTCAGCCGGCGGGAGCTGACGGAACGGCGGAGGTGGCGGCACATAACGTGGCCCCGGCGGATAGATTTGCGCCAACGCAGGGCTCGTCACGCCCGCAAAACCGATCACAAAAGCCGTAATGGCACCTAAAGCGCGCAGCAACATGACCCCTCCTCGGTACCCCTCCTCGGCGATCACACGCTTGCAACCGCATGGTTCCCATCACGCGGTTCGCGATCGCGAGCCCTTGCACCTTTCCAAGCGAAATTGCCTACGATCAAGGCGCATTCAAGACAGGGTTGGTTAAAATTACCAACCATTTGATAACGCGGCATTAAGGATCCGGAAATACCGCTGCTGGTGCCGTCGGCGTAGCGCTGATCAGGGCGTCTTGCTTTCGTTGATGACCTTGCCGGCCACCCGAAAGCAGTCCACCCCGACGGGCAGGCCGCAATAAGCCGCAACCTGGGTCAACACCGCCCGGATCTCGTTCGGGGTCAGGCCATTGCGCAGCGCGCCGCGCGTATGGGTCTCGAATTCCTGCATTTTTCCAAGCGCCGCGATCATGCCGAGATTGAGGATGGAGCGCTCGCGCGGGGTCAGGGTGGGATCACCCCAGGATTCCCCCCAGCCGTATTGGGTCACGATGCGCTGGAAGTCGCGATTGAAATCGTCGACATTCTGCATCGACCGATCCACATGGGCGTCGCCCAATACCTTCCGACGCATGGCAAGCCCGCGATCGTATGTCTCCTGGTCCATCATCAACCTCCCGTGTTCATCGCCGCGAAGTTTTCAAGCAAGGCTTCGACCGCAGGGGCCGGCAAGGGCGCCCCCAACATCGTTTCATAGGCTGCTACATTGTGGCGCGCCGCCTCTTGGTGCGCCGTCTCTTGGTGCGCAGTCACTTGGGACGACACCCCCGACCGGCCTTCGGATTGAGCCTGTGCCAACTCGTACATCGCCTCCTGCTGCAGCCGCTCGGCCTCAAGCTCAACGGCTTTGATCTTGTTACGGAACACTTCTGCAGCCG
>DATGVJ010000527.1:0-7702 GCA_035300505.1 Xanthobacteraceae bacterium
CCTGCACGCAGCCGGTTCCCTCGACGACGTTGGTCGCGGTGTCCGAAACGGACCCGTCCTTCAAATGTAGGCTAATTCTAAATCTGGCGTTGCGCGATTCCGGCTTCGGCACATCCATGACGGCGTTCATGTCGCCCTCGCATATCAGAAGCAACTCCTTGGGGAGTTCTTCAGCCGCAAGCGGTATGACTGAGAGCAGAAATGCGGTAAGCGCACGCAAATATGTTGCCATCTTGCCTCTCCTGCATTTGGTTCATGGCCTGCCGAGGGTCATGCGATCGTGATGATGAGCATTGATACGTTGCATAACGGCATGCAAGCTTAATGGAATTTGTCGTCATTGTCGCGAGTGACAAATTCTCCCATTCAACCTGCAATCAAAATTTTTTGCTGCACATTGAGGTTTGAAATCGCAGGATTGCGTTTGACCTGCCGTGGTCCGACCTGAAAACGTACATTCATCCGCGCCATCTCGATGCCGCAAAATCGGTGTTCTACCGGGACTTTGGTATGGACGGTCCCGATACCAATGGATGATTTTGGAATTCCGAACGCCATGGTCCAATTTTCGAATGAATTCTTCGACGAACCTCTTTCGCCCCAGATCAATTGATGCGTCGATGAGCGAATGCGGCATGGCTTAAATTGATGAAACGCTGACGACGTGTGGATCCGACACCGATCGTCGATGTCGTGGTCAACCTCAATCCAGGACGCGCGGGAAACCCATGGCGAACAACATCTTCCTCACGCGAGATGGCAAGCTTGATGCGGTCGATTTGCCTGCGTTCACGAGCCTGGTCCAGCGCCTGACAAACAAACAGTCCAAGGTTCTGCTCCACATTCACGGCGGGCTCGTCAATCAGGCGGCTGGTCAAGCGGCCGCCCAGCGCCTGGGCGGTCCAGCGCCCGACGGTTTCGGGCTTGGGCCCGATTGGGAGCAAATCTACGTGGTGTGGCGTACCGGTCCGCTCGAAACGCTCAAGACGAACTGGCCGGACTTGTTCAACAACGACCGCATCTACAATGCCGTGCTCAAGAAGCTGATCGCCTTTGTCAGCAACAAATTGGGTATTCCCGGCGTCGAGGGCCGCTCTGCATTTTCGGCGCACGGCCTCACAGCCACGGAAATCGCGGCTCGATTGCAGGATCGTTCCGGCGGCGATCCATTCGCCGACGTCAACGTTTCCATCGAGCGCGATACGCCGACAGGACGGGGTCCTTCGGTGACGGCGCAGACCGACAATGCTCTCGCTGCCGAGTTCACCCTCACCCTTCAACTCGACACGGAATTCTCGGCAGCGGTCGACGATATTGCGGCGACGCTGACGTTCGATCCTGCCCAGGGGCGCAGCCTGGCACCTAGAGGCAATCCGAACCGCGGACGCGCTGCGTTCGATCGCCTGGATTTGGACATCAAGACGGACCTCACGACCGCGATGCCTGCCGAACCTGCCGCCCGCTCCCTGCTCACCGCGGTGGAAGTCGGGAAATTCCTGATCAAGCATGCGGTGGCCATCGTGATCCGGATCATTCGCCGATTCCGCGGAAAACGAGACCATGGTTTCTATCCGACCGTGGTTGAGGAACTCGCACGCGAGATGTATGGCGACCTGATCGGCGCCACGATCTGGGGAATGATGAAAACCGACGCGTCCGACCATTTTGCAAAGGATGGGTTCGGGACCGCTCTCGTTGCCGCGCTTGCGGCGGCACCACCACCGCGGTTCGCAGTCTCCGCCCATAGTGCAGGAGCGATCTTTGCATCGGCGATGCTCAAGGCAATGGTCGGGGTACCGAATGCGCCGCGGGCGCGCGTGGCGTTTCTGGCACCCGCGGTCAGGGTCGATTTCTTCGCCGACGCGATCAAGCAGGGAGCTGCGTCTGTGGAGCGGTTCCGGATGTTCACCATGCGGGATGAACTCGAGCATCAGGACCCTGTATTGGGGCCGGGCACAGGCTTCATATACCCATGTTCGCTGCTCTACCTTGTCTCTGGTCTCTTCGAGGAGGCAAAGGACGATGCGTTCCCGGACGCGCCCCTCCTGGGCATGCAGCGTTTCCTCAGCGCTGACCCGGCGTGGCTGACGGATCCTGATCAGGTCGATGCGGTGCAGAAGTCGACCGCATTCCTGACAGCGCCAGATCACAGCACTGTCTATGCGGTCAGTAACGGCGGGCCGGGACGATCCACCGCGGCAACTTCTCACGGTGCGTTCGACGACGACCCCAAGACGCTTGAAAGCGTGGCGACCTTCTTCAACGAGGCGGCGCCATGAATTCCTGCGCTCTGATTGTCGGAATCAACGATTACCCCGTGGAAAGCGGGATGAGTCGTCTTTACGGTGCGGTCGCTGATGCGGCTGATTTCGCGGACTGGGCGCTGGATCCAAATGGCGGAGCTGTCCCGCCGCAGCGTCTCTTCTTTTGGACCTATCCGGACCCTGCGGCACCGTCCGCGCATCTCGCAAACTATCTCCTTGCACCGACACCTTGGAAAATGGCCGGCACGCCGGTTCGGACACGGCCACCCAACTTTCGTGATATCAGCGACACGGCTTTCAAATTGACGCAAGACTTTGCCAGGAATGGCATCGAACGCATATACGTTTTCTTTGCCGGTCACGGCGTGCAAACCGTTTCCCTCGATGTGCAGAGGGATCCGCAGATCTGTTTCATCACCAATGACTTCGTCCCTGGACCGCCGACCAACGGTCTGGTTCCTTGCGACGACTTGCGCCGCGGATTGCTCGCGCAAGGGCTCTCGGAAGTCGTCATGTTCCTCGACTGCTGCCGAACGCCGATGAACTTCAATGAGACAGCCCCCGCCCTCGGTTTTCCAACAAGCCTTGTTCCCGATGCGCCGTATGGGGTTGGGCGTGCCGCCAAGCGAGGCGCCAAGTCGTTTGAAGCACCTGAAGCGGCGCCAACGCGCGGTGCGTTCTCACAAGTCCTGGTCGAAGGGTTGAGGCGTCGCCGCAATGATCAAAACCAACTCACGCTCAACGATCTCGAGAACTATGTATGTACCGGCGTGGAGCGTATTCTCGGAAATGGCAAGCAGCATCCCCAATTCGAAATTGAACCTCGAAATCCACCGTACTATCTCCTGACCGGGCCAGCCACCACGTTATCTCTTCCCATTGTCGTCACCTTCAGGACGTTGGCTCCTGGATCGCTTGTTCAACTGACTGCGCACAACGGGCAACTTCTCGATGGACCGTTCGCCGCCGGTCAGGCAGCTGTCACGCTCCAAGCCGAGGCCGGAACGATCTATTCCCTCGAGTCGCCCGATCACACGTTCATCAAGACTTTCAAGCACGATGGTCCGGGGGCCACGCATGTCGAACTTTAAACCGCGGACGAAGACGCGGACGAAGAAAGTGCGTGCGCCGTTGATGATCGTCGACGGCCCGCCCGGGGTCGAAATCCAGATTATTGACGGCAATTATCATGTCCAGGCACGGGGCACCGAACAAGTCAAGCAACGCCTTCCGGAGGGTGTCTATATCGTCAAGTGGATAGCAGGTTCGAAGATTCATGAAGAAATCGTCCGCCTCTTACCGATCCAGCGCGCATTGCGCGTGCCGAGTCCTGATCTTGGTTTCGGAGCCGGTTCGGGAGGTGCGGAACCATTCCCAGCATTGAGTCCGCCGCTGCAACACAGCCGACGGGACGCAGACATTTTCATCTTTGAGCGGACTGACGACCCGTCACGGCTCGGACAGCTTTCAAGCGGAATCCGACTCTTCAATCGCGATGAGATCGCGATGCGGTCTGACGGCAGTTCTGTCGAAGCCGCGCGCGAGCAGTCCGGCGAGTCGAGTGGCTGGGCGTTACGCGTCTATCATGTCCCCCCCGGCAATTACCGGCTTCGCTACGATGCCTATAACGGAATGACACTGGATCAGACTGTGGTCGCCATCGATAAGCGCCGTACCATGGTCTTCATCAGCCAGACTTCCACCGAGACGATTGTTGCGGAGGGCAAAAAGTATGCGCGCCGATCCTTTGGCGGCGTGGACCCGCAGAAAACGATTGTCGCCACCGCTCCGTTGGGGAGCCCAATCGATATCCACTCCGACGCCGTACGCATGGCCGAAATACTGTTGCGAGCGCTTTCGGCTGGCGGCGATCCCTTAGACCAGAGGATGTTGCAAAGGATTGCGACTCGTGGGGCAGATCCGCTGTTGCGTCTATATGCGGTCGCGCTCATCCTCTCCCGCCTCGAGGAACAAAAGTCGCCGGCCCTGGACGACCCTTATCCGCTACGATCCAACGGTGACTTCGCCGCTGCACAGACCCAATTTGCGTCCCGATGGCGCATCAAGGCCGAAGAGTTGATGACGGGCCTCGCGGGAAGTCTCTCGATACCCGACGTCATTGCGTGTGGCTGGCAACTCGGGCACGACCGGGCAGAACCCCTGACCACGCCGCCCATGCTCGTTTGCTGTTGGGAATGGGCAGCCAAGCACAGTGCGTTTGTTCCCGCGGTGGTCCCGGACACGCCAAGCTTTCGTGCGGCGTCCCGCGGCCGTGTCGCCATGTCGCCGTGGCTGGCTTGGCGCGCCTCCGCGGCTAAGGAGGTAGTTTTCATAGGCAGTGACACCTCGCCGACGCCGCCGACCGAAGGTCGCGATCCGCTCCCAGGCCTGTCGACAAGCATCCAGCGTCTCTTGGCGGCGACTCGCAAGTCTCATGGACCACATGCTAACGAGATGCTGAAATCTATCTCCCCACAGCAGCGTGGACTTATCGCGGCGTCGCTAAAGATCGATCCTGGTGCCGGCAAGGAGATTGATCAGGCGACGCTCTCAAAACTTGCCGGCGACCTGCTCATGCCCGCCGCACAGCTGAATGAAAATCTTCGACGCGCATCGCTCGAAATCGAGAGCTTGGCGCCGCAGGGGAATGCCTCGTCAATGCCCGGCGCTGCACAAGCCACATCGCTGCAAAATGCCGATCCGCCGGCATTGCGTCTTCCTGTCAGTGATCTTGACGACCCACAGAAGGGCCGTTTCGGTGGTCTCTCGAAGAAGAGCGGGTTTTCCCTGAATGCGTCCTTTACCGGAGGCAACGATCGGAATTGGGTTGGTATCAGATTGACCGTCGCCGCCGATGACGGCGTCGTTCTCAAGGATAAAGATCGGGTGGAGTTCTTCCTCCACGACACCTTCCAACCATCGCGAATTATTCAGCTGTTCTCAAATGGGCGATCCGAACTAGCGCTTGACGCGTTCGGTGGGTTCACCGTCGGGGCATGGCTTCCGATGCATCAAGTGCAACTTGAACTCGACCTGGCCGAATTGGCTGACGCACCAAAAATCATCAAGGATTGGTGATACTGCAACATCGTAGTTGCCGGCACCAAGTAATTTAATAAATCAGGAACGGCCAGCCCGTTGACTTGGGCCCGCTAACTTGGCCGATATATCGCTCCAGGCCGTTCCTCAATCCGCCGATAGTTCGCCGGTCTACTTGAAATGCTTCAAGTCGGGCGGCGACTGGTTCTTGCGCGTCGGCATCAGCAGGCCGTCGGCGCCAAGGAAATAGTTTTGGCCAGCAATCTCGACATGCTGGTTCCCTTCGGCGCAAACTGATTCCGGCCAGACCGCCTTGTCATTCGTCGCCACGCGACGATATTTCTTGGTCGCCGTCCACGGCCGCGTCAGCGCACTGTCTATTGTCGTGATCTCATTGATGATGATGTTGGGATTGGCCTTGTCGGTATAGAGCCGCTCCTTGATGATGGTCTTGTCGTCCCGGTGCAGCGGAAGGCCCAACCCATCATAAGCGCGCGGGCCCTTCAGATCGCGGGTTTCGACTTCGAGCACATCATAGCGGCCATCGCCGTCGGTATCGATCCATTTGCCGATGGAATAGCCCGCGAAGGTGGGCTCAAAATCAGTCGGCCAGGGACGGTCGTCGGTGAAGATGCGGCGCGAATCGTGGATGTGCTGCATGAACATGTGGGTGGTCGAAGGCGTGATGACGATTTCCAATGGATCGTAGATGCTCATGATCCGCGGCATGCCGGGCGGAACGCAGGTGTAGGTCGGGTCGTTGCCCTGTCCGCCGGCATTCTGGTCCGCGATGCTGGCGGCGTAGATGGCCTTGTATTCCTCCGTCAGCGGGGCTTGCTGTGCGTTGAGCGGCTTGCTGGGGTCGTAGCGCGGGCCGCCGGCGTCGCCGCGGCGCCACTGGCCTTTCCAGTCTGGATATTTCGCTTCATCGAATGCCTGAACTGTGCCCACGGTTGCCCACAACAAGGCCGCGAGCGCGATGGCTCCGATCGATTTCTGGTAATTCACGGCTGTCGTCCTCCCACGATGGTCATTGGGCTAAAGTGAGGTGCGGCGCCTTGGGCTGCCGCACCTTCTCGCCACATGTTATTTCGACACTTGCTGGAAATATTTGAAATCCGGTCCAGGTTGACCTTTACGCGTTGGCATGAGGTTGCCGTCGGCACCTTTGAAATAGGTCTCCTTGCCAATCTTGACGAGCACGTTTTCAGACGCGCAAACGTTTTCCTGCCACTCGGAATACTTTTCCGGGTGACGACGGTAGCTCTTCAACACAGTCCAGGGCCGGGTGAATGCATTGTCGATCAACGTGATCTCGTTCTGCAGGATTTTTGGATCGGTCTTGCTGTAGAAGATGCGCTCCTTGACGATCGACTGGTTGTCGACGTGGGTGGGCATGCCGGCGGGATCGAGCGGACGGGGACCCTTCAGGTGGCGCGTCTCCACTTCGAGCACGTCGAACTTGCCGTCGCCGTCCTCATCAATCCACTTGCCGATCGAGTAGCCCACGAACGTCGGTTCGATCGGCTCCTTTGGCCAGTCGCGTCCGTCGGTATAGATCCGGCGTAGCGACTCGTGGGTGTGATCGATGCGGATATAGGTCGTCTCCGGCAGCACGATCACTTCCATCGGCTGGAAAAGCGTCATCATGGCCGGCATGCCGGGCGGCAGGCAGGAATCGCCGGGATGCCAATTGCCCTGGCCGCCGTTCTTCTGGTCTTCGAGGCTCGCCTCCAGCACCTTCTGATATTCCGGCGTCAGCGGCGCCTGCTGGGCGCGTCCCCAGGCCTTGGTCGGATCGAACGCCGGCTGGCCCCCGACCGGCAGGCGTACCCCAAGCCATTGGCCCGAGAGGTCCGGATATTTTGTACTGTCAAACGCCTGGAGCGTTGCAACGGAAGCAACCAGCGCGAACGCAGTCGCAGCAATCGAGCGTAGGCAGAGCATGCGATGTCCTCCCTGTTATCAGTCTCATCGCTTGTGCCACGAATGCGCGCAAAGCCGATGGAATGCGAATGGTTTGTCGATGCCAAAAATGCAGCGGCCAGGGGGATGCCTGCCGACGGCACGATCGCTGCCATTGTGGTGGGACCTCGGCACATCCCATCGGCAGCTCGACGAATAACCCAACGCCTTGGCGACCACTATAACGGTTCGATAAGCGTGGCGGAAGGGGATGGGGCGCGGGCGAATTGGCGCATGATGCGAAGCGGATGTTCAAAAAGCAAGACATGTTCGTAATGAAAGACATGGGCTAGAAGTGCCGACCAAACGGTGACGGCGAGCCAAGTCTATCCTTCACCTGGTGAATCCAGTTTCGCGACCGCGGCCTCCAATGTCTTTGTACAGCGAATGAGATCAGCCAGCAGGCGAAGCCGCTGATGGTGCGTGATATCCTT